>DASTZF010000264.1:0-4653 GCA_035764445.1 Burkholderiaceae bacterium
TGAAGGTCGCCCTCACCGCTTGAGCGTTGGCGCGACGCCCTGGAGATAAGTCATGCAACTGAATCCCGCTGAAATTTCCGAACTGATCAAGAGCCGCATCGAGGGCTTGCAGCCTACCGCGGACATCCGCAACCAGGGCACCGTCGTCTCGGTGACCGACGGCATCTGCCGCGTCCACGGTCTGTCCGACGCGATGCAGGGCGAAATGCTCGAGTTTCCGCCGACCCCGGACGGCCAGCCCACCTACGGCCTGGCGCTGAACCTCGAGCGCGACTCGGTCGGTTCGGTGATCCTGGGCGAGTACGAGCACATCTCCGAAGGCGACACCGTCAAGTGCACTGGTCGCATCCTGGAGGTGCCGGTCGGTCCCGAGCTGATCGGCCGCGTGGTCAACGCGCTCGGCCAGCCGATCGACGGCAAGGGCCCGATCAACGCCAAGATGACCGACGTGATCGAGAAGGTCGCACCCGGCGTGATCGCGCGCCAGAGCGTGAGCCAGCCGGTGCAGACGGGCCTGAAGTGCCTGGACTCGATGGTGCCGGTCGGCCGCGGTCAGCGCGAGCTGATCATCGGCGACCGCCAGACCGGCAAGACCGCGGTGGCGATCGACACCATCATCAACCAGAAGGGTCAGAACATGACCTGCGTCTACGTCGCGATCGGGCAGAAGGCAAGCTCGATCAAGAACGTGGTGCGCGCGCTCGAGCAGCACGGCGCGATGGACTACACGATCGTCGTCGCCGCGTCGGCCTCCGAATCGGCGGCGATGCAGTACGTGTCGCCGTACTCCGGCTGCACGATGGGCGAGTACTTCCGCGACCGCGGCCAGGACGCGCTGATCATCTACGACGACCTGTCCAAGCAGGCGGTGGCCTACCGGCAGGTGTCGCTGCTGCTGCGCCGGCCACCGGGCCGCGAGGCGTTCCCCGGCGACGTGTTCTACCTGCACTCGCGCCTCCTCGAGCGGGCCGCGCGCGTCAACGCCGATTACGTCGAGAAGTTCACCAAGGGCGCGGTCAAGGGCAAGACCGGGTCGCTGACCGCGCTGCCGGTGATCGAAACGCAGGCCGGTGACGTGTCGGCGTTCGTGCCGACCAACGTGATCTCGATCACCGACGGCCAGATCTTCCTCGAGACGTCGCTGTTCAACAGCGGCATCCGTCCCGCCATCAACGCCGGTATCTCGGTGTCGCGGGTCGGCGGCGCGGCGCAGACCAAGCTGGTCAAGGGCCTGTCGGGCGGCATCCGCACCGACCTCGCGCAGTACCGCGAGCTGGCCGCGTTCGCGCAGTTCGCTTCCGACCTCGACGCGGCGACCAAGAAGCAGCTCGACCGCGGGGCGCGCGTCACCGAGCTGTTGAAGCAGCCGCAGTACGCGCCGCTGCCGATCTCGCTGATGGCGGCGTCGATCTTCGCGGTCAACAAGGGCTACCTCGACGACGTCGATCTGAAGAAGGTGCTCGGCTTCGAGTCCGGCCTGCACCAGCACCTGAAGAGCAGCCACGCGGCGCTGCTGAACAAGCTGGACACCGAGAAGGCGCTGGACAAGGCGGCCGAGGAAGAGCTGGCCGCCGCGATCACCGCGTTCAAGAAGTCGTTCGGCTGAACATGTTGGCCCCCACGCTCACTCCGTTCGCTGCCCCCCGAGGGGGCGCGGCCGGCTTGGGAGCGGCCCGGCGCCCGGCCGGACCTCGCTAAGGACAGGAGTGCTTCATGGCTGCCGGTAAAGAGATCCGCGCCAAGATCAAGAGCTTCGAGAACACGAAGAAGATCACCAAGGCCATGGAGATGGTCTCGGCGTCGAAGATGCGCAAGACGCAGGACCGCATGCGCGCCGCACGTCCGTATGGCGACAAGATCCGCAACATCACGGCCAATCTGGCCAAGGCCAATCCCGAATACCGTTCGCCGTACATGCGCAAGGTCGAGGGGCCGGCGAAGAACGTCGGCTTCGTGGTGATCACCAGCGACAAGGGCCTGTGCGGTGGCATGAACACCAACATCCTGCGCGCGCTGACCGCCAAGATGCGCGAGGTGCAGGGAGCGGGCGGCAAGATCCAGGCGGCAGCCATCGGCAACAAGGGCCTGGCGTTCCTCGGCCGCGTCGGCGTCAAGGTGGTCAGCCAGGTCACTCAGCTCGGCGACCAGCCGCACATGGAGAAGCTGATCGGCCCGGTAATGACGATCCTCGACCTGTTCGCCAACGGCCAACTCGACGCCGTGTACCTGTGCTACACGAAGTTCGTCAACACGATGACGCAGGAGCCGATCGTCGAGCAGCTGCTGCCGCTGTCGGCCGAGCGTCTGCAGGTCAGCGAGAGCGAGCAGTCGCAGTACGCGTGGGACTACATCTACGAGCCCGAGGCGCGCGTGGTGATCGACGCGCTGATCACGCGCTACATCGAGGCGCTGGTCTACCAGGGCGTGGCCGAGAACATGGCCAGCGAGCAGGCGGCGCGCATGGTGGCGATGAAGGCCGCCACCGACAACGCCGGCAACCTGATCGCCGAGTTCAAGCTCGTCTACAACAAGCAACGCCAGGCAGCGATCACCAAGGAACTCTCCGAGATCGTCGGCGGCGCGGCAGCCATTTCCGGCTGACACGCATCGAATACCGTTTGAAGGATCAATCGAAATGGCACAAGGCAAGATCGTTCAGTGCATCGGCGCGGTGGTCGACGTCGAGTTCCCGCGTGACAAGATGCCCAAGGTCTACGACGCGCTGAAGATGGAGGGCACGGCCCTCACGCTCGAAGTCCAGCAGCAGCTCGGTGACGGCATCGTGCGCACCATCGCGCTCGGCTCGTCCGACGGCCTGCGCCGTGGCATGACGGTGGTGAACACCGGAGACCCGATCACGGTGCCGGTGGGCAAGGGAACGCTGGGCCGCATCATGGACGTGCTCGGCAACCCGATCGACGAGCGCGGCCCGGTCGATCAGACGCTCAAGGCGTCGATCCACCGCAAGGCACCGGCCTACGACGAGTTGAGCCCGTCGACCGAGCTGCTCGAGACCGGGATCAAGGTGATCGACCTGATCTGCCCGTTTGCCAAGGGCGGCAAGGTGGGCCTGTTCGGCGGCGCAGGCGTCGGCAAGACGGTGGCGATGATGGAGCTGATCAACAACATCGCGAAGGCGCACTCCGGCCTGTCGGTCTTCGCCGGCGTCGGCGAGCGCACCCGCGAGGGCAACGACTTCTATCACGAGATGATGGAGTCGAAGGTCGTGGTGTCCGAAAACCTCGGCGAGTCGAAGGTGTCGATGGTCTATGGCCAGATGAACGAGCCGCCGGGCAACCGCCTGCGCGTCGCGCTGACCGGCCTCACGATCGCCGAGTCGTTCCGCGACGAGGGCCGCGACGTGCTGTTCTTCGTCGACAACATCTACCGCTTCACGCTCGCCGGCACCGAGGTGTCGGCGCTGCTCGGCCGCATGCCGTCGGCGGTGGGCTACCAGCCGACGCTGGCCGAAGAGATGGGCCGTCTGCAGGAGCGCATCACGTCGACCAAGGTCGGCTCGATCACGTCGATCCAGGCCATCTACGTGCCGGCCGACGACCTGACCGACCCGTCGCCGGCGACGACCTTCGCGCACCTCGACGCCACCGTCGTGCTGAGCCGCGACATCGCGGCGCTCGGCATCTATCCGGCGGTCGACCCGCTCGATAGCACCAGCCGCCAGGTCGACCCGCACGTGGTCGGCGAGGAACATTACTCGACCACGCGCTCGGTGCAGGCGACGCTGCAGCGCTACAAGGAGCTGCGCGACATCATCGCGATCCTCGGCATGGACGAACTGAGCCCCGAGGACAAGCTCGCGGTGGCCCGCGCGCGCAAGATCCAGCGTTTCTTGTCGCAGCCGTTCCATGTGGCCGAGGTCTTTACCGGTAGCCCCGGCAAGTATGTGCCGCTCAAGGAAACGATCCGCGGCTTCAAGATGATCGTCAACGGCGAGTGCGATTCGATGCCCGAGCAGGCGTTCTACATGGTCGGCACGATCGACGAGGCGATCGAAAAAGCCAAGAAGCTGCAGTAAACGCGGGAGCCTTCAGCGATGGCCACCATCCAAGTCGACGTCGTCTCCGCCGAGGAAGAGATCTTCTCCGGCGAGGCGAATTTCGTCGCGCTGCCCGGCGACATGGGCGAACTCGGCATCTACCCACGCCACACGCCACTGATCACGCGCATCAAGCCGGGTGCGGTGCGCATCCAGCGCGCCGACAACAACCAGGAAGAGCTGGTCTTCGTGGCCGGCGGCATCCTCGAGGTGCAGCCCAACCGGGTGACGGTGCTGGCCGACACCGCGATCCGCGGGCAGGATCTCGACGAAGCGCGCGCCACCGAGGCCAAGAAGCGCGCCGAGGAGGCGCTGCGCAACGCCAAGAGCGATATCGACCTCGCCAGGGCGCAGGGCGAATTGCAGGCGATGGCCGCGCAGATCGCGGCGATCACGCGCTTCCGCCGCAAGTGATGCGACGCAGGCCCGCGCAAAACGGCCCGCTGCGAAGCGGGCCGTTTTCCTTTGGTGACTCGGGGTGAGGCGGTTTACTTCTTTTCCTTGCCGACCTGATTGCCAATCACGCCGCCAACCGCGGCACCACCCACCGTGCCGGCGGTGCTGCCGGTGACGGCCGCACCCGCCGCGGCGCCCAC
>DASTZF010000265.1:0-6763 GCA_035764445.1 Burkholderiaceae bacterium
GCGAGCGCGTGCGCGCCAGTTCGGCATCGCGCAGGCCCGATGCGTAGCCCATGCGCGTCAGCAGCCCGCGGGCGCGGTCCATGCCGAGCGTGTCGATCAGTTCCTTGCGCAGCATCGCCTGCGCCTCGGCGTGCACCAGCAGCATGCGGTGCTCGTGCAGCCAGATCTGCCCGGTCTCGGCGCAGAAGTGCACGCGCGCGCGCAGGTCGTCGCTGGCCGCGCGCGCGATGCTCTGGAGCTTGGCCATCGTGCCGCCCCTCCTGGGAAAGCTGGCTGCTTATAGGCGGCAGCGGTCGCCGCGGCCTTGTCCGACATCAAGGAATTCGGCATCGGCGGCGGCGCCGCCGTGTGTGCCAGCGCGTGGCGCGCACGGCGGCACTTCATCAAATCGTCAAATCGGTGGCATGCCCGGGCTCGGGCGTCACCAAATCATCGAGTCGCGTCGCAGGGCCGTCGGTCGCTGCGCCCGCCGCACGGCCGCTGCGCCACGACTGGTGCGACACCGCCACGTCCGCTCGTGGCACGGCCCTTGCAGTTCGATCTGGCGATGCGCAGCCGCATTTTCGGCCCGTTGCAGTGGTTCCGATCCCTCGCGAAGGAGACAAGACCATGAAGTTTCCGGTTCCCCATGACGTGAAGGCCCAGACGATCCCCGGCACCGAAGGCTGGGAGTGCATGTACCCGTACCAGTACCAGTTTGTCAGCGACGACCCGGCGCGCAACGCCTACGAGAAGGAGACCTTCTGGTTCTACGACGGGCTGCACTACCCCGAGCCGCTGTACCCGTTCGACACCATCTGGGACGAGGCCTGGTACTTGGCGCTGTCGCAATTCAATAACCGCATCTTCATGGTGCCGCCTGTGCGCGGTGTTGATCACCGCATCATCAACGGCTTCGTCTACATCTCGCCGGTGCCGGTGAAGGACGGCAACGAGATCGGCAGCCGCGTGCCGCACTTCATGGAGCGCGCCGGCCACTACTACAAGAACTGGGACGCGCTCGAAGCCAAGTGGAAGGTGAAGATGGAAGCCACCATCCGCGAGCTCGAGGCGTTGCAGATCCCGCGCCTGGCCGACATGGAGGACCTGTCGGTAGTGACCGGAGCGCTCGGCGAGTCGCATGGCTACCACCTGCTGAAGAACTACGACGACCTGATCAACCTCGGCATCAAGTGCTGGCAGTACCACTTCGAGTTCTTGAACCTCGGCTACGCGGCCTACGTGTTCTTCCTCGACTTCGCGCAGAAGCTGTTCCCCAACATCCCGGCGCAGCGCGTGACGCAGATGATCTCGGGCATCGACGTCATCATGTACCAGCCCGACGAAGAGCTGAAGAAGCTGGCGCGCCTGGCAATCGAGCTGCGGGTCGACGAGGTCGTGACCTTCAGCCCGCAGTGGACGGTGGTGGAGGACGCGCTGAAGAAGCTGCCCAACGGCGTGAAGTGGCTCAGCTCGCTGAAGCTCGCGCGCGAGCCGTGGTTCAACATCTCCACCGGCACCGGCTGGTTCCACCACGACCGCTCGTGGAACGACCAGATGAACGTGCCGCTGTCGGGCATCGCCACCTATATCGGCAAGCTCAAGCAAGGCATGTCGATCGACCGGCCGACCGACAAGGTGCGCGCCGAGCGCGACCGCATCACCGCCGAATATCGCGCGCTGATCGACAAGCCCGAGGACCTGAAGCAGTTCGACGAGCTGCTCGGTTGCGCGAAGACCGTGTTCCCCTACGTCGAGAACCACCTCTTCTACGTCGAGCACTGGTTCCACTCGGTGTTCTGGAACAAGATGCGCGAGGTCGGCGCGATCATGCGCGAGCACGGCGTCATCGCCGACGTCGAGGACGTCTGGCTGCTGCGCCGCGACGAGATCAAGTCGGCGCTGTGGGACATCGTCACCGCGTGGGCCACCGGTGTCACGCCGCGCGGCACGCAGACCTGGCCCAAGGAGATCGGGTGGCGCAAGGGCGTGATGGCCAAGTTCAAGGAATGGCACGCGCCGCCGGCGATCGGCACCGCGCCCGAGGTGATCCAGGAGCCGTTCACGATCGTGCTCTGGGGCGTGACCAACAAGTCGCTCGCCGACTGGGCCTCGGTGCAGGAAGTAGCGGACCCGGACTCCATCACCGAGCTGCGCGGTTTCGCCGGCAGCCCCGGCGTCATCGAAGGCAAGGCGCGCGTGTGCCGCACGGTCGGCGAGGTCGGCGACCTCCTCGAAGGCGAGATCCTGGTCGCGCCGACCACCTCGCCGTCTTGGGCGCCGGCGTTCGCCAAGATCGGCGCCTGCATCACCGATGTCGGCGGCGTGATGAGCCATGCCGCGATCGTCTGCCGTGAGTACGGCATGCCGGCCGTGGTGGGAACCGGCCATGCCACCAAGGTCATCAAGACCGGCATGATGATCCGCGTCGACGGCTCGACCGGGGCGGTCAGCATCGCACGCTGAGGAACCGGCCATGAGCGCGGTGGTGCAGCCGATGACCGGCCGCGCACCGGCGGTGGCGCCCGCGTGGGCAACGCCGCCGGTGGTGTGCTGGTTCGAGGACTGCCGCAAGGAGTCCTTGCCGCTGGTCGGTGGCAAGTGCGCGTCGCTCGGCGAGCTGATCAACGCCGGAGTGCGCGTGCCGCCGGGCTTCGCGCTGACCACCGAGGGCTACCGGCGCTTCGTCGCCGCGGCGGGCATCGGCGACGTCCTGCATTCGCTGCTGCACGGCGTCGACCTGAGCGACCTCGACGCGCTGGAGGCGGCCAGCGCGCGCATCCGCAGCGTGATCGAGGCGCACGACTTCCCCGAGCAGATCGAGGACGAGGTTGCCGAGTGCTACCGCCGGCTGTCGCTGCGCTGCGGGCTGCCGGCGGCGCCGGTGGCGGTGCGCTCGAGCGCGACCGCCGAAGACCTGGCCGACGCCAGCTTCGCCGGCCAGCAGGACACCTACCTGTGGATCCGCGGCATCGACGAGGTGCTGCATCACATGCGCCGCTGCATCTCGAGCCTGTACACCGGCCGCGCGATCGCCTACCGCGCCAACAAGGGCTTCGACGATGCGTCGCTCGCCATCAGCGTCGGCGTGCAGAAGATGGCCAACGCGTACACCGCCGGCGTGATGTTCACGCTGCATCCGGGCAGCGGCGACCGCTCGGTGATCGTCATCGACTCGAACTTCGGCTTCGGCGAGTCGGTGGTGTCGGGCGAGGTCACGCCCGACCAGTTCGTCGTCAACAAGGTGACGCTCGACATCATCGACCGCACGATCTCGCACAAGCTCGTCTGCGTCACCGTCGACCCGAAGGCGCAGGCCGCGCGCACGTTCGAGGTGCCGTTCGAGCGCCAGCGCGTGCAGTCGCTGATCGACGACGAGATCACCGAGCTGGCCTGGATGGGCAAGAAGATCGAGCAGCACTACGGCCGCCCGATGGACATCGAGTGGGCCGTCGACAAGGACCTGCCCGCCGGCGGCAACATCTTCATCCTGCAGGCGCGCCCCGAGACCGTGTGGAGCGCACGCCAGACGAGCGCTGCAACGACCCCGGCGCGCTCGGCGATGGACTACATCCTCTCGGCGATGCTCACCGGCAAGAAGGTCGGCTGAAGTATCGCCTGCTCGTCCTCCAACGCCTGCACCCACCACCCCAACGGAGTGAACATGAACGCACGCACCGAAGTCCGCCCGATCGACGACCTGCGCAGCTACGTCGCGGCGCTCGAAGCCAACGGCGAGTTGCAGCGCATCCGGGCCGAGGTCGACTGGAAGTACGAGCTGTGCCACGTCTCCAAGGTCAACGAGGAGCAGCAGGGCCCGGCACTGCTGTACGAGAACGTCAAGGGCCACAGCATCCCGGTGTTCACCAGCGCCTTCACGACGCCGCGGCGCATCGCGATCGCGCTGGAGCAGGACCCGTCGCTCACGATGTGCCAGCTGTCGCGCAAGTGGATGGAGCTGACCACCAAGCAGATGATCAAGCCGGTGGTCGTCGACCGGCCGCCGGTGATGGAGAACGTGCTCCAGGGCGACGCGGTCGACCTGGAGAAGTTCCCCGCGCCCTGGTTCTACCCCGACGACGGCGGGCGCTTCTTCGTCACCGCGGGCTACCTGGTGACGCGCGATCCCGACACCGGCTGGACCAACCTCGGCACCTACCGCTCGCAGGTGCTGGGCAAGAACATCCTGGGCTCGCAGATCATCAAGGGCAAGCACGGCGACATGCACATGAAGAAGTACCAGGAGCGCGGTGAGCTGATGCCCGCGGCGGCCGTGGTCGGCTGCGATCCGGTGCTGTTCCTGGCCGGCTCGACGCTGGTGAGCGCGCAGACCGACGAATACGACGTCGCCGGCGCGCTGCGCGGCCGGCCGGTGCCGGTGTTCAAGTCCGACCTCACGGGGCTGACGCTGCCGGCCAACGCCGAGATCATCGCCGAAGGCTTCATCGACCCCAATGAGCTGATGGACGAGGGTCCGTTCGGCGAATACACCGGCTACTACTCGGGCAACAAGGGGAAGGACTACCCCAAGCCGGTGTTGCGCGTGAAGCGCATCCTGCATCGCACCAAGCCGATGTTCTGGGCCACGACGGTCGGCAAGCCGATCAACGACATCCACATGATCCAGTCGCTCAATCGGACCGGCGCGATGTGGTACGACCTCGAGACGATGCGCGTGCCGGGCATCCAGAGCGTGTACCTGCCGGCGGCGGCGACCGGGCGCTTCTGGGCCATCGTGTCGGTCAAGCAGATGTACCCCGGGCACTCGAACCACGTCGGCAACGCCGTGATCGCGAGCACGACGGGCCACTACGGGCTCAAAGGGGTGATCGTGGTCGACCACGACATCGAGGCCGACGACATGGACCGCGTCTGGTGGGCGCTGGCCACGCGCTTCGACCCCAAGCGCTCGGCGCAGATCATCGACCGCGGCCGCTCGACGCCGCTCGACCCGGGCCTGCCGATCGAGGCACGCGAGATCACCAGCCGCATCATCCTAGACGCCTGCACGCCCTACGAGTGGACGAACAAGCCGCAGGAGATCTTCATGGACCGCGCGATGCTGCAGCGCGTGTCCGACCGCTGGAACGAGTACGGCTTCAAGGGCGCGAGCCCGGTGGCCGGCATGATCGGACGCCTGACCAAGCCCGAGGTGAAGAAGGCTGCGAAGGCCGCCGAGTGATGAGATGAGACCCCCACGCTCACTTCGTTTGCTGCCCCCCGAGGGGGCGCAGTCCGGCTTGGGGCGGCCCGGCGCCGGACTGACCGCGGGGTTGCCGACATGACGAAGGGCATCGTCATCATCTGCAACCTCGACACGCGCGGCGAGGACATCGTCTTCGTCAAGGACCTGATCGCCGCGCGCGGTCACGAGCCGATCCTGCTCGACTTCAGCATGGAGGAGCCGCCGCCCTTCGCGGGCGACATCCGCACCGAGGAGGTCGCTGCCCGCGGCGGCATGACGATCGAGACGGTGCGCGAGAAGTACCGCAGCGACCGCGACGCCGCGTCGCAGAACCAGATCCGCGGCGCGGCCGCGATCGTCGGCGAGCTGCACAGGGCCGGTCGCGTGCACGGCGTGATCGGCATCGGCGGCGGCACCTGCACGCTGGTGGCGACCTCGGTGATGAAGCAGCTGCCGTTCGGCCTGCCCAAGCTGATGGCCTCGCCGATGGCGGCGCATCCGGCGTACATCGACGGCTACGTCGGCACGCGCGACATCACGATGCACCACACGGTGCTCGACATCGTGAAGATGAACCCGCTGCTGCGCGCGCAGATCACCAACGCGGTCGGCGCCATCTGCGGCATGGTCGAGATGACGCTGGGCACGGACTTCCGCTTCGACAAACCGTGCGTCGCGATCTCGTCGTTCAGCTTCGGTGAGATGGCGGTGCAGGCCGCGCTGCCGATGCTCGAGGAGGCCGGCTTCACGCCGATCGTCTGCCACGCGCAGGGCAAGGGCGACCGCGCGATGGAGGAGATGATCCGCGACGGCGCCATCCAGGGCGTGATCGATCTGTGCATCGGTGGCGTGATGGAGCATCTGTTCAAGGGCAACCGCGACCCCGGCCCCGATCGGCTCAAGGCCGCCGCCGCGGCCGGCATCCCGGCGGTGCTGGCGCCGTGCGGCCTCGACATCCTGTCGTACGGCGGCCGCGTCGACATGCTCGAGAAGACAAAGGGCCGCGCGCAGTTCGTGCAGGACGCGCTGCGCGTGCAGGTGCGCACGAGCAGCGACGAGTTGTGCGCCGCCGCCGACGTGATCGCCGAGCGGCTCAACGCCGCACGCGGACCGTGGACCTTCCTGGTGCCACGCCGCGGCTGGTCGTCGCTCGACCGCGAGGGCCGGCCGATCCACGACCCGCAGGCCGACGCCGCGTTCGTCGCGCGCCTGAAAGATCGGCTCGACGATCCTTCGCGCGTCAAGGCGGTCGAGCTGCATCTGTACACACCGGAATTCGCCGGCGTCGCGGTGGCCGAGTTCGTGCGGCTGTTCCGCGCCGCGCGGTCCTGAAGGAGAACGTCGATGCTGGTGCGCGACTGGATGCAAGCCGATCCGATCACGATTCCCAGCGACACGCTGGTGTCGCAGGCCAAGCGGATCCTCAGCGAGCACAACCTGCATGCGCTGCCGGTGGTCGACGACGGCCGCCTGCGCGGCCTCGTCACGCGCGCCAATCTGCTGCGCATGGGCGCCTTCGTGCTGCGCACGCAGAACCCGGACGAGTTCAACTACTTCGTGACCCGGCTGCGCGTGCGCGACGTGATGGTGCGCCGGCCC
>DASTZF010000266.1:0-3756 GCA_035764445.1 Burkholderiaceae bacterium
GTTCGCGATTGTGGACAAGTCCGGTCGGCATCTGGGAAATCGGGATGTTTATCCCCATCCCGTCCCCGGCTACATCGAGATCGAGCCCTCGCGGAACTCCGACGTATCGAGCCAGACGTTCACGAGCACGCAGCGGCCCGCGGCGCGCAGCTCCCGCGCCCGCGCCAGCCCCGGTGCCACTTCGGCGTCGGTACGGATCTCGATCCCCTCGGCGCCGAAACCGCGCGCGACCTCGTGGTACGCCGTGCGCGCGAGTACCGTGCCCACGTCGTCGCCCAGCATCTTCACCTGCTCGCGCGCGATCTGGCTCCAGGCGGCGTCGTTGCCGACGACCGCGATCACCGGCACGCGATGGCGCACGAACGTGTCGAGCTCGGCCAGGCCGTAGCCGCTCGCCCCGTCGCCCCACAGGAGCCACGTCTCTGCCGCGGGCCGCACGACCGCGGCGCCCAGCGCGAATCCGGCCCCCACGCCAAGCGTCCCGAAGGCGCCGGGGTCGAGCCAGGCGAGCGGGCCGCGCGGGCGCAGGATGTAGGCTGCGGTCGCGACGAAGTCGCCGCCGTCGGCGACGAAGACCGCGTCGGCGCCCGCTTCCTGCTCGAGCGCACGAAAGAGCGCCAGCGGATTGACGAACTCGCCGCGTTCGGCGGCCTGCCGATCGATCTCGGCCTCCCGCTCGGCGTCGCGCGCGCGCAAGGTGCCGAGCCAGCCCGACCAGCGCGCGGCCGACGGCAACGCCGCGGCCAGCGCCTCGATGAACAGGCCGGCATCGCCGATCGCCGCGATGTCGGGCCGGCGGTTCAGCCGCGCATCCTTGGCGCTGCGGTTGGCCGCGATCAGCGTCGCGCTGCGCCGCACGTGGCGCCCGTAGTCGAGCCGAAAGTCGCACGGCACACCGGCCAGGAGCACGCAGTCGGCCTCGCGCAGCGCCTGCCGGCGCGCATGCCGCATCTGCAGCGGATGATCGCGTCCGAGCAGCCCGCGCGCCATGCCCGACAGGTACACCGGAGCGCCGAGCCGCGCCACCGCCTGCGCCACCACGTCGGCCGACTCCGCGCGCACCACGGCCTGGCTGCCGATGACCAGCAAGGGCCGCTGGGCCTTGGCCAGCGCGGCCGCCGCCGCGACCGTGACGGTCTCGCCGGCGTGCGGCAGGTACACCGTCTGCACGCTCGGCACCGCATCGTCCTGGCTGCCGGCGAACATGCGCCGCGCATGGCGATTGAGGTACCAGCGCAGGGCGCGCTCGGCCAGCGACGATCCCTTGCCCGCGGCCTCGGCATACCACTGGCGGATCGACGCCTCGTCGTACAGCAGGTCGACCGGGCACTCGATGAACACCGGCCCCGGCACGCCCGAGCGCGCCAACGCCAGCGCGTCGGCCACGGCGGGCGCGAGCTCGCGCACGCGGCGCAGCTTGAAGAATCGCTTCACGTGCGGCTCGACCAGCGGGCGCTGGTCGATGTCCTGCAGTGCACCGCGCCCCTGCAGCGCCGTGGGCGCAGCACCGCCGAGCAACAGCACCGGGCTCTGCGCGAGCTGCGCGTTCTTCAGCGCGGTGATCGTGTTGGTGATGCCCGGCCCGGCGGTCACCGCGGCCACGCCGGGTACACCGGTCAGCCGTGCGGTGGCGTCGGCAGCGAACACCGCGGTCACCTCGTCACGCACGTCGACCACGCGAATGCCGCGCGCCTTGGCGGCACTCAGGATCGGCGAGACGTGTCCACCGCACAGCGTGAACAGACGCGGCACGCCGTGGGCCAGCAGCGCATCGGCGACGCGGTCGCCGCCGTGGCGGCGCAACGCTGCGGCCTCGCTGCTCACGTCCCTCAGGCCCAGACGACGCGGTCTGCGCCGGCGTACCAGCGATCGACCTGCGGCTGCACGGCGGCTTCGATCCGGCTGCGCTTGATCTTCATCGTCGGCGTCAGCAGACCGTTGTCGATCGACCACGGCTCGCGCGCGATCACGATCATCTGCAGCCGCTCGTAGGCGGGCAGCTCGCGATTCACCGCGTCGAGCAACTGCGTCAGCTCGCGCTGCACGTCGGCCCTCACCGACGCCTCGGCCAGCTGCGGCCGCAGCGCCTCGGCGAGCACCACCAGCGCGTACGGTGCACGCTGGCTGGCACCCGAGACCATCGACAGCTCGACCAGCGGGTGCGCGTTGAGCTGGTTCTCGATCGGCGCCGGCGCCACGTATTCGCCCTTGGCGGTCTTGAACAGGTCTTTCGTGCGCCCGGTGATCTTCAGCAGGCCGTCGCCACGTTGCTCGCCG
Organism: Burkholderiaceae bacterium; assembly: GCA_035764445.1. GTDB lineage: Bacteria > Pseudomonadota > Gammaproteobacteria > Burkholderiales > Burkholderiaceae_C > JAEUPI01. The sequence continues at coordinate 2,278 of DASTZF010000266.1, forward strand.
CGGTCACCGGTGCGAAAGAAGCCGTCGTCTGTGAACGACGCCTTCGTCAGCTCCGGCTGCTTGAAGTAACCGCTGAACTGCCCCGGCGACTTGATCAGGATCTCGCCGTCGTCGCTCAGCCTGACCTGCACGCCGGGCATCGGCTTGCCCACGTAGCCGGGTTCGCTCGCCTGCGCGTTGGAGCTGTGCGAGTACGAGTTGTCCTCGGTCATGCCGTAACCCTCGAACAGCCGCAGGCCCAGCCGCCGATACCAGCGGATCAGGTCGGGCGGCAGCGGCGCCGACCCGCTGCCGGCCTGCACGACGGCGTCGAGCCCGAGACCCTTGAGCACCTTGCGCGCCACCAGGCGCGCGAGCAGCGGAATCGACAGCAGCCGATCGAGCTTGGCCGCCGGCATCTTGGCGAACACCCCCTGCTGGAATTTCAGCCACAGCCGGGGCACCGAGATGAACAGCGTCGGCCGCGCGCGCTGCAGGTCCTGCACGAAGGTGTCGAGCGACTCGGCGAAGTAGATGTGCGAGTTGCCATCCAGCAGCGACGCCGCCTCGACCCACGAGCGCTCGAAGCTGTGCGCCAGCGGCAGGTACGACAGCATGCGGCTCTCGATCTCGCGCCCGAGCCGCTCGCGCGTGTCGTCGACGATGCCCTGCGCGGTGCGCGTCAGCGCGCCGAAGCTGCTCATCACGCCCTTGGGCTGTCCGGTCGAGCCCGACGTGTAGATCAGCATCGCCAGCTCGTCGGCCGTGCGTCGCGGCCGGCCCGTCAGCGGCGCGGTGCGCTCGACGATCGCGTCCCACGTCTGCAGCGACGTCGGCGGCGCCAGCGGCAGCGCGATGCACGGCAGGCCCTGCGGCACGCCGCTCTCCTGCTGCGGCCACGTGTCGAGCTTGCCGACGAACAGCGCGCTGGCGTCGCTGTGCTCGAGCACGTAGCGCACCGTGTCGGCGGTCTCGGTGGGAAACAGCGCCACCGTCGTGTAGCCGCCGAGCCAGATCGCCAGCTCCGCCATGAAGAAGTGGGCGCAGTTCTTCGACAGGATCGCGATGCGCGCGCCGCGTGCGAGGCCGAGGCCCTGCAGGTGCGCGGCCATGCGACGCGACTGGTCGAACACCTGACCCCAGGTGTAGTCGACCACGCGGCCACCGCCGATCGGCTGCGTGAGGAACACGCGATTCGGTTGCGTCGCCTCGTGGTCGAGCGCGAAGTCGAGGATCAGTTTGTCGTCGGTCACGTCAAGCCGCCCGTGCTGCACCCGCGCAGCTTGGATGTCGGCGCGGCAGCGTACTGTGCGCTGGATGGGCGGGCTACTGGTGGAATCCTGCGGCGATGCGAAGGCGCGAGCGACCCTGCACTTCGGCTACCCTCGCGCCCCATGACGCAGGACAACCACCCGGCGCTGCGCGGACGCGTTGCGCTCGTCACCGGCGCCAACACCGGCATCGGGCTGGTCACCGCGCGCGAGCTCGCCGCGCGCGGCG
>DASTZF010000267.1:0-5770 GCA_035764445.1 Burkholderiaceae bacterium
GGTGCTGGTGGCGTCGGTGCTGGTCGGCCTGGTGCGTGGCCTGGTGTTCGAGGTGCTGTCGCTGCTCGGGTGGGCGGCGGCGTTCGTTGTCGCGCAGACGATGACGCCCGACGTGGCGCCGCGCATCCCGGTGGGTGCGCCGGGATCGGCGCTGAACCACGGTGCGGCATTCACCGTGGTGTTCGTGCTGGCGCTGATCGCGTGGATGCTGACGGCGCGGCTGATCCGGCTGATCGTGCACGCGACGCCGCTGACGCTGATCGACCGCACGCTCGGTGGCGTGTTCGGCCTCGTGCGCGCGCTCGTGCTGCTGCTGGCGGTGGCCACCGTGGTGTCGTTCACGCCGGCCGTGCGCGCCGGCGCGTGGCAATCGTCGCATGGCGCGGCTTGGCTCGGCGTGCTGCTGTCGGGGCTCAAACCCGTGCTGCCGCCGGCGCTGTCGCGGCACCTGCAGGCCTGACAATCGGATTCGCGGTAAGAGGTTTTCATCCATGTGCGGCATCGTCGGTGTCATCTCGCAGTCACCGGTCAACCAGCTGATCTACGACGCGCTGCTGCTGCTGCAGCACCGCGGACAAGACGCCGCCGGCATCGTCACGATGCAGGGCACGCAGTGCTTCATGCACAAGGCACGCGGCATGGTGCGCGACGTCTTCCGCACGCGCAACATGCGCGCGCTGCCGGGCAGCGTCGGTCTGGGCCAGGTGCGCTACCCGACCGCCGGCAACGCCTACAGCGAGGAGGAGGCGCAGCCGTTCTATGTCAATGCACCGTACGGCATCGTGCTGGTGCACAACGGCAACCTCACCAACGCCGCGGCGCTGAAGCAGGAACTGTTCGACGTCGATCGTCGCCACATCAACACCGGCAGCGACACCGAGGTGCTGATCAACGTGCTGGCGCACGAGATCGAGCGTGCCGGGCGCGACCGCGTGCTGTCGCCCGACGTGATCTTCGACGCCGTGCGCGCGGTGCACCGGCGCGTGCGCGGCTCCTACGCGGTGATCTCGCTGATCGCCGGCCACGGGTTGCTCGCATTCCGCGACCCGTACGGCATCCGGCCGCTGGTGTTCGGCCGCACGCCGTCGGCCGGCGGCGGCGAGATCATGGTGGCCAGCGAGACCGTCGCGCTCGAAGGGACCGGCCACCGCGCCGAGCGAGACGTGGCGCCCGGCGAAGCGATCTTCATCGATCTGCAGGGCCGCGTGCATGCGCGCCAATGCGCCGAGGCACCGAGCCTGAATCCGTGCATGTTCGAGTACGTGTATCTGGCGCGGCCCGATTCGGTGATGGATGGCGTGTCGGTCTATCAGGCGCGGCTGAACCTCGGCGAGACGCTGGCGCAGCGCGTGATCTCGACGATGCCACCGTCGGAGATTGACGTCGTGATTCCGATCCCCGAATCGAGCCGGCCGTCGGCGATGCAACTGGCGGCCAAGATCGGCAAGCCGTACCGCGAGGGCTTCGTCAAGAACCGCTACGTCGGCCGCACGTTCATCATGCCGGGGCAAGCGGTGCGCGCGCGCTCGGTGCGGCAGAAGCTCAACGCGATCGTGCAGGAGTTCCGCGGCCGCAACGTGCTGCTGGTCGACGACTCGATCGTGCGCGGCACCACCAGCAAGGAGATCGTTCAGATGGCGCGCGAGGCCGGCGCGCGCAAGGTCTACATGGCCTCGGCGGCGCCTCCGGTGCGTTATCCCAATGTGTACGGGATCGACATGCCGACCAAAGAGGAACTGATCGCCCACGGCCGCAGCGTCGAGGAGATCCGCCGCTTCATCGGCGCCGATGCGCTGATCTACCAGGACGTCGACGCAATGAAGCGCGTGGTCAAGGCGCTCAACCCGAAGCTCGACGGCTTCGAGGCATCGTGCTTCGACGGTCACTACGTCACCGGCGACGTCAGCGAGGCCAGCAGCGCTCCGCGCGCGGCGACCGGCGACGACGATGACGACGCGCTGCGCTCGCGCCTGGCGCTGCACAGCGCGGCACAGGGCTGAATCCGATGGGTGACAAGAAGCTGCCGCGCACACGACTGCCGCGCGACGCCAAGCTCGACACGCTGGCCGTGCGCGAAGGGCTGCCACCCAGCCAGTGGGGCGAGAACTCCGAGGCGCTGTTCATCAGCAGCAGCTTCGTGCACCCCGACGCCGCCACCGCGGCGGCGCGCTTCGCCAACGAGGAAGAAGCGTTCGTCTACAGCCGCTTCACCAACCCCAGCGTCACGATGATGGAGCGGCGGCTGGCCGCGCTCGAGGGCAGCGAGGGGTGCATCGGCACCGCCAGCGGCATGGGCGCGATCACGATGATCCTGCTCGGCCTGCTGAAGGCGGGCGACCACGTGATCTGCTCGCACAGCGTGTTCGGCTCGACCATCCGGCTGCTCAACGACTTCGGCAAGTTCGGCGTGCAGTCGACCTTCGTGTCGCAAACCGACGTCGCGCAGTGGCGCGACGCGGTGCGGCCGAACACCAAGCTGCTGTTCGCCGAGTCGCCGACCAACCCGCTGACCGAGGTGTGCGACATCGCGGCGCTGGCCAAGATCGCGCACGCCGCCGGCGCCATGCTGGTGGTCGACAACTGCTTCTGCTCGCCGGCGCTGCAGCGCCCGATCTCGATGGGCGCCGACATCGTGATGCACTCGGGCACCAAGTACCTCGACGGCCAGGGTCGCGTGATCGCCGGTGCGCTGTGCTGCAGCCAGGCACTGATCGACGAGAAGTTCACGCCGGTGCAGCGCAGCGCGGGCATCACGCTGTCGCCGTTCAACGCCTGGGTGGTGCTCAAGGGCATGGAGACGCTGTCGATCCGGGTGCGCGAGCAGAGCGCGCGCGCGCTCGAACTGGCGCGCTGGCTCGAGCAGCATCCGGCGGTCGAGCGTGTCTACCACCCGGCGCTGCCGTCGCATCCGCAGCATGAACTGGCGATGCGGCAGCAAAGCGGCATCGGCGGGCCGGTGGCGTCGTTCGTCGTGCGCGGCAAGGATGCCGATCGCGCGCGCGCCAACGCGTTCGCGGTGATCGACGCCACGCGGGTGTGCTCGATCACTGCCAACCTCGGCGACACCAAGACCGCGATCACCCACCCATCGAGCACCACGCATGCGCGGCTGACCGAGGTGCAGCGGCTGGCTGCCGGCATCACGCAGGGCACGATCCGCATCGCGGTCGGCCTCGAAGACCTCGACGACCTGAAGGCCGACCTGGCGCGCGGGCTCGACGCGATCCGGTGACTCCCGCCCCGGGCGCCAGCGCGCAGCGCCCATAAAACCCATGACAGTCCGCACCCGCATCGCCCCGTCGCCGACCGGCTTCCTGCACCTCGGGACGGCGCGTACCGCGTTGTACTCGTGGGCGTACGCGCGGCACCACGGCGGGCAGTTTGTGCTGCGCATCGAGGACACCGACGTCTCGCGCTCGACGCAGGAGTCGGTCGACCAGATCCTCGATGCGATGCACTGGCTCGGCCTCAACTACGACGAGGGCCCGATCCACCAGATGCACCGCCTGGCGCGCTACCACCAGGTGGCTGAAACGATGATCGCTGCCGGTACCGCTTACCGCTGCTACTGCTCACCGGCCGAACTCGACGCGATGCGCGAGGCGCAGCGCGCGCGTGGCGAGAAGACGCACTACGACGGCCGCTGGCGGCCCGAGCCGGGCAAAACGTTGCCGCCGGTGCCGCTCGACGTGAAGCCGGTGGTGCGCTTTCGCAACCCGACGTCGGGCACGGTGAGCTGGGACGATCTGGTCAAAGGGCCGATCTCGATCCACAACGAGGAGTTCGACGATCTGATCATTTTGCGCCCGCCGCTCGACGATGCGGCGCCGGGTACTTTGGGCGTGCCGACCTACAACTTCGCGGTCGTCGTCGACGACATCGACATGCGGATCACGCACGTTTTCCGCGGCGACGAGCACATCAACAACACGCCGTGGCAGATCAACATCTTCCGTGCCTTGCACGCGCCGCTGCCGGAGTTCGGCCACTGCCCGATCATCCTCGGTGAAGACGGGCTCAAGCTGTCCAAGCGCCGCGGCGCGGTCAGCGTGATGGCCTACGAGGAGGCCGGCTACCTGCCGGAGGCGATGCTCAACTACTTGGCCCGCCTGGGCTGGAGCCACGGCGACGAAGAGTTGTTCGGCCGCGAACAGATCGTGCAGTGGTTCGACGGCAGCCACATGGCCAAGAGCCCCGCGCAGTGGGACCCGGCCAAGCTCGCGTGGGTCAACGCGCACTACGTCAAGGTGGCCGACGACGCGCGGCTGGCGAGGCTCGTCGCTCGCCATCTGGCCAGCGTGAGCGTGACCGCCGACCCGGCCGACCCGCGGTTGGCGCAGCGTTGCGCACTCTTCAAGGACCGCTGCGCGACGCTGGTCGAGTTGGCGCAATGGCTGGTGATGTTCGACCGGCCCGCACCGCCGAGCGCCGAGGATCGTGCGGCACACCTGAGCGCGGTAGCCCAACCAGCGCTGCGCGCGGTGCATGATCGGCTAGCCGTCGCCGCGTGGGACAAGCCCGGCATCGCGCAAGCGATCAAGGAGACACTGGCCGAGCTGAAGATCAAGATGCCGCAGCTCGCGATTCCGCTGCGAGTCGCCGTGTGCGGCCGCACGCAGACGCCGTCGATCGATGCGGTGCTCGCGCTGTTCGACCGCGCGGTCGTGCTCGGGCGCCTGAACGCCGCACTGGAGTGATCCCGTCGGCAGGCCGCGAACCCAAACACCCCTATAATCGCGGCCTCGCTCGAGGCGCGTTGCCGTGCGGCCCGTTGGGGGTATAGCTCAGCTGGGAGAGCGCTTGCATGGCATGCAAGAGGTCAGCGGTTCGATCCCGCTTACCTCCACCACACGTCAGCACGCATCGAGTCGATTTAGTTTCCTGACCCCTTCGTCTAGAGGCCTAGGACACGACCCTTTCACGGTTGTAACAGGGGTTCGAATCCCCTAGGGGTCGCCACGATCCGATGTGGCAGACAACGGCACCGCAAGGTGCCGTTGTCGTTTCCGACCTCGTGAACACGCTGGCGTTGAGGGCCATGTGAGCGGGCCTCGCCTCCGTGTGGCCCCGGCTTGACAGCCGGTTTCGCCAAAAGCAACGTGCCAGCCATGTCTGTTGATAGGGACGCATCCTGCTGCGTCCAAACGGAAGCGTCCGCGACATGAACATCGCCATTCTCGGTGGCGGCAACGGTTGCTACGCCGCTGCGGCCGACCTCGCGGCCAGCGGCCATCAGGTCCGCTTGTGGCGCCGCGACCGCGCCGCCTTGCAGCCGGTGATCGATGCCGGATCGATCGTGCTGAAGGATGCCGACGGCGCGCGCGAGGTGGCGATCGAGCTTGCGAGCGCCGATATCGGCGAGGTGGTGCGCGGCGCGCAGTTGATCGTCGTGCCGTCGCCCGCGGTCGCGCAGAACGACATCGCTTGGCAGATGGCACCTCATCTGAGCGAAGGCCAGGTGGTGTTCCTGCCGCCGGGGACGTTCGGCAGCGTGGCGATGGCGCGCGCAGTGCGGGCGGCAGGCAACCGCGCCGACGTCGCGTGGGCCGAGACCGGCACGCTGCCGTACCTCGCGCGCAAGCACGGCGCGCGCGAGATCAACATCACCGTGCGCGCGGTGCGGCTGCCGACCGGCGTCTACCCCGCTCGCAGGGCCGAGGCCGCACTGACGGTGATTCGCGGGGCGTATCCGAGCGTGCACGGCTGTGGCGACGCGCTGTCCGGCGCGTTGATGAACGCGGGCCCGATCATCCATCCGCCGCTGGTGGTG
>DASTZF010000268.1:0-24547 GCA_035764445.1 Burkholderiaceae bacterium
GCCACGACCTCGAAAAAGGCGAAGACGCCGCCTTCGAAAAGACGCTGCTCTACGAGCGCGTGTTCAGCTACGCCGAACGGCTCGACAGGCGCACGCTGGCGCGCGCGGCGCTGCCGCGCATCGACCTCAAGAGCCCCAAGTTCACGCGCAAACTCACCACCGAATGGTTCGCCAACCGCGTCGACGAGCGCCACCGTCGCTGCCTTGCGCGCATCGGCGCGACGCCCGACCTTTGACGGTCGGCGCGCAAAGACCTGCGACGAGTGCCGCGACTCAACCCGTGTTGCGCAGCCCCGCCGCGATGCCGTTGATCGAGATGTGGATGCCGCGCTGCACGCGCTCGTTCGGCGGCTCGCCTTCGGCGCGGGCGCGGTAGCGCCGCATCAGCTCGACCTGCAGGTGATTCAGCGGATCGAGGTACGGAAAGCGGTGCTCGATCGAGCGCGCCAGGCTCGGATTGGCAGCCAGGCGCCGTTCCTCACCGGTGATCTGCGCCAGGGCGTCCGCGACCCGCTGCCATTCGGCCTCGATGGCGGCGAACACGCGGCGGCCGAGCCGTGCGTCCTCGACCAGCTCGACGTAGCGTGCGGCGATGCCGAGGTCGGTCTTGGCCAGCACCATGTCGAGGTTGGACAGCAGCGTGCGGAAGAACGGCCATTGCTTGACCATTCGCCGCAGCAGTGCCAGCCGCTGCGCGCGCGACGTGCGGCCGTTGCCGCTGTCGAGGAACGCCGCGATGCCCGAGCCGAAGCCGTACCAGCCCGGCAGCGCGACGCGGCACTGGCCCCAGCTGAAGCTCCATGGAATCGCGCGCAGGTCTTCGATCGCGCGCGTCGCCTTGCGCGACGCCGGCCGCGAGCCGATGTTGAGCTCGGCGATCTCGCGGATCGGCGTGGTGGCGAAGAAGTAGTCGGTGAAGCCCGCTGTCTCGTACACCAGCGCGCGATAGGCGGCCATGCTCGCTTGCGAGATCTGTTCGGCCGCCTCGAGAAACGCCGGCGGCGCCGGCTGCGTCGCCTGCAGCAGGGTGGCCTCCAGCGTCGCGGCCACCAGCGTCTCGAGGTTGCGCAGCCCGATCTCGGGGTTGGCGTACTTGCTGGCGATCACCTCGCCCTGCTCGGTGAGGCGGATCTGGCCGTTCACGGTGCCAGGTGGCTGCGCGAGGATCGCGTCGTAGCTGGGCCCCCCGCCGCGCCCGACGGTGCCGCCGCGCCCGTGGAACAGCCGCAAGGTCAGCCCGTGCGCGGGAGGCAGCTCGTCGAACAGCTGCACCAGCGCCACCTCGGCGCGATAGAGCTCCCAGTTGCTGGTGAAGAAGCCGCCATCCTTGTTGCTGTCGCTGTAGCCGAGCATCACGTCCTGCTCGCCGCCGCCGGCGCGCATCATCTCGGCCACCCCGGGCAGCGCGAAGAACTCGCGCATGATCGTCGCGGCGCGCCGCAGGTCGCCGATCGTCTCGAACAACGGCACCACGATCAGCGCGCTCGCCAGGTCGTCACCGAGCGTGCCGCTGGCCAGCCCCACCTCCTTCAGCAGCAACAGCACCTCGAGCAGATCGCTCAGCGCCTCGGTGTGCGAAATGATGTAGTGGCGCAGCGACGCCGCGCCGTACGCACGCCGCGCGTCGCGTGCCGCCTCGAACACCGCGAGCTCGCCGGTGGCCAGTTCGCTGTAGACGTGACCGACCACGCGCAACGGCCGCGCGTCGCGCAGCAGGCGCACCAGCAGCGCGCGGCGCGCAGGCTCGTCGAGCGCGGCGTAGTCGGCCTCGACGCGTGCGACCCGCAGCAGCTCGGCGACCACCGCCTCGTGCTGGTCGGAGCTCTGCCGCAGGTCGAGCGTCGCCAGGTGGAAGCCGAACACCTGCACGGCGCGCAACAGCGGCGTCAGGCGCGGCGCGATCAGCGCATCGGCGTGGTGGTGGCGCAGAGACGCCTCGACCACCCGCAGGTCGGCGAGCAACTCGCGCGGATCGTCGTACGGCTGCTGCGGTGCCACCGCATGCCGCAGCGCCTCGGTGCCGGTGAGGCGCTGCAGCGTCGCGGCCAGCCGCGCGTACAGGCCGGTGAGCGCACGCCGATATGGCTCGTCCTCGCGATGCGGGTTGCGGTCTGGCGATCGCGCGGCCAGCTCGAACATCGCGTCGGTCACCGGTGCCAGCGTCTGCGAGATCGACAGCTCGGCGCCGAGCTCGTGCACCTCGGTCAGATAGAAGCGCAGCACCACCTCGGCCTGCCGCGCCAGCGCCGCCTGCAGCGTGTGCGCGCCGACGTTCGGATTGCCGTCGCGATCGCCGCCGATCCAGTGGCCCATGCGGAAGAACGGCGCCACGTCGTGCCCCGGCAGCGCGCGCTCGACCTCGGCGTACAGCCGCGGCACCTGGCGCAGGAACGTCAGCGGGTAGTACGACAGCACGTTCTCGACTTCGTCGGCCACGGTCAGCCGCGTGTAGCGCAGCATCCGCGTCTGCCACAGCTGCGTGACGCGCGCGCGCAGGGCCGCCTCGTTGTCGTCGCGCTCGCGCGCGGTGGCCAGGGCGTCGCGCTCGCCGACCAGGCGCGCGATCGCGAACTCGGCATCGAGGATGCTCTTGCGCTGCACTTCGGTCGGGTGCGCGGTCAGCACCGGCGAGATGTGCGCGTGCGCCAGCGTGGCGGCGATCTGCGCCGGCCTCACGCCGGCGGCAGCCAGGCGCTCGAAGCTCATCGCCAGCGACCCCGGGTGCTGATGGCCGGCACGCTCGTGGTGCTGCCGGCGGCGCACGTGGTGCCGGTCCTCGGCGATGTTGGCCAGGTGACTGAAGTAGCTGAAGGCGCGGATCACGCTGACCGTCTGGTCGCTCGACAGCCCCTTCAGCAGCTGCGCCAGCTCGCGGCCGGCGTGCTGGTCGCGCTTCAGGCGATATGCCACCGACAGCTTGCGGATGCGCTCGATCAGCTCGTAGGCATCGTCGCCCTCCTGCTCGCGGATCACCTGACCGAGGATGCGGCCGAGCAGGCGGATGTCCTGCACCAATGGCGCGTTCTTGGCCCGTGCGTCGTCGCGACGGCGGGCAGTGGAGGCGGTGCGGGGCATGGACGGTCAGCGGACGGTGAGCACACAGCCGACGCAATATACGGGCCAACGTCTCGCTGCTCACCGCCGGCAGGCGGCGCCGGGGGCGGAATGTGGGTGTCAGCGCCCGGGCCGTACGAAGGCTCGGCGTGCGCGGTCGACCTGCGCCCGTACGACGCACCCGTCGACGTGGTCGTTGACCAGCCCCATCGCCTGCATGAAGGCGTACACGGTGGTCGGCCCGACGAACTGCCAGCCCTGCTTCTTGAGCTCCTTCGATAGCGCAATCGACTCCGCCGAGGTCGACGCGACCTGCGCCCTCGTGCCCGGCTTGACGACGGTCTCGTAGCGCCAGACGAAGGCGGCGAGCGAGCCTTCGCGCTGCACCAGCTCGCGCGCTCGCTTCGCGTTGTTGATCACCGCCTCGATCTTGCCGCGATGGCGGACGATCCCTTCGTCCTTCAGCAGCCGAGCGACGTCGCGAGCGCCGAAGCGAGCGACGCGGTCGAAATCGAAGCGCTGGAACGCGGCGCGGAAGTTCTCGCGCTTGGCGAGGATCGTGCGCCAGCTCAGCCCCGACTGAAAGCCCTCGAGGCTCAGCTTCTCGAACAGCCGGTGGTCGTCGGCGACCGGAAAACCCCACTCCTGGTCGTGGTAGTGCAGGAACTCCGGGGCGGCCGTGCACCAGCGGCAGCGCAGCTTGCCGTCGGGCCCGACGATCGTGTCCTCGCTCATCGGCACAGGTTAGCAGGTGCCGATGACAGCGCCTGAGCGTCGCTATCGCGTCACGATCGCGAACGTGCCCGGCGCCTTGTCGATCAGCGTGAAGAAGCGCACCAGGTCGACCTTGCTGCCGGAGACCTTCAGGTCGTCGGACAGCAGCGTGTCGCGCACGCCGGCGGTGCCGGCCATCATCTTGATGAAGATCGGCTTGGTCAGCGTCAACGTGGCGTTGGCGTCGGCGGCGGGTGCGGCCTTCTTGTGGTGCAGCACCGCGTTCTCGATCCACAGCACGAAGCTCTCCTTGGTGTCGCTGAGCACCAGGTTGACCTTCAGGTCCTTGCCCTCGGCAGCGGGACCGTCGAGTCCGGCGGCCATCGCCTCGAGAAAGCGCTCGATCGGCGTCTGCGACAGCAGGTCGATGAACCCCGAGCGGTCGACGCCCTTCTTGGGTGGCCCATTGCGCAGCTCGGCGGCCGCGGTCAGGTAGCTGTTGCGCCAGGTCGACGCCTCGGCGGCAAATGCGAGCTGCTCGTAGGTTCGCACTAGCAGGTCCTTCGCCCCCGCGTGGCCCGGTTGCGCGAACACGGCCTGGTTGAGCAACTCGGCCGCCCAGCGGTAGTCACCCTTGTCGAACGCGGCCTGCGCGGCGGCGACCACCTTGTCGGCGCCGCCGATCAACTCGACCGTGCGCTTGGCCGATTCCTGCGGCGGCAGCGGGTCGAGGTTGGCCGGGTTGCCGTCGTAGGCGCCGAGGTAGAACTGGTAGACCGCCTTCACGTTGTGCCGCAGGTCGCCGTAGTAGCCGCGCGCGCCCAAGTGCGACTGCAGGGACGCCGGCAGCTTGACCCTGTCGGCGATCTCGCGCGGTGTGAGGCCGGCGTTGATCAGCCGCACCGTCTGGTCGTGCGTGTACTTGTAGACGTCGCGATGCTTGGTGATGAACTCGACGATGCGTTGGTGTCCCCAGATCGGCCAGTTGTGCTGGCCGAAGTAGACCTCGGCGTCTCCCAGTTCGTCGAGCGCCTGCTGCATGTAGCCGGCCCAGCGCAGTGCGTCGCGCACCTTGGCGCCGCGCACCGGCAGCAGGTTGTGCATCGTCTGCGCCAGGTTCTCGGCGCCGCCGTAGGCCTTCTGCTGCGGCAGCGAGAACGTCATCTCCGCCGGCGCCTCGGCGCCTGGCACGTTGTGGAACACGAAACGCACGCCGTCGAGCGTGAGCTCCTCGCTCGCCTTGGTGATCAGCTTGGTCGGCGGCAGCAGGCCGAAGCTGCCATACGCCACCGCCTTGCCGAGCCCGGTGTCGACCAGGCCCTTGGGTGAGCGCTCGAGGTTCTTGCCGAACTGGTACAGCGAGCGACGGCCCATGGCGGTGCCGACCATCACGTTCTCGCTGGTGGCCTCTTCCATGAAGCCCTCGGAGGCAACGATCGGCACCTGGCGCTGCGCGGCCTCGGCGGCGGAGATCACGCCCAGCACGCCACCGAAGTGGTCGACGTGGCTGTGCGAGTAGACGACGGCCTTCACCGCCTTGTCGCCCAGATGCTTGCGCGCGAAGGCGATGGCGGCGGCCGCGCTCTCCTTGCAGGTGAGCGGGTCGATCACGATGAAGCCGGTCTTGCCTTCGACCAGCGTCATGTTGGCGATGTCGAAGCCGCGCACCTGGTAGATGCCGTCGGTGACCTTGAACAGCCCGGCCTGCGCGTTGAGCATCGCGTGCCGCCACAGGCTCGGGTTGACGGTCGGTGGCGCCTTGCCGGCGACGAACTTGAACTCGTCGAAGTCGATCAGCACGCTGCCGTCGGCGCCGACGATCTTGCCCTCGGCCTTGGCGACCAGGCCGCGCTTGGCCTCCTCGAAGTCCAGCGGATCGTCGAGCTTGAGCGCCAGCGCGACCTGGTCGTTGGCCTTCAGCGTGGTCGCCGTCGCGTCGCCGCCCGCGGTGTCGTCGGGCACGCTCTGGCGGTTGCAGCCGGCGCTGGCCAGCGCCATCGCGAGAGCCATCGCGAGCTTCAGAGAAGTCGGTGCGTTGTTCATGCGTGTCTCCTTCAAGCGCTGCGGGCGTCGGCGCGGATCATGTCCGCGGCTTTCTCGCCGATCATGATCGTCGTCGCGTTGGTGTTGCCGCCGACGATGGTCGGCATGATCGAAGCGTCGGCCACGCGCAGGCCGGCGACGCCGCGCACGCGCAGCCGCTCGTCGACCACCGCCAGCGCGTCGGACCCCATCTTGCAGGTGCCCACGGGATGGTATTGCGTGTCGGCGCGGGCGCGGATGTCGGCCGCGATCGCCTGCGGGTCATCGCTGCGCACCGGGTAGAGCATCTCGCCGCGCATGCCGTCGAACGGCTGCGACTCGATGATGCGCTGCTGGATCTGCGCACCCTTGACCAGCAGCGCGAGGTCGCGCTCGTCGTGCAGGAAGCGCGGATCGATCTGCAACGCGTCGTGCGGGTCGAGGCTGGCCAGCCACACCGCGCCGCGGCTCTTGGGCCGCAGCGCGTCGACGTGGCACGAGATGCCGTGGCCCCAATGCAGCTTGCGCGCATGATCGTCGACGATGCCGAGCACGAACACCAGCTTCAGGTCGGGCACCGCCACCTCCGGGCCCGAGCGCACGAAGGCACCGGATTCGGCGATGTTGCTGGTGATGCGGCCCGTGCGATGGCGGCGCCATTCGTGCATCGCGGCTAGCAGCTTCACGCCGCCGCGCAGCGACACGCCGAAGGTCTCGCTGTCGCTGCGCGTGCGCCACGTCTGCACGTGGTCGATGTGATCCTGCAGGTTCTTGCCGACGCCCGGCAGATGGGTCACCCCCGCGATGCCGCAGCGCTGCAGGTCCGTGCCGTCGCCGATGCCCGACAGCATCAGCAGCTGCGGCGAGCCGAACGCACCGGCGCAGACGACGACCTCGCGCCGCGAACGCACGATCTGCCGGCGGCCGCCTTGCGTGAACGCGACGCCGATGGCGCGACGGCCCTCGAACAGCAGCCTCTCCGAGACCGCGCCGGTCACCACCTGCAGGTTCGGCCGCGACAGATTCGGCGTCAGATAGCCCTTGGCCGCGCTGCAGCGCTCCCCGTTGACCTGCGTCACCTGGTACATGAAGGCGCCGAACGGGTCGGCGCCGTTGTAGTCGTCGATGCGGGGCAGGCCGTGCAGCGCCGCCGCGGCGAGGAAGGCTTCGTTGAGCGGGCTCGGGCTGCGCGGATCCGCCACGTTCAGCGGCCCGCCGCGCCCGTGGTACGGGCTGTCGCCGAACACCTCGTTGTTCTCGGCGCGCCTGAAGTACGGCAGCACGTCGTCGTACGACCAGCCGGGGTTTCCCAACGACGCCCAGTGGTCGTAGTCCCAGCGGTGGCCGCGCACGTGCAGCATCGCGTTGATCGAGCTGCTGCCGCCGAGCGTCTTGCCGCGCGGCTGGTAGCCGCGCCGTCCGTTCAGCCCCATCTGCGGCACGGTGTGCAGCGCGTAGTTGTTGATGCGGGTCGGCACCATCGCCACCACGCCCGCCGGGGCGTGGATCAGCACGCTGTTGTCGCGGCCGCCGGCCTCGAGCAGGCACACCGACACGGCCGGGTCCTCGGTCAGCCGCGACGCGATCACACAGCCGGCCGAACCCGCGCCGACCACGACGTAGTCAAACTCCATGCGTCGCTCGGCCACGCCGCCGCGCGCATTGACGTCGTTGAGCGCCAGTCGCGCTCCCTCGCGCATCGTCACCGCACCCGCGCTCAGCGGGCCGCTCAGCACGGCGCTTTGCCCGAGCAGGATCTCGCCGTCGCTGACGCCGGCTTCATCCGCTCGCGCGTGGGCGGGCGCGGCCAGCAGTGCAGCAGGGCTCGTGACGAACGTGCGGCGGTCCATGCGATGCTCCTGTCGCGGTCGATGCATGCGACGTCGCGACCAAGGTAGTGCGCGCACGACCACCGGCGAAGGACAGGCAGCGACAGGTGTGAGGACGGCGAGCGCCAGCCGCGCGCGGCGCATGCGAAATTGCACGCGCCGCGCCGCACACGGCGAGGGCAAAGGCGCCCCGGCCGTCAGGCGCGCGTCACTTCCAGAAGCGCTTCGTTGCGATGCGCGCACCCTCGGCCATCGCGGCGAACTTGGCCCACACGACGTCGGGGTCCACCGCGGCCTGGCCGACCCAGGTGCCGTAGCCGCAGTCGCTACCGGCCATCACGTTCTCGCGGCCCACCAGGTTGGCGTAGCGGCCGATGCGCTGCGCGATCAGCTCGGGGTGCTCGATGAAGTTGGACTTCGACTCGATCACCCCCGGGATCAGCAGCTTGCCCTCCGGCAGCTTGACGGTCTCGAACAGCGCCCATTCGTGCGCATGGCGCGGATTGGCGGCCTCCAGCGCGATCGCACTCGGCCGCGCCCTCCAGACGATGTCGATCACATCGGCCAGCGGCACGTCGCAATGGTGCGGCCCCTCGTAGTTGCCCCAGCACAGGTGCATCCGCGTGCGATCGGGCGCGATGTTGCGCAGCGCATGGTTCATCGCCTCGACGTGCAGCTGCGCCTTCTTGCGCCATTCGGGCAGGCTCAGGTCGGCATGCTGGATGTGGCGCCCCATGCCGAGGTCGGGGCAGTCGATCTGCAGCACGAAGCCGGCATCGACGATGGTCTCGTACTCGACGCGCATCGCCTCGGCGATCGCGTAGAGGTATTCATCCTCGGTCGTGTAGTGCTCGTTGCGGAAGAACAGCGACACCACACCCGGCGACGCCGCGGTCAGGAAGCCCTCCTCCGATTTCACCTGCGCCAGCGCGTTGCGCAGGTGCGCGACGTCGGTCTGCGCGGCCTGCGGGTCGCGCACCTGCACCGCCGCGTTGCAGCTCGGCGTGCGCCGGCGCGAGCGCCCGGGGTCACCGAACACGCGCTTGGCCAGGCCAGGGAAGCCCACCAGATCCTGATAGACGAACTTGTTGTCGTCGCCACCGAAGCCGCTCAGCCGATCCTTGATGTAGGTGGCGTAGCTCGGCTTGCTCATCTCGCCGTCATTGATGATGTCGACGCCAGCGGCGGACTGCTTGCGCACCACGTCGGCCACCGCGTCGGCCACCCGCGCCTCGAGCGCGACCGAGTCGACCGGCACGCCCTCTTCCTTGGCGTACATCGTCTTGATCAGGCTCTCGGGCCGCGGCAGGCTGCCGGTGTGCGTGGTGAGAAAGCGATCGCTGCTGCGCTTCATCGTCGGGCTCCTCGCGCGCGTCTGTGCTCGCGGAGTGCATCGTAGCGGCGCCGCGCTCGACGCTCACGCCCGCGGACCCACCGCCAGCCTCAGGGGCCCGGATTCGATCGCGACCGATCGAGCGCTGCGGCGAGGAACAGCGTCTTCAGCAGCGCGCGGTTGATCTCCAGCGGCTCGATGAACGCCGCATCGGCGGCGGCGCGGATCTCGGGCGCCGTCTCCGATTCGATCGCACGCACCAGCTCGAGCAGCGGCTGATACGGTCCGCTGTCGTCGACGATCGCCGCCCGCACGCGCTCGGGCACCTCGAGCATCGCGAGCGTCTCGCCGGCCGGGCGGCCCACGATGCGATCGAGCAGCGAGAAGACGCCGCACATGAAGAGCTCGCCACGGGTCTCGACGCTGCTCGACGGCGCGGCCAGCAATCGCATCAGCAGCCCGCGCCGCAGCGCGGCGAAGTTCACCGGCTTCAGGCGCATGTCGTCGCCGGTGCGCGCCAGCATGCCGCCGAGCCAGCGCCGCAGCGGTTGCGCGCCCAGCAGCGAGATCGCCTGCCTGAACGAACCGGTCTCCAGGCGCAGCTGGCCCGGCGCGGCGCGCTGCACGTGGCGCACCAGCTCGAACGCCAGCAGCGGATCGCGCATCAGCGTGTCGTCGAGGCGACTGGCATCGCCGCCGCGCTCGATCTGCTCGATCAGGTCGAGCACCACCCTGGCATCGGGCTGCGCCTGCAGCGGCGCCGATGGGCTCTCGTGCAGCGGCCAGCCGATGACGGCGATCGCGCCGCGCTCGAAGCTCTGCTGCATTTGCGCCATCGTGCGCACGCCACTCTGGATGTGCGGGATGCTGCGCGCGGTGCCTTGCGGCGCCGGCACGGCAGTCAGCCGCCGATCGTCGGCGAAGTCGATGATCGACCACTTGAATGCGTGCAGCAGCTCGCGCGGCAATTGCCGCATCGGGCGGCCCTTGAGCAGCAGCGTGTTGCCGCGCGCTGCCAGCTCCTGCAGCACGCCGGTGTTGGCCGGCTCGACGGCGACGAACCACGGGATCTCGACCATCACGTTGCGGTGCGGCCGCGCTTGCAGCAGCTCGGCCAGCAGCAGCTCGGACGACGCGTTGAGCACCACCGGCCCGCCTTCCGCCGGCCAGACGTCGCCGATCGCCCGCAGCAGCGCGTCGGCGTCCGGCGTCACGCCGGGGCGCAGCGGCACCACCGTGAGCCGCGTGGCGATCACACCCTGGTAGCGATCGATCACCGGTGAGTAGCCGAGCACCACCTGGCCGAGCACGCGCCCGGCCTCCTCGCCCATCGCCAGCACGGTGGTCGGCGCGAACGCAGTCTCGGTGCGAGGTGCCAGGTGGCGCGCCGCCAACAGGTCGCTGCGCGCGGCGGCATCCTCGATGCGGCTGTCGAGCCAGTCGAACGTGGTCAGCGTCTGACCGGTGAGCGTCGGCGTTTCGGTGTCGGACGCGGCGACTCTGACGGGCGGTGGATTCGTGGTCATGGCAGCCGCTCGCCGAAGCGAGCCCTGGAACGAGTGTCGGCGAAGGCGGGCACAAGCTGTAGCCCGCCGACGCCGAAGTGCCAAATCCGCCGCACTTGTCGGGACACCGAGCAAGCCTCGCGCTGAGAGGCCGAGGGAACAGCAGACGGCGGCGGTTACCCGCTCACACGATCAGCGTGCAGCGCGTTACTGCACGCCCGCATCCGACATGTCGTCTTCGACGAAGACTTCGTCGCGCGGCACGGTCGCCAGCTCGTTGCAGCGGCACGCGACGCCACCGCCCTCGCAGTCGTGGTGGTGACTCCACGGCAGCCGGGGATGCTCTTCGCACAGCCAGCCGGAGCCCTCGCACAGCGGGCAAATCAACTTGAGCTGTTTCTGCTTCATCGTGCCCCCTCGACGCCCATCCATGCTATCGACGCGCATCGGGCAGGGCCAGTGGACAGGCAGTGGAATGCTTGTGGAAATCGCTTGAACAACTCGTCTTGTCGCCAAGTTCGTGAAGGATTCGTGACGGCGCGCAGCGGCGCGCGAAGCGGTGCGCGCCGCGGTGCGCTCGATGTGGGCGATCTGCACACGTCGCTCGCGCCCCGCATCAAGACACGCGCCGCAGATCCGGCTGGTGCCACGGTCTCGCGCATGCGTCGGTGCACGTTGTCCTACAGCCCGTCAGGACGAAACCCACGCCAGCGCGCGGTGACCGCCGGTCGGCAGTGCGATGCAGTGCACCTAGTCTTGATGCCACTGCTGCGCGTCGCGCAGCATCGCTAAAGGAGCACGCATGCTGTACTACGCAGTGGTCTTCTTCATCATCGCGCTGGTCGCCGCGCTGTTCGGCTTCGGCGGCATCGCCGCCGGCGCCGCGAGCATCGCGCAGATCCTGTTCTACATCTTCCTGATCCTGGCGATCGTCGGCCTGGTGGCAGGCCTGGTCAGACGGGGTTAGCGCCGCGGATCGTCGCCTCGGCGCAAGCGGACGAGGCGCGCAGTCTTCACTGCGCGTCACGCCAGCGAAACGCGTCGAGGTCGAACCGCGGCGTCTTGCGCTCGGCGAGATCGGCCAGGATCTCGCCGATCACCGGCGCGAACTTGAAGCCATGCCCCGAGCACGGGCTGGCGACCAGCACGTCCGGATGTTCCGGGTGGCGGTCGATCCAGAAGTGCTCGTCGGGCGTGTTGGTGTAGAGACAAACTGTCGATGCGAGCACGCGGCCGTCGGCCGCGGGCACGAAGCGCCTGGCCGCGCGACGCACCTCGTCGACCTCGGCAGGCGCGACCTCGCGTCGCACGGTGTCGGCGGTGGTCAGCTCACCACGATGGTGGAACGCGAGCTTGATGCCCGCACCGATGTCGGGCAGCCCGTAGAAGAAGCGATCGCCGTCGAACTGCCACAGGTGCACCGGGCAGCGCCGCGGCGTGAAGGCATCCGCATCGGCCCGCGGCTCGAACCAGTGCAGCACCTGGCGTTCGACCCGAAACGGCAATCGCATTCCCGGCATCAGCGACGCGACCCACGCGCCTGCGCTGACGATCAGTTGGCGCGCTCGGTAGCGGGCAACGGCGGTGGAGATCTCGATGCCCGTGTCGTCCGCCTGCCAACGGCTCACGGGCTCGCCGAAGCGCAGCGTCGCGCCGTGACGCCGTGCCTGCTCGAGTTGCGCCTTCACGCACGCCTCGGGCGCCAGCACACCGGCACGCGGCTCCCACACGCCGACCATGCCGGGCTCGGGGTTCAGCACCGGAAAGCGCGCCCGAATCTCGTCGGCCGACAGCAGCTCGTGTGGCAGCCGGTGTTGCCGCGCACTGCGCAGCGCCCCGTCGACGAGCACGCAGCCCGGCTCGCCGACCATCAAACCGCCGGTGGGCTGCAGCAGCGCGGCACCGGACAACTGCTCGAGTTCGCGCCATAGCTCGTAAGCGCGCTGCACCATCGGCACATAGACCGGATCCTCGAAGTAGGCCTCACGGACGATCCGCGAATCGCCGTGCGACGAACCCCACGTGTGCGGCGGCGTGAAGCGATCGAAGCCAATGACGTCGGCGCCTCGACGCGACAACGCGAGCGCGGCCGCACTGCCCATCGCACCCAGGCCGACGATCGCCACGTCGTGCACGTGGGGCTCCGCAGGTTGCGATCCGCCTGGCGCCATCGGCCGGCAGATTAGCAGCGTCGAGCGCCGGCGACCTTAGGGTGCGGCCGCGCGCTGAAACGCCAGCAGCGCCCGATGCAGCGCCTGTGCAGCGCGCACGTCGGGGCAATACAGCGTGAGCGCCTGGTTGCTGAGCGTCGAGGGCGACAGCAACACGATGCCGTATTGCGCGCGCGCCGCCGCCAGTTCGGCATCCCACGGCACGCTCGACACGCACGCCGCGGTGTTCATGCAGGTGAGCGTCAAGCGCGCCTCGCGGCGGTAGCTGCGCCCGGCTGATCCCAGCTCGGCATAGTCGACACCGACGCTGCCGAAGAACACGCGCAGCTCGCGCGACCCGGCCCGAAACGAAATCGACTGCTGCTCGACGTCGGCGTCGACGATCGCATGCACACCATCGTGGCAACCGGTGAGCGCCTGTTCGATGAAGTCAGCGACGACCTCGGGTCGCTGCGCGAGCGCGGGGGCCGTGCAGATGCCCAACACCGCGATGCCTGCAGCGATCCGTCGCACCGTCCGCACCCTCCGTCGAGCCGATGCCCGCAGCTTGCCCAACGGCGCAGCGATCGCGCAACGGCCGACGTGAGGGGTATCCCCCGTTCGGGGCGTGCAAGCCGGAATGGCGGCCATGCCCATGGTGATCAGCTCAAGTGCCGTCGAACCACCGATTTGATTTGCAACCACAGGGGCGAGAAGTACGGCAATCGATTTCCTCAGCCCAAAAGCCTTGCACGCACTTGCTCTCAAACGACCCCCGCCGCGCGCAACCGCGCCACGTCGGCCTTCGAATACCCGATCTCCGCGAGGATCGCTTCGGTGTGCTCGCCGAGCAGCGGCGCGCGGCCGCGGATCGCACCGGGCGTCTCCGACAGCCGCACCGGCGTGTCGGCCACCGGTGCGGGCCGCGGCGAGCCGGGGAACGCGATCTCGCGCAGGATGCCGCTGGCACGGACATGCGCGTCGTCGAGTGCCTGCTGCGGGCTGTGCACCGGCCCGGCCGGGATGCGCGCGGTTTCGAACGCGTCGATCGCTCGCGCGCGCGAGCGCGCCGCGCACCAAGCGCCGAGCCGCTCGCTCACCGCGCGCGCGTGCCTGCCGCGCGCGAAGTCGTCGGCGAACCGCGGGTCGTCGATCCACTCCGGCGCATCGAGCATCCGGCAGAAGCGCTCCCACAGCGGCTGGCCGACCGTCTGCACGATCAGCCACTGGCCATCGGCGCACTGAAAGAGATCGGACGGCGCCGAGCCGTAGCCGAGGTTGCCCTGCGGCACGCGATCGGGCTTGTTCACCGCCTGCTCGATCAGCACCGCGTTGGCGAACGTGAGCGCGGTGGCCATCAGCGAGCCGCTGACCTCCTGGCCGCGGCCGCTGCGCTCGCGCGCCATCAGCGCGAGCAGTGCACCGAACGCCGCCGCGATCGCGGTGCCGAAGTCGACCCAGTTGACGCTCGCACGGCGCGGCGCGCCGGGTTCGCCGGTCATGTACACCGCGCCCGACAGCGACTGGCCCAGGCCATCGAAGCCGAGCCGGTGCGCATATGGCCCGCTGGGGCCGAACGCGTTGGTCGCCACCAGGATCGCCCGCGGGTTGATCGCCGAGACGCTCGCATAGTCCAGCCCGATCGATTCCAGCGTCGCGGCCGGCATGTTGGCGATCAGGATGTCGCTGCGCGCGAGCAGTCGCTTGACGATCTCGCCACCATCGGGCGCAGCGGGGTCCAGCGTCAGCGACCGCTTGCCGCGATTGACCTGCATGTACAGGCCGCCCTCGCCGCTGGCTGCCAACGGCAGGATGAAGCGGTCTTCGCTGCCACCGATCTTGTCGACCCGGATCACGTCGGCGCCGTGGTCGGCCAGCAGCGCGCCGCAGAACGGCCCGGCGATGAAGCGCCCGAAGTCGAGCACGCGGATGCCTGCAAGGACGCCTTCGTTCATCGAGCTCGTCATGGTTGGCGGCCAATGTACTTCGAACGTCGAGCCCTCCGTTCGCAGTTGGCCAAGCGTAGCGCTACCATGGCGACGCCATGAAGTCCAAGGCCGCCCCGCCCCGTCGCACGCGCCGCCGCAGCGGTGCGGTGACGCTGCACGACGTGGCCAAGCTGGCCGGCGTGGCGCCGATCACGGCGTCGCGCGCGCTGAACTCGCCCGACCAGGTGTCCGACGACGTGCGCCAGCGCGTCGCCGATGCGGTGGCCAGGACCGGCTATGTGCCTAACCTGATAGCCGGTGGTCTCGCCTCGGCGCGCAGCCGCCTGGTCGCTGCGCTGGTGCCAACGATCACCGGCCCGGTCTTCATGCCCACCGTGCAGGCGCTGACCGAGTCGCTTGCCGAACGCGGCTACCAGCTGATGCTCGGTCAGTCGGGCTACGACGAAGGCAGTCGCGAAGACGCGCTGCTCGAGGCGATCATCGGCCGCCGACCCGACGGCGTGGTGCTGACCGGCATCATGCACTCGGCGCAGGGACGGCAGCGGCTGCTGGCGTCGGGCATTCCGGTGGTCGAGACCTGGGACCTGACGACCACGCCGATCGACATGCTGGTGGGTTTCTCGCACGTCGACGTCGGCCGCGCGGTGGCCGACCACCTGCAGGCCCACGGCCGGCGTCGCCTGGCGGTGGTGGCCGGCAGCGACGAGCGCGCCGCGCGGCGCACCGGCGCGTTCGTGGCCGCGGCGCGCGCACGTGGGCAGGCCGACGTGCCGGTGGTCACCGTGCCGGCGCCGACCACGATGCACAGCGGGCGCGCCGCGATGGCGCAGCTCGCGCAGCGCCCGGGCGGCGTCGATGCCGTGTTCTGCAGCTCCGACATGCTGGCGATGGGTGTGCTGACGCAGGCGTTGGCCGCGGGCATCGAGGTGCCGCGGTCGCTTGCCGTGGTGGGCTTCGGCGACCTCGACTTTGCGGCCGACACGCTGCCGGCGCTGACCACCGTGCGCATCAACGGCGCGGGCATCGGGCGCCAGGCGGCGCACTTCATCGTCGAGCGCGCCGAGGGGCGCACCGTCGAGCCACGCATCGTCGACATCGGGTTCTCGATCGTCGAGCGCGACAGCGCCTGACGGCAGCGTCCACTCTGGTTGCGAGGCCTCTCACGGCGTCCTCTTGTCCCATCGATTTGGTAGCGCTATCATAGTACTCTGGTAGCGCTACCAATCAATCACAACACCGAGACACAAGCACCTCATGACCACACCCCAAGAGCTGAAGGCGATCATCTCGTCGGGCCTGCTGTCGTTCCCACTCACCGACTTCGACGCCGAGTTGCGCTTTGCGCCGAAGCCGTATGCCGAACGCCTCGAGTGGCTGATGCCGTACGGCGCCACGGCGCTCTTTGCCGCCGGCGGCACCGGCGAGTTCTTCTCGCTCGAGCCGCAGGAGTACGCCGACGTGATCCGCACCGCGGTGCAGACCTGCCGCGGCCGCATGCCGATCATCGCGGGCGCCGGGGGCGGTACGACGCTGGCGATCCGCTACGCGCAGCAGGCCGAAGCGCTGGGCGCGCACGGCATCCTGCTGCTGCCGCACTACCTCACCGAGGCCACGCAGCAAGGCCTGCTCGCGCACGTCGAAGCGGTGTGCGCGAGCGTGCGCTTCGGCGTCATCGTCTACAACCGCGGCGCGAGCCGCCTGACGCCCGAGTCGCTCGAGGTGCTCGCGCAGCGCTGCCCCAACCTGATCGGCTTCAAAGACGGCATCGGCGACATCGAGTCGTTCGTATCGATCCGCCGCCGGCTCGGTGAACGCTTCGCCTACCTCGGCGGTCTGCCCACCGCCGAGCTGTATGCCGGCGCCTACCAGGCGATGGGCTGCCCGGTGTACTCGTCGGCGGTCTTCAACTTCATCCCCAGGACCGCGATCGAGTTCTACCAGGCGCTGAGCAGCGGCGACACGGCTACCACCGATCGCCTGATCGACACCTTCTTCCTGCCCTACGTGGCGCTGCGCAACAAGGGCCAGGGCTATGCGGTCAGCATCGTCAAGGCCGGCGCCCGGCTCGTCGGACACGACGCAGGGCCGGTGCGGCCCCCGCTGTCGGATCTGATGCCGCACGAAACCGATGCGCTGGCCCAGCTGATCGCCGAACTCGGCGCGCAGTGATCGTCTCTTCCTCTAACGCGATTTTGAGGAGACTCTTGATGTACAAGGCTGTTGTAGCGTTCGCGCTCGGCGCGCTCGCCTCGCTGGCGCACGCGCAGGCGTGGCCCGGCAAGCCGGTGACGCTGGTCGTCCCGTTCCCGCCCGGTGGCTCCACCGACACGGTGGCGCGCGCACTCGGCCCCAAGCTGCAGGAGAAATACGGCCAGACGTTCCTGGTCGACAACAAGGCCGGCGCCACCGGCACGATCGGCGCCGGGCAGGTCAAGCGCTCGCCGCCGGACGGCTACACCTTCCTCGTCACGTCGCTCGGGCCGCTGGTGATCGCGCCGCACCTGATCAAGAACGTGCCGTACGACGCCGCCAAGGACTTCGACTTCATCACCGTCGCCGTGCAGGCGCCCAACGTGCTGGTGGTGCCCGCGAGCTCGCCGCACAAGAGCGTGGCCGACGTGATCGCGTTCGAGAAGGCGCACCCCGACAAGATGACCTTCGCGTCGTCGGGCAACGGCTCGTCGGACCATCTGACGGCCGAGTTGTTCTGGGTACAGACGGGCACCACCGGCAGCCACATTCCGTACAAGGGCGGCGCACCGGCGATCTCCGACCTGCTCGGCGGCCAGGTCGACGCGTCGTTCCAGAACATCAACGCGGTGGTTCAGCACATCAACGCCGGCAAGCTGCGCGCGCTGGCCGTCACCAGCGAGAAGCGCTCGCCGCTGTTGCCCAACGTGCCCACGCTGGCCGAGTCCGGCGTCAAGGGTGTCGACGTCTATTCGTGGCAGGCGGTGGTGGCACCGAAGGGCCTGCCGGCCGACGTGCGCACCAAGATGCACGATGGCATCGTCGCGGCGCTGAACGACCCTGCCATCAAGCAGCAGTTCACCGCGGTGGGCTTCGAGATCGTCGCCAACACGCCCGAACAGTTCGCCGCTTTCCAGCAGCGCGAGAACGCGCGCTGGAAGCAGCTGATCGACACCCGCAAGATCACCGCAGACTGAGCATCCGCCATGAGCAGTGCCTCCACGCCGCGCATCACGCAGATGCGCGTGATCCCGGTCGCCGGCCGCGACAGCATGCTGCTCAACCTGAGCGGCGCGCACGGCCCCTTCTTCACGCGCAACCTGCTGCTGCTGACCGACAGCGCGGGCCACACCGGCGTCGGCGAAGTGCCCGGCGGCGACAAGATCCGCCAGACGCTCGAGGATGCGCAGAACCTCGTCGTCGGCCAGCCGATCGGCGCTCACCAGGGCCTGTTGCAGATCGTGCAGCGCACCTTCGCTGATCGCGATTCCGGTGGCCGCGGGCTGCAGACCTTCGACCTGCGCACCACGATCCACGCCGTCACCGCGATCGAGAGCGCGCTGCTCGACCTGCTGGGCCAGCACCTCGAGGTGCCGGTGGCCGCACTGCTCGGCGAAGGCCAGCAGCGCGACGCGGTGGAGATGCTCGGCTACCTCTTCTACGTCGGCGACCGTACGAAGACCGACCTGCCCTACCGCAGCGAGCCCGACGCCGACGACGACTGGTTCCGGCTTCGTCATGACACCGCGCTGACGCCCGAGGCGATCGTGCGGCTGGCCGAGGCGGCGCGCGAGCGCTACGGCTTCAACGACTTCAAGCTCAAGGGCGGCGTGCTGCGCGGCGAGGACGAGGTCGACGCGATCCGTGCGCTGCACGAGCGCTTTCCGCAGGCGCGGGTGACGCTCGATCCCAACGGCGGCTGGCTGTTGAAGGACGCCATTCGCCTGCTGCGCGACATGCATGGCGTGATCGCCTACGCCGAAGACCCGTGCGGCGCCGAAGAAGGCTTCTCCGGCCGCGAGGTGATGGCCGAGTTCCGCCGCGCCACAGGCCTGCCGACCGCGACCAACATGGTGGCCACCGACTGGCGGCAGCTGGTGCATGCGCTGGCCCTGCAATCGGTGGACATTCCGCTGGCCGATCCGCACTTCTGGACCATGGCCGGCAGCGTGCGCGTCGCGCAGACCTGTCGCGACTGGGGCCTGACCTGGGGCTCGCACTCGAACAATCACTTCGACGTGTCGCTGGCGATGTTCACGCACGTCGGCGCCGCAGCGCCGGGCCGAGTGACCGCGATCGACACCCACTGGATCTGGCAGGACGGCCAGCGCCTGACCAAGGAGCCGCTGCGCATCGTCGGCGGCCACGTGCAGGTGCCCAAGAAGCCGGGCCTCGGCATCGAGCTCGACATGGCCGAGGTCGAGAAGGCGCACCGCCTGTACAACGAGCACGGCCTGGGCGCACGCGACGACGCCGCGGCGATGCAGTACCTGATCCCCGGCTGGACGTTCAATCCCAAGCGGCCCGCGCTGGTGCGCTGAGCCGCGGGATCGCGACGAAGAAGATCACCCCACCACCACGAGGAGACAGCAATGCACGAGAAGATCCGACCCGTCACCCGCCGCACGGTGCTCCAGCAGGCCGGCGGCAGCGGCCTGGCCGCGATCGGCGTCGGCGCCTGGGCGCAGGCGTTCGATTTCAAGCCCAACCAGCGCTACCCCGATCCTGCGGTGCAGATCCTCGATACCTCATTCGCCAAGTACCGCATTTACAGCAGCACGCTCGAGCAGGTGGCCAGCGGCATGCGCTGGGCCGAGGGGCCGGTGTACTTTCCCGAGGGCGGCTACGTGTTGGTGAGCGACATCCCGAACAACAGGATCATGAAGTTCAGCGAGAAGGACGGCAGCTTCACCGTTTTCCGCAGCCCGTCGAACTACGCCAACGGCAACACGCGCGATCGCCAGGGGCGGCTGGTCACCTGCGAGCACTCGGTGACGCGGCGCATCACGCGCACCGAGAAGGACGGCAAGGTCACTGTGCTGGCCGAGAGCTTCGAGGGCAAACGGCTCAACGCGCCCAACGACATCGTCGTCAAGGGTGACGACAGCATCTGGTTCACCGACCCGCTGTTCGGCATCAACGGCGAGTGGGAAGGCTCGCGCGCCAAGCCCGAGCAGGGCAACACCAACGTGTTCCGCCTGGGCTCCGACGGCAAACTCGCCGCGATGATCAGCGACCTCGTCAACCCCAACGGGCTGGCGTTCAGCCCCGACGAGAAGAAGCTCTACGTCGTCGAATGGAAGGGCACGCCCAATCGCAGCATCTGGAGCTACGACGTCGGCGCCGACGGCGCGAGCCTCTCCAACAAGACCAAGCTGATCGACGCCGCCGACCAGGGCTCGCTCGACGGCTTTCGCGTCGACCGCGATGGCAACCTGTGGTGCGGTTGGGGCAGCAACGGGGCGCTCGCCGCGGAGCCCGTCGAGGCGGGCGGCCGCAAGGTCTACCCGCTGCGCGGCCGCTCGGAGGATCTCGACGGCGTGATGGTGTTCAGCCCGCAGGGCAAGCCGCTGGCGTTCATCAAGCTGCCCGAGCGCTGCGCTAACCTGTGCTTCGGCGGACCGAAGAACAACCGCGTCTACATGGCGAGCTGCCACTCGCTGTACGCGATGTACTTCGAGGCGCACGGCGCAACCTGACGGCGCGCCTCAACCACGGCGCGGCACGCTGGTGCCTCGGCAGATCGCGCCGCTCGAGGATGCGCGAGCGCAGGCTATGCGCATCGATCACACCGATCAGCTTCACGGGTTGCTCATGGCGTGCGCCGCGCGTTGGAGGCGGCCGAGATCGTAGGCCAGCCGGCTGAACGTGGGCTATCGCGCCCGGCTGCCCGCGGCGGCGCGCAAATCCAACCGCTTGACAAGGTGATCGCACCTGGCCAATACTGAACCAAATGGTTCAGTTTGAAGAGTCGCAGCTCGATCTCGTGTTCGGCGCGCTGGCCGACTCCACGCGCCGCAGCGTGCTGCGGCAGCTGGAACGCGGCGCCTGCACGGTGAGCGAGCTGGCGCTGCCACACGGCATGTCGCTCACCGGCTTCATGAAGCACCTGGCGGTGCTCGAGGCGGCCGGGCTGATCGCGCGCTCGAAGGAAGGGCGTGTGGTGAGCTGCGAGCTCGACGCTGCGCCATTGCAGGAGGCCTCGATGTGGATGGCCCGCTACGAGCGCTTCTGGACCGAGCGCCTTGACGCGCTCGGACGTTATCTCTATCACCAACAGGAAGTCACACGATGGAAACAGTCACCCCCAGGCAAGAAGCCGCGGCCCAAGTACGCATCAGCCGCAACTACGGCGTCGCGCCGGAGAACGTCTGGCGTGCGTGGACCGACCCGCAAGCGCTGAGCCAGTGGTTCGGCCCCGGCAACCCGACGATGACCTCCGCCGAGGTCGATCTGCGCGTGGGCGGCCGCTACCGCATCGTCTTCAGGGGCGCGAGCGGCGAGATGAACGAGGTGTCCGGCGTCTATCAGGAGGTGGTGCCGCACAGCCGGCTGGTGTTCACCTGGGCCTTCAAGAGCACGCCCGATCGGGTGTCGCGCGTCAGCATCGAGCTGACGCCGCAGCGCGGCGGCACCGAGTTGCGCTTCGTGCACGACCGGTTCCACGACGAGGACGCCCGCGTCAGGCACGAGCAGGGCTGGCAATATGGCTTCGCCAACCTCGACGCACTGATGCTGCGGGCCGCGCAGCACGCCTGAGGCCGGCTATCCAGCCAGCAGTTGCACCAGCAGCGTTGCCGCCTGCTCGCACTGCGTGCGCGTCACGTCCAGGTGCGTGACCGCGCGCACCGTGCGCGGCCCCATCGCATTGACGAGCACCCCGCGCTCGCGCGCCCGCGCGCTGAGCGTGGGCGCATCGATCGGCATCGAGGCCGGCAGGTTGAACACCACGATGTTGGTCTGCACGGTGGCCAGGTCCAGCTCCACCGGCGCACCCGCACGCACGCGCTCGCCGAACGCGCGCGCGTTGGCGTGGTCTTCAGGAAGGCGCTGCAGGTGATGGTCCAGCGCGTAGAGCGCGGCGGCGCCGAAGATGCCGTTCTGCCGCATCGCGCCGCCCATGCGGTGGCGGTGGCGGTGCGCTGCGGCGATCAGCGTCTTCGGTCCCGCGAGCAGCGAGCCGCCCGGGGCCCCCAGCCCCTTGCTGAAGGCGACCGACACCAGGTCGAACGGCGCGGCGAGCTCGTGCAGCGCCACGCCGCTGGCGGCGCTGGCGTTCCACAGCCGCGCGCCGTCGAGGAACGTGGCCATGCCGAGCTCGCGCGCCGTGGTGCAGACGCGGACCACCTCGTCTTGGGGCACCACCACGCCGCCGGCGCGGTTGTGCGTGTTCTCGATCGTCACCAGCGTGGTGTTGGGAAAGATCGGAAAGTTCCTCGGCTTGGCGGCGGCGCGCAGGTCGTCGGCCGTGAACACGCCGGCGCGCCCGACCTCGACGATCTGCACGCCCGCATTGGCCGCCGCGCCACCGACCTCGTGCCACGCTACGTGCGACTGGTGACTCGCCACCACCTCGTCGCCCGGCCGCGTGAGCGTGCGCAGCGCCACCTGGTTGGCCATGGTGCCGGTGGGCAGCCACAGCGCGGCCTCCTTGCCGAGCAGCTCGGCCATGCGCGCCTGCAGGCGGTTGGTGGTGATGTCCTCGCCGTACTGATCGTCGCCCACCGGCGCCGCCGCCATCGCGGCGCGCATGCCGTCGGTGGGACGGGTGACGGTGTCGGAGCGCAGGTCGATGGGGATGCTGGTCATCGGCGGTCCTCGGCGCTGCGCATCCTAGCGTGCTCGCACGGTGGCTGCCAGCTCGGCGACCAATGCTTCGACAACAGCCACCCTCAGCGCGCACCGTGTCGATCAACGCCGCCCCTGCCGGTCGAGCATGAGCGACGCGCGACGGCGATCAGTCGATCACCTTGTCCGCGCGCAGCAGCAGCGACCGCGGAATCGTCACGCCGAGCGCTCGCGCCGTCTGCAGGTTGACCACCAGCTCCAGCCTCGTCGGCTGCTCGATCGGCATCTCGGCAGGGTTGGCGCCCTTGAGGATGCGGTCCACCTGCGACGCTGAGCGCACGTAGGCCTCGCTGAAATTCTGGCGATAGATCAGCAGCGACTCGTCGCCGGCGTTGGCCGACGGCAGCTTGAGCCGCTTCAGCAGCGCGCCGATGCGGGCCCGCTGCGTGAAGAACATCGCGCCGCCCGGCACGATGACCGCATCGATGCCCGCATCGCGCTCAGACAGTTTGGTCAGCGCAGGCTCGATCTCCTCCTGCGCGCGGATCGTGATGGTGGCAAGCTGAATGCTCAGTGCCCGCGCCGCGGCCGGCAGGTTGTGCATCAGCGCTGCATCGGTGGGCTCGCCGGGATTCGACAGCACGGCCACCCGCGACAGTCGCGGCAACGCCTCGCGCAGCAGTTCGAGCAGCTTGGGCGCGATGTCAGGGCTCAGCGCGGCGAGCCCGGTGACGTTGCCGGCCGGCCTGGGCAGCGATTGAGCCAGGCCGACGCCCACCGGGTCGGCCGCGTTGGCGATCACGATCGGGATCGTCGTCGTCGCCTGCCGTGCCGCCAGCGCGCCCGGCGTGACCGTGGTCCAGATGAGGTCGGGCGCCCGCGCGACCAGCTCGCGCGCCAGCTCGGGCAGCCGCTCGGCGCGGCCCTGCGCCGAGCGGACGTCGAACACGATGTTCTCGCCTTCGATCCAGCCCAGATCGCGCAGCGCGGTCTTGAGGCTGGTCACGTACGACAGCGACGCCGCAGTCCCCAGCGCGTCGCCGAGGGCCAGCACGCCGACGCGCTTGGGCGGCGGCCGCTGCTGCGCACGCGTCATCGGCAGGAGCGCCCCAGCGGACCCGCCTGCGAAGGCGAGGATGAGCGGGCGACGTCTCGTCGCGTGGTTCGACTGGGGTCGATGCATCCGTCGGGCTCGTCGCCAATATGGCAGCGGCTCGGGTGATGGTAGCGGGCAGCGTGACTCCCTGTCGGCGCTGCAGCCAGACCCCACGTGTGCCGCGCCATCCACAGAACGATGGATGCGCCACCGTCCGACTGCCGCTGAGCGTGGACATAATGCCTTCGTGAGGGGGACGCCCTGTGTGCGCGCCGCTAGGCGCAAGGGAGGCCTATGAAAGCTCGCCAAGCCCCGCCCCGCTCGACAACCGGCGGCGCGGTGATCCCCCGCTACCAGGACGGGCCCACCACCTGCCGCCCGACGGCCGCGGTGCTCAAGGACATCAAGCAGTCGATCAAGAAGAGCAACGCGCTCTCGTCGGCCGACGTGCGGCTGGCCTCCTACATGGGTTTGCTGAATGCCGACGTGAAGCGCCGCACCGGCTTCAACGACGGCGTGTTCTACCCCGCAGCCGACGTGCGGCTCGCGGCGGCGCCGGCGGACAAGCCGCTGCGCGCTGCGCGCATGGCGCGCGCCGTCAAAGGCCAGACGCGCAAACTGCATGCGCTGGCCCTCCTGGTGGACTTCGCCGACAACCCGGGCGCGCGGCCCGCGGCCGACTTCCAGAAGATGCTGTTCGACCGCAACAACCCCGACTCGATGACCAACCGCTACCGCGAGATGTCGTATGGCGCACTCGATCTCAGCGGCGAGGTCGTCGGCTACCTGCGGGCGCCCAACCCGTACGGCTTCTACACCGCTGGCGAGAGCGGGATGGGCGACGACTACCCCCACAACACCCCAGGTTTGCTGTTCGACGCGCTCACCGTGTTTTGCCAGGGCGACAACCTCCAGCGATTCGACACCGACGGCGACGGCTTCGTCGACGGCATCTTCCTGATCCACGCCGGCGGCGGCGCCGAGGCCGAACCCAGCAAGACCAAGCGCAAAGACATGATCTGGTCGCACAAGTGGACGTTGCCGCACGCGTTCGTGAACCGCGGCGTGAAGGTGTTCGCCTATTCCACCGAGCCCGAAGACGGCCGCGTGGGCGTCTTTGCGCACGAGTTCGGCCAC
>DASTZF010000269.1:0-6729 GCA_035764445.1 Burkholderiaceae bacterium
CGGCGCGAATCCGATCGGTCGCGGCAGACCCATGTCGAAGCCGACGTCGCGCCGCCCGGCGGTGAGGATCGCCAGCCCCGGTTCGGGCAGGCTCTGCACGCAGGTCCACAACTGCAGTGCCGGCCGCAGCCCATCGGTGCAGCCGCAGCGCTCGTTCACGCGTTGCACCAGCCGCTGGTAGTGACCGTGGTCGTGCGTGACGTAGCAACCCGAGCGCAGCAGACCACGCACCGGACGCTGCAGGTTCAGCCGCATGCGTGCGGCCACCAAGTCGAAAATGCCCGAACCGCCGGCCGACACGATGACCTCGTCACCATCGAACAGGCCTTCGCGGTCGCACGCCTGCGCCACCGCGGAGAGCCGCTGCATCAACGCCGCGGCGTACTCGGCATCGCGATCGCTTTCGCCGGTCGCGCCGAGCCCTTCGTAGCCTTCGACGCCCACCAGCCGTACCGCGGCGCTAGCGTGCAGCGCGCGCGCCAATGCGAGCGCATCGTCGTGCGCGCGCACGCCGGTGCGGCCGCCGCGAATGCCGATCTCGAGCAGCGCCTCGAACGGCGTGGCCCCATCGCGCGCCGCCGACCACGCTTCGATGCGGTGCAGCTGCTGCAGCGAATCGACCAGGAACACCACGCGCAGGCCAGCGTGCTCGCGCTGCAGCGACTGCACCGCGGCCAGATCGATATCCTGCACCAGCTGGTTGGCGATCAACGCGCGTCGCACGCCGGCAGCCACGCCGACCTGCAGCTGGAACACGTTGGCGAACGTGATGCCCCACGCGCCGGCGTCGAGCTGGCGCGCGAACAGCTCGGGCGACATCGTCGTCTTGCCATGCGGCGCGAGGTCCAGGCCTTGCTCGCGCGCGTAGGCCTGCATCCAGCCGATGTTGTGCGCCAGCGCATCGCGGTCGAGCACCGCCAGCGGCAGCGGCAGGTCGCCGGCGAGCAGGTTCCAGCGCCGCGACGCGATGTCGTGCGGCTCGCACGGCACTGCGTCGGGCGGAAAGCCCTTCAGCCAGGGACCGAGCGTCAGTGCCATTTCGGCGGCAGGTCGGGTTGGCCGAGCAGGCGCACGATCTGCTCGAGGCTCTCGAGGTTGTGCACCGGCAGGAAGCGGTCGACGTGCGGCAGCATCGCGCGGATGCCTGCCGCCTTCGGCTGGAACTGCTCGAAGCGCAGCAGCGGGTTCAGCCAGATCAGGCGCCGACAGCTCTTGGCCAGCCGCTCCATCTCGTGCGACAGCGCCTTGGTGTCGCCGTGCTCGAGGCCGTCGCTGATCATCAGCACCGTGGTGCGGCTGTTCAGGCAGCGTCGCGCCCAGCGCTGATTGAACTCGTGCAGGCAGGTCGTGATGCGCGTGCCGCCCGACCAGTCCTCGACCGCCTTGACCACCTGCGCCACCGCGACGTCGGGGTCGCGGCTCTTGAGCAGCCGCGTCGTGCGCGTCAGCCGCGTGCCGAACACGAAGCTCTCGACGCGCGCCTCGGCGTGCCCGAGCGCGTGAGCGAAGTGCAGTAGCATGCGCGAGTAACGGCTCATCGAGCCTGAGATGTCTGCTAGCACGACCATCGGTGCCGGCAGCGGCCGCGGCTGACGCCAGCGCATCGTCCACAGTTCGCCGCCGTGGCGCGCCATCGTCTGCAGGGTGGCGCGCCAGTCGACGCGGTTGGCGCGCAGCGAGCGTTCGCTGCGGCGCGTCGGCAGCGGCTCGAACACCCAGCGCATCTGCGCCAGCGCGCGGCGCGCGGCGCGCCATTCCTCCGTGCTCATGGTGTCGAAGTCCGCCTTGCGCAGCACCTCGCGGTCGCTGACCGTGAAGGCGGCGTCGAACTGCATCTCGTCGTCGGCCTGCGGCATCGGCTGATCGGGCCGCGGGCTGGGAAACAGCGCGTCGCCGAGGCGCCGGTTCTCGCGCTGTTCCGGCTGCAGCGCCTGTTGCGCGCGCACCTTGGGCAGCAGCATCGCGCGCATGCGGCCTTCGAGATCGGGATCGCGCCAGAACAGCTCGAACGCCTGATCGAACAGATCCCTGTGCTCGATGCGATCGAGCATGCAGGTGGACAGCACCGCGTGGAAGTCGCGCCTGCTGTCGAACCCGGCCAGCCTCAGCGCCTGCAGCGAAAGCTGCACGCGATCGGTGCCCACCGCCATGCCGGCACTGCGCAGCACACGCGCGAAGTGCATGACGTTTTCGGCGAGGTGGCCGGGGGCTTGGTGCGGAACAGCGAGCATGGCCCTAGGCGCCCGGGTCTGTTGACTTGCGACGTCCGAGCGAGGCAAAGCCGCGGGCGGGTATGCGGCGGCGCTCATGATGCGGCGCCGGCGCTACGCGCCGGTGCCCTGCGGTGCTCGAGTTGCGAGGGCGGCTGCGGAACTCGCCCTCGCATGGCCGGCACGACGCTGGCGCGTCGCGCCTATGCTCGGTGCTCGCCAATGCTCGCCGGCCCGTCGCCGCTTGGGCGGCGCCGGGCTCCCCCTCGCAACCCTGCGCTCCTCGGCGCCGCATAAATCGCGCCACCGCACACCCACCCACGGCTTTGCCAGCAGCACCGAATTGTCGGCCGTTGAGGCCGACCGCCCCATCATGAGCCCGCCGCGGGTACCGCCCGCCGCGCCGCGCGACCACCGCAAGCAGCAGCATGCAAGTCACACCGGTGCCCGCGCCGCGTTGCGCACCTCTTCGAGCAGGCGCGCGGCCTCGCCGCCTTGCATGCGCGCGATGTCGTCCTGGTACTTCAGCAGCACGCCGAGCGTGTCCTGGATCACCGCGGGGTCGAGCACCAGCGCGTCGAGCTGCATCAGGGCTCTGGCCCATTCGATGGTCTCGGCGATGCCCGGTTGCTTGTACAGCTCCACCTGTCGCAGCCGCTGTACGAAGGCAACGACCTGCTGTGCGAGTTGCTGTGCGACGCCGGGCACGCGCCGCTGCAGCACCAGCAGCTCGCGCGCCGCGTCGGGGAACGCGACCCAGTGGTACAGGCAGCGGCGCTTGACCGCGTCGTGGATCTCGCGCGTGCGGTTGGACGTCAGCACGACGATCGGCGGCGTCGTCGCCTTGATGGTGCCGATCTCCGGAACCGTGATCTGGAACTCCGACAGCACCTCGAGCAGGAACGCCTCGAACGGTTCGTCGGCGCGGTCGAGCTCGTCGATCAGCAGCACCGGCGGCACGCTGCGCTGGGGATCGATCGCCTGCAGCAGCGCGCGCTGGATCAGGAAGCGCTCGGAGAACAACTCTGAGGCCAGCGCGTCGCGCCGTGCGCGCTCGCGCTCCGGTGCGCCGCTGGTCTCACCGGCCGCCTCGGCCAGCCGGATTTCGAGCATCTGGCGCCCGTAGTTCCACTCGTAGGCGGCGCCGGCGAGGTCGAGGCCTTCATAGCACTGCAGGCGGATCAGCTCGCGGCCGAGCATGCCGGCGAGCGTGCGCGCGATCTCTGTCTTGCCGGTGCCCGGTTCGCCTTCGAGGAAGAGCGGCCGCTGAAGCTTCAGTGCCAGGTACACGGCAGTGGCCAGCTGCCGGTCGGCCACGTAGTCCAGCGCGAGTAGGCGCTGCTGCAGCTCGTCGATGCTGGCGGGGAGATCATGCGTCGTCACGAAGTGATTCTCTTCTGTGCGGCGTTTGTCTTCGGCCGGCGCAGCCGCGCCTTGACTTCGCTGCGCGAAGTCAGCCTTCGACGCAACGGCCTTTCGGCCGTTGTCAGTGTGGCATAAGCGAGCTGAGTCAGCCGACCGCGCGCTTGGCCAGTACCGGGATCAACGCCGCGCGGTATTCGGCTGAGCCGTGCAGGTCGCCATTGAGGCTCTTGGCATCGATCTTCACGCCGTCGCATGCGCTGCCCGACCAGTTGGCGGCGAGCTTCTCTTCGAGCGCCTTGGCGCGGAACACGCCGCTCGCCCCGGCACCGGTGACCGCCACCCGGACGCCGCCCTTGCCCTTGGCGGCGAACACGCCCACCAGCGCAAAGCGCGACGCCGGCTGCTTGAATTTCTGCCAGCCGGCTTTGTCGGGCACCGGAAAGCTGACCGCGGTGATGACCTCGCCGTCGTTGAGTGCGGTCTGGTACAGGCCCTTGAAGAAATCATCGGCCGAGATCGTGCGCTTGTCGGTCTGGATCGTCGCGCCGAGCGCCAACGCCGCGGCGGGATAGTCTGCGGCGGGGTCGTTGTTGGCGAGGCTGCCGCCGATCGTTCCGCGATTGCGCACCTGGCGGTCACCGATGCCGCCGGCGAGCTCCGCCAGCGCCGGAATCGCCTGCTGCACTTCCTTCGACGCGGCGACAGCGGCGTGCGTGGTCATCGCACCGATCTTCACCGTGCCGCCCGACACCGTGATGCCTTTCAGTTCGGTGAGGCCGCCCAGGTCGACCAGTGCCGCGGGTGCGGCCAAGCCGAGCTTCATCGCTGCCAGCAGCGACTGGCCGCCGGCCAGCAGCTTGGCGTCGGCACCGCCGGCGGCGCGCGCCGCCTCGGACAGCGACGAAGGCTTCGCATAGTTGAATGCTTGCATGTGCTTCTCCTGTGGGGCTCAGCGGTTGATGGCTTGCGCCGCCTTCCACACGTTGTACGGGGATGCCGGCATCGGCACGTCCTTGACGCCCAGCGCGTTGCAGATTGCGTTGATCAGTGCCGGCGGCGAGCCGATCGCACCGGCCTCTCCACAGCCCTTGACCCCCAGCGGGTTGTGCGTGCACGGTGTGCCCTTCACCGTCTGCACGTTGAAGGTCGGAAAGTCGTCGGCGCGCGGCATCGCGTAGTCCATGTAGCTGCCGGCCAGCAGCTGGCCCGAGTTCTCGTCGTAGGCGCCGTATTCCATCAGCGCCTGGCCGAGCCCCTGCGCCAGGCCGCCGTGCACCTGGCCCTCGACGATCATCGGGTTGATGACGTTGCCGAAGTCGTCGCACGCGGTCATGCGGTCGATCTTCACCGCGCCGGTGGCCGGATCGACCTCGACCTCGCAGATGTAGGTGCCGGCCGGATAGGTGAAGTTGCTGGGGTCGTAGAACGCGTTCTCGTTGAGGCCCGGCTCGAGCTTGTCGTGCGGGAAGTTGTGCGGCACGTAGGCGGTCAACGCCACCTGCGCGAACGGCACGCTCTTGTCGGTGCCGGCGACCTTGAACGCGCCACCTTCGAACACGACGTCGGTGTCGGCCGCCTCCATCAGGTGCGCGGCGATCTTCTTGCCCTTGGCGATGATCTTGTCGACCGCCTTGACGATCGCGGTGCCGCCCACCGCGATCGAGCGGCTGCCGTAGGTGCCCATGCCGAACAGGATCTTGCCGGTGTCGCCGTGCTGGATGTCGACATCGTCCATCGCGATGCCGAGCTTGTCGGCCACCACCTGCGCGAACGTGGTCTCGTGGCCCTGCCCGTGGCTGTGGCTGCCGGTGAAGATCGTCACCTTGCCCGTCGGGTGCACGCGCACTTCGCCAGCCTCGAACAGGCCTGCGCGCGCACCCAGGGCACCGGCGACGCTCGACGGTGCGATGCCGCACGCCTCGATGTACGCCGAGTAGCCGATGCCGCGCTTCAGCCCCTGGGCTTCGGTGGCCGCCTTGCGCTTGGCGAAGCCGGCGACGTCGCCGAGCTCGATCGCCTTGCTGAGCGTGGCGTTGTAGTCGCCGGTGTCGTAGGTCAGCCCGACCGGCGACGCGTACGGGAACTCGGTGATGAAGTTGCGCCGGCGGAGCTCGGCCGGATCGATCTTCAGCTCGGTGGCCGCCGTCTCGACGATGCGCTCGAGCAGGTAAGTCGCCTCGGGGCGCCCGGCGCCGCGGTACGCGTCGACCGGCGTCGTGTTGGTGAACATCGCCGTC
Organism: Burkholderiaceae bacterium; assembly: GCA_035764445.1. Taxonomy (GTDB): domain Bacteria; phylum Pseudomonadota; class Gammaproteobacteria; order Burkholderiales; family Burkholderiaceae_C; genus JAEUPI01. Next base: position 5,813 of record DASTZF010000269.1, read on the forward strand.
ACTTCGCACCAGATCTTCGGCGTCTTGTACTGGCCGGCGAGCAAGGTCGCATACAGGATGGTCGGAATCGCCGACGCAAAGGTCGACAGGTACGCACCGAGGTTGGCCGTGGTCTCGACCTTCAGGCCGGTGAACTTGCCGTCCTTGTCGAGCGCGAGCTTGGCGTTGGTGATGTGGTCGCGGCCATGCGCATCCGTGAGGAAGGACTCCGAGCGCTCGGCGGTCCACTTGATCGGTCGCTTGAGCTGCTTGCTCGCGAAGACGAGCGCGGTCTCCTCGCCGTAGAGGTAGATCTTGGAGCCGAAGCCGCCGCCGACGTCGGGCGCCACCACGCGCATCTTGTGTTCGGGAATGCCGAGCACGAACGCGCACATCAGCAGGCGCTCGACGTGCGGGTTCTGGTTGGCGACGTAGAGCGTGTAGCTCTCGTCGCTCCGGTTGTAGCTCGCATTGACGGCGCGCGGCTCGATCGCGTTCGGCACCAGCCGGTTGTTGACGAACGAGAGCTTCGTGACGTGCGCCGCCTTCGCGAACGCCGCGTCGACCGCCGCCTTGTCGCCGTGGCCCCAGTCGTAGCACGTGTTGTTCGGCACGTCGTCGTGGACGCTCGCGCCAGCGCGGTCGGCGCCGGCGACGTCGACCACCGCCGGCAGCTCCTCGTAGTCGACGACGACGAGCTCGGCCGCGTCCTTGGCCTGCAGCAGCGTCTCGGCGACGACGAGCGCGACCTGGTCGCCGACGTGGCGCACCTTGCCCTGCGCGAGCACCGGGTGCGCCGGCTCCTTCATCGGCGAGCCGTCCTTGCTGTGGATCAGCCAGCCGCACGGGAGGCCTCCAACCTTCGCCTCGGCGAGGTCGGCGCCGGTGATGATGTCGACGACCCCCGGCGAGTTCTTCGCCGCGGCGATGTCGATCGA
>DASTZF010000270.1:0-9959 GCA_035764445.1 Burkholderiaceae bacterium
CGAGGCGGCCACGCGTGACAGCGACGTGGCGCGCGCGCAGTTCTACCCCAATGTCAACCTCACCGCGTTCGTCGGGCTGTCGTCGCTCGGGCTGAACCGGCTGCTCGACAGCGGCTCGCTGATCTACGGCGCCGGGCCTGCGCTGCACCTGCCGCTGTTCGATGCCGGCCGCCTGCAGGCCAACCTCGACGCCCGCCGCGCCGATGTCGACACATCGATCGAGGCGTACAACGGCGCACTGTTGCACGCGCTGCGCGAGGTCGCCGACGAGCTGACCGGCCTGCGCTCGATCGAGCGCCAGCAGAGTGCGCAACGCGACGCCACTGCGGCCGCCAACGCCGCCTACGACCTCGCGGTGCAGCGCTATCGCGCGGGACTCGGCAACTTCCTCGTCGTGCTGGCGGCGCAGACCAACGTGCTGACGCAACGCCTCGCCGACACCGACCTCAAGGCACGCCACCTGGCCAGCGAAGTCGCGCTGGTGCGCGCGCTGGGCGGTGGCTTCGACGCCGGCGCCGAGCTGCCGCAGACGACGGCCGCACGCTGACCTCGACTCGATCGCGAAATCCAACCATGACCACACAAGCTCCTTCGCCGGCCGCTGCTGCCAACGGCAACGGGTCCAAACGCAAGCCGGCGTTGATCGCCGTCACCGCCGCCGTGCTGGCGGCGGGGCTCGGCTACGGCGCGTACTGGGCGCTGGTGCTGCGACACCAGGAGTCCACCGACAACGCCTACGTGCAGGCGCCGGTGGTGCAGATCACGCCGCAGGTCGCAGGGACCGTGCTCGCCGTGCTGGTCGACGACACCGACGTCGTCAAGGTCGGCCAGCCACTGGTGCGGCTGGACCCGGCCGATGCCCGGCTGACCCTCGAGCGCGCCGAATCGCAACTCGCGCAGACGGTGCGCGAGGTGCGCACCCTGTACGCCAACAACGCGACGCTGGAGGCGACGATCAAGTTGCGCGAGGCCGAGGTCGCGCGCATGCAGTCCGATGTCGCGCGCGCCAACGACGACGTGTTGCGGCGCAAGCCGCTCGCCGCCACCGGCGCGGTGGCCGGCGAAGAGATGCATCACGCCGAGGCGACCCTGGCCGCCGCGCAGAGCGCACTGGCCGGCGCACGCTCGGCGCTCGCCGCGGCACGCGAGCAGGCCGCGAGCAATCGCGCGCTCACCGAAGGCACCAATGTCGAGAAGCACCCCAACGTCGAGCGCGCCGCGGCGGCAGTGCGCGAGGCGTTCCTGGCGGTGCAGCGCAACGAGCTGCCGGCGCCGGTGGCGGGCCAGGTGGCGCGCCGCACGGTGCAGGTGGGCCAGCGCATCACGCCGGGCACGCCGCTGATGTCGGTGATTCCGCTCGACCAAGTGTGGGTCGAGGCCAATTTCAAGGAAGTGCAGCTGCGCGACATGCGCATCGGCCAGCGAGTCTTGCTGAAGGCCGATCTCTACGGCAACCGCGTCGAGTACGACGGCCGCGTGGTCGGCGTCGGCGCCGGTACCGGCGCGGCTTTCGCGCTGCTGCCGGCGCAGAACGCGACCGGCAACTGGATCAAGGTGGTGCAGCGAGTGCCGGTGCGCGTCGAGCTCGATCCCAAGCAGCTCGCCGCACACCCACTGCGCGTCGGGCTGTCGATGGTAGCCACCGTCGACCTGCGCGAGACGTCGGGCGCGTCGGTGCTGAGCGCTCAGCTGCCGCAGCGCGCGAGCAGCCAGACCGCGGTGTTCGACACGCCGAGCGCCGAGGCCGATCGCCGCGTGCACGAGATCATCGCGGTCAATCTCGGCCGCGGCGCGGCGCGCGTGGCGCCGGTGGTGGCTGCGCCGGTGGTCGGTGCAGCGGCATCGATCGCGCAGTAGCGCCCTGAACTGCCCCGCATGAGCTCCGCACAGGCGGCTACGGCCGCTCCCTCGACTGCACCGCCTGCACCGCGGGCGGCCAAAGCAGCGGTCCCGGCGCCACTGCAGGGCGCCGAGCGCGCGGTCGGCACGTTGGTGCTGTCGCTCGCCGTGTTCATGAACGTACTCGACACGTCGATCGCCAATGTGTCGATTCCGGCCATCTCGGGCGACCTCGGTGTCAGCCCGAGCCAAGGGACTTGGATCATCACGTCGTTCGCGGTCGCCAACGCGATCGCGGTGCCGCTGACGGGCTGGCTGACGCAGCGCTTCGGCCAAGTGCGGCTGTTCGTCGGCAGCGTGCTGCTGTTCGTGCTGGCGTCGTGGTTGTGCGGCCTGGCGCCGAGCATCGAAGCGCTGATCGCGTTCCGCGTGCTGCAGGGGCTGGTTGCCGGCCCGATGATTCCGCTGTCGCAGACCTTGCTGCTGGCCAGCTACCCGCCGGCGATGGCCGGCATGGCGATCGCATTCTGGGGCATGACGACGCTGGTGGCGCCGGTGATGGGGCCGCTGCTAGGTGGCTGGATCACCGACAACATCAGCTGGCCGTGGATCTTCTACATCAACGTGCCGGTGGGCCTGGTGTCGGCGGCGTTGACCTGGTCGATCTACCGCTCGCGCGACTCGGCCCGCCGCAAGGTGCCGGTCGACTACATCGGGCTGGTGCTGATCGTGCTGTGGATCGGCGCCTTCCAGATCATGATCGACAAAGGCAAGGAGCTCGACTGGTTCGGCTCGACGCAGATCGTCATGCTGGCGATCGTCGCTGCGGTCGGGTTCCTGTACTTCCTGGCGTGGGAGCTGACCGACGCGCACCCGATCGTCAATCTGAGACTGTTCGCGCGCCGCAACTTCCTGGTCGGCACGACGGCGCTGTCGGTCGGCTATGGCCTCTTCTTCGGCAACGTCGTGCTGCTGCCGCTGTGGCTGCAGCAGTGGATGGGCTACACCGCCACCTGGGCCGGCATGGCGATGGCGCCGGTGGGTCTGTTGGCGATCGTGATGTCGCCGTGGGTCGGCAAGAACGTCGCCAAGCTCGACCCGCGCATGCTGACCACGGTGGCCTTCGTCGGCTTCGCGCTGGTGCTGTGGATGCGCTCGAACTTCAACACCAACGCCACCGTCTGGGTGATCCTGCTGCCGACGCTGCTGCAGGGCGCGGCGATGGCGTTCTTCTTCATCCCGCTGCAGGCGATCGTGTTCAGCGGCCTCAAACCTGAGGAGCTGCCCGACGCATCGGGCATGTCGAACTTCGTGCGCATCAGCGCCGGCGCATTCGGCACCTCGATCTTCACCACCTGGTGGGACAGCCGCGCGTCGCTGCACCATGCGCAGCTGACCGAATCGCTGCATCGCGGCAACGACGCCGCGCTGCAAGCGCTGTCGCGACTCGGTGCGTCGGGGCTGTCGCCCGAGCAGGCGCAGAACGCGCTGAACCGCCTGGTCGACCAGCAGGCGTACACGATGGCAGCGACCGACCTGTTCTACCTGTCGGCGCTGCTGTTCCTCGGCCTGATCGCGATCGTCTGGTGGGCGCAGCCGCGCAGCGGCCTGGCCGGCGCCACCACTGACGCCGGCGGCGCCCACTAGCCGCTCAGGCGACCGACCAGGTGCCGGTGGCCTGCAGGAACGGCGAGCGCTGCGCCGCACCCCAGCGCAGACCCGGCAAGCTCGCGAAGCGCCGCATCGCGCGCACGCGATAGCGCAGCAGACGCTGGGCGCCGGCGAACGCGGCCAACACGGGTCCGTCCCAAACGATCTCGGCGTCCACCGACAGTTGCATCAGCGCATCGCCTTCGAAGTCGATGAACAGCAGGCCGGCGCGCGGATGGACGCTCAGGTTGCCGAGCGTGTTGAACAGGTTGTTGCCTGAGAAATCCGGCACCGTCAGCGTGTCGACCCCATCGCCGCCAGGCTCCACGCGCACGAAGCCGGGATTGCCGCCGCGATGCGACACGTCGACGCCGTGCGCGGCGCTGCGCTCGAGCTGCGCCGGCGGCACGCTGCTGGCGATGAAGAAGGTGTCGGCGCGCTGAACCAGCGCCGCGCCGGCCTCGTCGAGCCTCGCCGCGCTCACCACGCGCACCGCGTCGGCGTCGCCGCCTTGCCACTGCGCCTGCCGGGCCTGGATGTACTTCGGGCAATTGCCGAAGCTCTGGCGCACCCCGATGTCGAAGCCATTGGCGCGCAGCGCCGACACCACGCCGTTCAGGCGGTTGCGCCGCCGCGTGTGCGGCTCGATGCCGAGCACGCCGAGCGAGGCGCCGACGCGCAGCGCCTGCGCCAGCGGGTCGGCCGCATGCGGCAGCGCGTCGACGGCCAACGTGTGCGCGTCGGGCGTGCGCATGAATGCCGGCGGTCCCGCCAGCAGCGACGCGTGCGGCTGGCCCGCTGCATCGACGCTACCGACCAGCACGAACGGCAGCTGGCCGAACAGCTCGCGGTGCTGCTCGGGCATCTGGTCGCGCACCATGCGAGCGCCAGCCTCGGCGATGCGTTCGCGCACGCCGACCCGCTGCTGCAGGGCTTGCTCACCGGCGTGGAAGGGATCGTGGCGGGTCGATGTGTCCATGGCGGGCATGTTGGGGGCATCCCCCTGCGGCCGCAACGCCGTGCGGCACAGTGGATTGCTGCGCGGCGCGCAACAATCGGCGCGCCGGGTCTACGATGCCGCCGTGGATCAGCTCAAGGCCATGGCCACCTTCGTGCGCATCGCCGACGCCGGCGGCTTCACCGCGGCGTCGCGCGCGCTGAACGCGTCGGTGCCGTCGGTGGTGCGGTCGTTGGCCGCGCTCGAGTCGAGTCTCGGCGTGCGGCTGTTCAATCGCACGACGCGCCGCGTTGCGCTCACCGAGGAGGGGCGCCGCTACCTCGAGCACTGTCGGCAGATCCTGGCCGCGGTCGACGACGCCGGGCGTGCGGTCAGCAGCGATTCGTCGGCGATCGCCGGGCCGCTGGCGGTGACGGCACCGGTGATGTTCGGCCAGCTGCACGTCGCGCCGGCGGTGACCCGCTTCGTGCAGCGTCACCGCGAGGTGCGGGTCGAACTGGTGCTGCTCGACCGCGTGATCAACCTGCTCGACGAGGGGTTCGACGTCGGCATCCGCATCGGGCCGCTCGAGGACTCGTCGCTGGTCGCGCGCCACATCGGTGCCGTGCGGCGGCTGGTGGTTGCCAGCCCCGGCTACCTGCGGCGCCAGGGCGTGCCGAAGCACCCACGCGAGCTGGCGCAGCACGACTGCGTGCGTCCGACCGACGCCGCGCGCGAGTTGTCGTTCCACGACCAAGGCAAGGTGTTCACGGTGCCGGTGCACGGCAGCCTGCGTTGCAACCACCTGCCTTCGCTGGTCGACGCCTGCGTGGCCGGCCTCGGCTGCGGCGTCTTCATGTCGTACCAGGTCGATGCACTGCTGAAAGAAGGCCGGTTGAAGGTCGTGCTCGCCGGCTTCGAGCCACCGCTGCGACCGGTAAGCCTGCTGGTGCCGCACGCGCGGATGCTGCCGGCGCGCACGCGCGCGTTCATCGACTGGATGCTGCGCGAGCTGCGGGGGTTCAAGGGCCAGGTGTGAGGCTGCGCGCGCTGACTACTCCGCTTTCGCGCCCGATTCCTTCACCACCTTGGCCCATTTGACGATCTCGGCAGCCTGATACTTCGCCAGCTCGTCGGGCGTCGACAGCCACGGCTCGAGGCCGATCGTCTTCAGCTTGTCCTGCACGTCGGGCAGCGAGAACACGCGCTTCATCTCGGCGTTGAGCTTGCTGACCACCTCCGCTGGCGTGCCGGCGGGTGCGAACATCGCGAACCACGTGGTCGCCTCGAACCCCGGCACCGTCTCGGCAACGGTCGGCACGTCGGGCGCCGCCGGCGAGCGCTTCAGCGTCGTCTGCGCGATCGCGCGGATCTTGCCTTCCTTGGCCATCGGCAGCGCCGACGGCATGTTGTCGAACATCAGCTGGATCTGTCCACCCACCAGGTCCGGAATCGCGAACTGGCGGCCCTTGTACGGGACGTGCGTCATCTGGGTGCCGGTCATCGACTTGAACAGCTCGCCCGACACGTGCACCGAGGTGCCGATGCCCGGCGACCCGAAGCTCAGTTTGCCGGGGTTGGCCTTCATGTACGCGATCAGCTCGGCCACCGTCTTGACCGGCAGGTCGTTGGTCACCACCAGCAGGTTCGGCGCGGACGCGATGTGGCCGACCGGCGTGAAGTCCTTGACCATGTCGTACGGCATCTTCGAGTACAGCGCACCGTTGATCGAGTGCGTGCCGACCGTGCCGACCACCAGCGTGTAGCCGTCGGGGGACGACTTGGCGACGAAGTCCGAGCCGATGTTGCCGCCGGCACCGGGCTTGTTGTCGACCACGATCGGCTGGCCGAGTTGAGCGCGCTCGCTGAACAGCCGCGCCAGCGTGTCCGGCGCACCACCGCTGGGAAACGTCACCACCAGGCGGATCGGCTTGTTCGGATAGCCCTGCGCTGCGGCAGGCCCCACCAGGCCGAGCAATGCGCCGATCACGAGCGCGGCGCGGCGAATCAGGGTCATGCGTTGTCTCCTCGGTGATATCGATCTGCTGTGAGCAGCGCCGCAGGATAGCCGACGCCGCCGTGCGGCGTGTCAACGCGCTGCGGCGACGGCGCGCTGCAAACGCGGCGCGAGATCGCGCAGACGCTCGAGCGGCTCGTTGGCGAACACCAGCCGCAGATAGCGTGCGGTGTCGTCCTCGCCCCAGTTCTCCATCGACGTCGCGGCCACGCCGTGCCGCAGCGCGGCCGCCGATGCCTGTGCGCCGGTGAGGCCGTGCGGCGTCATGTCGATCAACAGTGACCAGCCGCCGGCGGCCGGGACGACGCGAAACTGCGGCGACAGCGCCTGCACGATGAAGTCGTGCCGCTGCTGCCACGTGGCCACGCAGCGCGCGATGCCATCGTCGGCGGCGCCGATCGCCGCTGCCACCGCCTGCTGCGCGATGCCCACCGGGCACACGACGTTGGAGATCGCGACGCGTCCGATCGCTTCGGCCGCCTGCAGCGGGCACACCACCCAGCCGACGCGCCAGCCGATCATGCGGTACTCCTTCGACGCCGCGCCGACGGTGACGGTGCGCTCCGCCATGTCGGCAAACTGCGCCGGGTGCCAATGCGGCACGCCGGCGAACAGCAGGCGCTCCATCGCGCTGTCGACGATCATCCAGGCGTCGGCGGCCGCACACGCGGCACACACGGCGACCCACTCGTCGCGATTGAGCACCGCGCCGCTGGGCATCGACGGGCTCATCATCAGAAACGCCCGCGTGCGCGGTGTGACCGCGTGCGCCACGCTCGACGGATCGAGCCGCCACCCGGTGGTGGCGGGAACCAGGCGGATGAAGTGCGGCACGCCGCCGGCCAGCCGCACGCGGTTGATCAGCCCGACGTAGGTCGGGCTGGTCAGCACCACCTCGTCGCCGGGCTCAATCAGCGCCAGCAGCGCATTCAGCACGCCGTTCAGGCCGCCCGCCGAGACGAAGCACTGGCGCCGCCAGTCGATGCTGCCGGCGGCGTAGCCGCCGCTGCGCTCGACCAGCCGCGTCGCCGCCTCGCGAAGGCGGTCGTGCCCGAAGAACGGCAGATAGCTGTTGGCATCGTCGTCGTCGACCGCGGCATGCGTGGCGGCCAGTGCCTCGGATGGCGGCAACAGGTCGGTGTCGAGGTTCTCCAGCCGCAGCACCGTGCGATCGCGCAGCGCGTCGGCGGCGTCGCCCATCCGCTCGACGCCGATCGGCGTCATCGAGGCAGTGCGATGGCCCGGCACCGGGAAATGAGACGCCGACATCGTGTCGATCCTCAGTGGCCCGCGTGCAGCGCAGCGTACTGACCGGGCGTGAATCCGACCGCCGCCTTGAACAGCCGCGTCATGTGCGCCTGATCGGCAAAGCCCGCGTCGGCGGCCACCGCGGCCAGCGGTTCGCCCTGACGCAGCCGCGCGCGCACCCGCTCGAGGCGACGCATCAGCAGGTAGCGATAGGGCGTGGTGCCGAAGCGCTGCTTGAACTGCGCACACAACACGAAGCGCGACAACCCGCTGAGCGCCTCGAGCTCGTCGGCGCGCACGACGCGCTGGCAATGCCGCGCGAGATGTTCGCGCACCCGATCCAGGGCCGCGTCGTCGAGCGCGAGCGTGCCGGCGTCGGACGCGCGACCGTCGAGACGCGCCACGGCGAGCGCGACCGCCAGCGCGAGTTCGTGCGCGCGCAGCAGCTCCATCGGACCGTCGAACGCCGTGGCGAGCCCGCTGGCCAACGCAGGATCGCTGCGCACCGGGTCGGCGACGAACGGCAGCGCGGCGGCTCGCGGCGCGATGGCGTGCAGCGCGTCGAGCAACAGAGACGGCTCGACGTAGAGCGTGCGGTAGGCGAAGCCCGCCGCCGTGCCGGCGCGTCCGTCGTGGGCCTCGTCGGGGTGCAGCAGCACGATCTGGCCGGGCAGGCTGCGGTGCACCGAGCCACGGTAGCCGAATTCCTGCACGCCACTCTCGGTCAGCGCCACCGTGTAGGTGTCGTGCCGGTGCCGCGCGTGGGCCGCGCGCTGCAATCGGGCGCGCAGGCGCGCCACGCCGAACGCCGGCTCTTCGCTGACGAGCCAGTCGCCCTGCGCTCTGGCGTCGCAAGATCGTTCAAGACGCATCACGGCCTTGGCAGTAGAACGCCGTGGCCCGACGCAACGGGACACGGGTGTTCGATGATGACGCAAATCGCCCTGCAACCGGTCGACTCCCCGCCGCAGCGCGACGCCGCGCGCGAGCTGGTCACCGAATACCTGCGCTGGGTCGCCGGCGTCGCCGCGCGCGACCACGGCCTGAGCTTCGACGTCGACGCCATGGTGCGCTCGGACATCGAAGACCCTGTCAAGTTCTACCCGCCGCGCGGCCGCTCGTATCTGGCGTGCCAGGGCCTGGAACCGGTCGGCGTCGGCGCGTTGAGGTCGCTCACGCGCGATATCGGCGAGATCCAGCGCATGTATGTGCGGCCGCGCGCACGCGGCCTCGGTGTCGGCCGCTTGCTGGCGCAGCGCCTGCTGCTCGACGCCCGGCAGATCGGCTTCCAGCGGCTGCGGCTGGAAAGCCTGAAGACCCTGACGGCCGCGCACGCGCTGTACCGCTCGCTCGGCTTCGTCGACATCGCGCCGTATGACGACAACAGCATGCGCGACTACCAGGCCGCCGAGGCGCTCGAGGCCTATCGCCGCAGCGCCGTGTTCATGGAACTCGACCTCCGACGCGGTGCCTGACGCGCTGCGTGGGTTGGTGCGATCATCGCCGGCGGTTGTCGAAATCGCCGGGCACCGCGCGACATTGTCCAGGCGAGGCACTTTCGCACCGCCGTCACCCCTGGAGCGTTGACATGGAATACATGCTGCTGATCTATTCCGACCCTAATGGATTCGACAAGCTGCCCGCGTCGCAGCAGGCGGAGGGCCTGGCCGCCTACGGCGCCTATCACGAGGCCTTGAAGAAGGCCGGTATCCTGAAGAACAGCAACCGGCTGCGCCCCGCCGCGTCGGCCACCACCGTGCGCCTGCAGTCGGGCAAGACGCAGGTGCTCGACGGCCCCTACGCCGAGACGCGCGAACAGCTCGGCGGCTACTTCCTGATCGATGTGCCGGACCTCGACGCCGCACTGTCGTGGGCCGCACGCTGCCCGGGCGCCGCGCACGGCATCGTCGAGGTGAGGCCGGTCTGGGTGATGTGAGCGAGCGGGAGGAGCGCGAAGCCGGCCCGGCGGCCGCGCAGGCCGCCGAGGCGGCGGCCCGACGCAGCTACAGCAAGCTGATCGCCTTTCTCGCCGCGCGCACGCGCGACGTCGCGGGCGCCGAGGATGCCCTGTCCGAGGCCCTGGCCGTCGCACTCACCGAGTGGCCGGTCAGCGGCGTGCCGCGCGTTCCCGACGCCTGGTTGCTGACGGTGGCACGGCGAAAGCTGGTCGATGCGCTGCGGCGCCGCCGCCTCGACGAGGAGGCGTCGGCGCACCTGCAGTGGCTGGGTGAGCTGCAGGTCGACGATGACGACGAGCCCTCGTGGCCC
>DASTZF010000271.1:0-31425 GCA_035764445.1 Burkholderiaceae bacterium
TTGTGGCGCAGCACCTGCCGCGTTTCGCCGTCGAGTACGTCGATGCGCTCATAGCGCTGCTTGCCTTCGCAGAAGTGCAGCACGCGCGAGCTCGACACCACGCCGGCTGCGTTGGATACCAGCGTGCCTTGGTAGTTGAGCGTGCTCGCCGCGCGCTGCACGCGCGCGATCCACGAGCGCAGATCGCTCGGGCGATCGGCAGGCACCGCCGATGCGGCCGTCTGTGCCTGCGCCGGCCAGGCGGCGACCAAACTCACCGCCCATAACCAGGTACCGAACGATCGGCGCAGGGCGATCACCGATCCTCCAGCACGATGGTGTCGACGCTGCGCACGACGCCACCGGGCATCTGGAGGGCGGCGCCTGTCCCGCTCTGCCGATGCGCCGCGAAATAGCGATCCAAGCGAGCGTCGCGGATCAGTCGCCCGTTGACCCGCTGTGTCGATTCCGGGGTTGGCGCCAGGGCCGGTTGCACGACCTCGCTGCCTGCGACCGGCGCACGCGCGAGCGGTGCCGATTCGAAGGAGACGGGCGTCGAGCCCAGCATCGCCACCACGCCGGCGACCGCGGCCACGCCAGCGCCTGCCGCCAACGGCGCGGCCCATGACCTGAAGCGCTGGACGATCGCGGCGCGCGCGGGCCGCAGCACCACCGGCTCGCGCGCCAGCCGCGCACGCAGCGCCGCCAGAAAGGCGGCATCGTGAGCGTCCTCACGCGCCAGCTCTCGCGAGCGCAGCACGTCGCCGATCAATTGATACTGGCGCCAACGTTCGCGCGCGGCGGCCTGTTCGGCCCACAGCGCCAGGCAGCGCTCCTGAGTGTCTGCGGTGGCTTCGCCATCGGCCAGCGACGACAACGCAGCCCATTCGTCGTTGGGCTGCTGCTGCGGGCTGTGAGTGGGTTCGTCAGGCATCTTTACTCCAAGGTCTGTCGCGAGGCGCGCGCGTTACCAGCGCTCCCCTTCGCGCGTACCCAACAACGGTCGCAATCGTGATGCGATCGCCTCACGGGCGCGAAAGATCCGTGAGCGCACGGTGCCGATCGGGCAATTCATCACGTCCGCGATCTCTTCATAGCTCAGGCCTTCGATCTCCCGCAGCGTGATGGCCTGGCGAAGGTCTTCCGACAGGGCGTCGATCGCAGCATTGACGGTGGCGGCGATTTCCTTGCTCGCCAGCAGCGCCTCGGGCGTCTCACCGTCGCTTAGTTCGTGGTCGATGCGGTAAGTTTCCTCTTCCTCCCCCGTTCGCGCGCGCGCCGAATCGGTCGATACGGGGTCGCGCTTCATCTCGACCAGGGCCTTCTTGGCGGTGTTGACGGCGATGCGATACAGCCAGGTGTAGAACGCGCTCTCGCCGCGGAACTGCGGCAGCGCGCGGTAGGCGCGGATGAACGCCTCCTGCGCCACGTCGTGCACCAAATCCGCGTCGCGCACCATGCGCGAGATCAGGCGCTCGATGCGCCTCTGGTACTTGACGACCAGCATCTCGAACGCGCGCGAGTCCCCTTTCTGCGCGCGCTCGACCAGCGAGCGGTCGGCGTCGTGAGGACTCACGACCGCGCATCCCCGCCGGGATCATGCCGCCGATCGGGCGCGCCGGGGGCGAACAGCGTGGCTCGTAGCGCATGCCAGGCTGGCCCGCCCGCGCGACGACTCACCGCGAGCCAACTCACCGTCCCGCCGTCGGTCGGGCGAAAGCACAGCAGCATCCAGCTGCCCGCGTCGAGCTTGGCCTGCAGCTCACCGGTGCGGGCTTGGTCAGGCGGCCGCTGAAGCGTCCACTGCCCTTGCCGCCAGGCCAGCATCCCCGCTGAGCGCGGAGCGAATGTCCAGCCGATCAACGCGCCGATGACCGCGGCACCAAGACCGGTGCCGATCCACGGCCATGGGCCGTGGCCCATCGGGCCGGCGGCGGCGTCGACATGCGACCACGCCCAGCTTGACAGCGCCGCCGCGCACAGGCCTCCGATGGCGGCCAGCGCCACGCGCTCGCCGCGGCCGGGGGTCACGTCCAACTCGAACGCCGTCGCAGCGCGCATGGCCCGCGGCGCTCGCACGCGCTCAAGCGCGGCGCAACACCAGGGTGCCGTTGGTGCCGCCGAAGCCGAAATTGTTCTTCGCTGCCGCGTCGATGCGCATCTCGCGCGCCTCGTTGGCGCAGTAGTCGAGGTCGCATTCGGGGTCTTGGTTGAAGATGTTGATCGTCGGCGGCACCACTTGGTGATGCAGCGCCAGCACCGTGAACACGGTCTCGATGCCGCCGGCGCCGCCAAGCAGGTGGCCGGTCATCGACTTGGTCGAACTGATCACCATTTTCTTGGCGTGCTCGCCGAACGCGAGTTTGATCGCCTGCGTCTCGTTGACATCGCCCAACGGCGTGGAGGTGCCATGCGCGTTGAGGTACTGCACCTGCGTGGCATCGAGCGCGGCATTGCGCAGGGCGGCCCGCATCGCCCGGCGCGGGCCGTCGGTGTTGGGTGCGGTGATGTGGCCGGCGTCCGCGCTCATGCCGTACCCGAGCAGCTCGGCATAGACCTTCGCCCCGCGTGCCTTGGCGTGCTCGTACTCCTCGAGCACGACGGCACCGGCACCCTCGCCGAGCACAAAACCGTCGCGGTCCTTGTCCCATGGGCGCGATGCGGTGGCGGGGTCGTCGTTGCGGGTCGACAGCGCGCGCATCGCAGCGAAACCGCCCACGCCGAGCGGCGACACCGCCGCTTCGCTGCCGCCGGCGACCATCACATCGGCGTCGCCATACTCGATCAAGCGCCCGGCCTCGCCGATGCTGTGCAGGCCGGTCGTGCAAGCGGTCACCACCGACAGGTTGGGGCCCCTGAAGCCGAATCGCATCGACACGTGGCCGGCCACCATGTTGATGATCGTGCCCGGGATGAAGAACGGCGAGATGCGACGCGGCCCACGCGCAGCCAGCTCGGCGTGGGTCTCTTCGATCATCGGCAGGCCGCCGATGCCCGAGCTCACCACGCAACCGATGCGCTCGGCCTGCTCGTCGCTCAGCGCGTCGCCGGTCGGCAGCCCCGCGTCCTGCACCGCCTGGATCGCCGCCGCCAAACCGTAGTGGATGAAGGTGTCCATGTGCCGCGCCTCTTTGGCGGGCATGTAGTCGTCGACCTTGAAGTCGCTGACCTGGCCCGCGAACCGGCAGGCGAACGGCGTCGGATCGAAGCGCGTGATCGTGGTGATCCCTGAGCGACCGGCGATCAGGTTCGACCAGGCCTGCTCGACCGAGTTGCCCACCGGGCTGATCACCCCGAGGCCGGTAACGACGACGCGGCGGCGTGACATCGTTCGAATTGCTGTTCAGGCCTTCTGATGCTTGGTTGCGTAGTCGATCGCCAACTGCACCGTCGTGATCTTCTCGGCCTCTTCGTCGGGAATCTCGATACCGAACTCATCCTCGAGGGCCATCACCAGTTCCACGGTGTCAAGAGAATCAGCGCCGAGGTCAGCCACGAATGCCTTCTCGTTGGTGACGTCGGATTCGGGCACGCCAAGCTGCTCGGCGATGATCTTCTTGACACGTGCTTCGATATCGCTCATGACTCCTCCAGGAGTTGCAGGAAACAGCCGGTGATTCTACGGCTTCGCTCCTGGCGAGCCGGTGGTCGGCCACCGGTGAGCCAACCTGGATTTGCAGCGCCTCGCTGCGGACGCGCGGGGACTTCAGTCCATGAACATGCCGCCGTTCACGTGCAGCTCGCTGCCCGTGATGTAGCCGGCACCCGGCGATGCGAGAAACGCCACCGTCGCCGCCACATCCTGCGGCGTGCCCAGTCGTCCCAGCGGCACTTGAGCCAGCAGGGCCTGCCGTTGCGCGTCGGTCAGGGCTTCGGTCATGTCGGTGGCGATGAAGCCGGGCGCAACGCAGTTGACGGTGATGTTGCGGCTGCCGAGCTCGCGCGCCAGTGCGCGCGTGAGGCCGGCCACGCCCGCCTTGGCCGCCGCGTAGTTAGCCTGGCCGGCGTTGCCGATCGCGCCGACCACCGACGTGATGTTGACGATGCGTCCGAAGCGCTGCTTCATCATCGGGCGCATCACCGCCCGGCAAAGCCTGAATACCGCATGGAGGTTGGTCTCGACCACGGCCGACCAGTCGTCGTCCTTCATGCGCATCGCGAGCTGGTCGCGCGTGATGCCCGCGTTGTTGACCAGCACGTGCAAGCCACCGTCTTGCTTGACGATCGACTCGACCAGCGCGTCACACGCCGCCGCGTCGTTGACATTGAGCACCGCGCCGCGGCTGTGCGCCGGCGCCGCCTGCGCGGCGAGCGCCTCGTTGATCGATGCCGCGCCGGCTTCGGTGGTGCCGGTGCCGATCACTCGCCACCCTTGGCCGGCCAGTGCCAGCGCGATCGCGCGACCGATCCCGCGTGAGGCGCCGGTGACGAGCGCCACCCGCGGCGAACCCGCTTCGGTCATCGGACCCTCCGCGCTCCGCGCTGCGCGGTCATGCCAGCAAGCCGATCGCGTCGCGTAGCGACGCCGGGTCGAACACCCCGGCAGCGACCGCCTCGGCGTCGATGCGCTTGACCATGCCGGCGAGGACCTTGCCGGGCCCGCATTCGAACACGTGCGTCAGGCCGCGCTGGCGCAACGCCCGTACCACCTCGACCCAGCGGACCGGGCCGTAGGCCTGCCGCACCAGCGCGTCGCGGATCGCGGCCGCGTCGCTCGCGGCCGCCACGTCGATGTTGTTGACCACCGGAATGCGCGGGGCTGCGATCGCCAACGATGCCAGCCGTTCGCGCAACGCGTCGGCGGCCGGGCGCATCAACGCGCAGTGGAACGGCGCCGACACGGCCAGCGGCAGCGCGCGCTTGGCCCCCATGCCCTTGAGGATCTCGCACGCCTTGTCGACCGCTGCCTTGGCCCCCGAGATCACGGTCTGCTTGGGGTCGTTGAAGTTCGCCGCCGACACCACGCCACCCGACTCGCTGGCGGCACGCGAGCACCCTTGCACCACTGCGGCCGGCTCCAAGCCGAGGATTGCGGCCATCGCGCCGGCGCCCACCGGAACGGCCTGCTGCATCGCTTGCGCGCGAAAGCGCACCAGCGGCAATGCATCGGACAACGTGAGCGCGCCGGCGGCCACGAGCGCGGTGTACTCGCCCAGCGAATGGCCGGCCAGCGCGGCCGGCTCGGGACCACCTTCCGCGCGCCACGCGCGATAGCATGCGATCGCCGCAGCCAGCATCACGGGCTGCGTGTTGGTGGTCAACTCGAGCGCCTGCGCCGGCCCCTCGCGGATCAGCCGACCGATGTCCTCGCCAAGGGCCTGCGCACTTTCGGCCAGCGCCTCGCGCACGGCGGGATGGTCACCCCAGGCGTCGAGCATGCCCACGCTTTGCGCGCCCTGTCCGGGGAAGACGAATGCCAACGGCTTCACGGCGGTGCCTCTGTCTAGAAGTCGAGCAGCACCGCGCCCCAGGTGAAACCGCCGCCGACGCCCTCGAGCAGCACGGTGTCCCCGGGCCTCACGCGGCCGTCCTTGCACGCGACGTCGAGCGCCAGTGGGATCGACGCGGCCGACGTGTTGCCATGCGACTCGACCGTGGCCACCAGCTTCTCGGACGCCAGCTTCAGTTTGCGCGCCGTGCCCTGCATGATGCGGATGTTGGCTTGGTGCGGGATCAGCCAGTCGACGTCTTCAGCGCTGCGACCGGCGGCGGCCAACGCAGCCCGAGCTGACGCTTCGAGCACGTGAACTGCGAGCTTGAACACCGCCGGGCCATCCATCTTCAGCAGCGGATCACCCAGCACCTTGCCGCCGGCCACTGTGCCCGGGGTGCACAGGATGCTGCGATACGACCCATCGGCGTGCAGGTCGGACGACAGGATGCCGGCGCGATCGCTGGCCTCGAGCACCACCGCGCCCGCGCCGTCACCGAACAGCACGCAGGTCGTGCGATCCTCGAAGTCGAGGATGCGCGAGAACACTTCGCTGCCAACCACCAGCGCACGCGACGCCGAGCCGGTGCGGATCATCGAATCGGCAACAGTGAGCCCATAGACGAACCCCGAGCACACGGCCTGCAGATCGAACGCCGGGCATCCGGCCACACCGAGCTTGTGCTGCAGGATGGTGGCCGTCGCGGGGAACACCATGTCGGGTGTTGACGTGGCCACGATGATGAGGTCGATCTCGTGCGCCTTGCGGCCGGCGGACTCCAGCGCGTGGCGCGACGCCTCGAGCGCGAGGTCGCTCGCAGTCACGCCGTCGGCCGCGAAATGACGCGCTCGGATGCCGGTGCGCTCGACGATCCACTGGTCCGACGTTTCGATGCCACGCGACGCCAGTTCAGCGGCCAGCTCGGCGTTGGTCACGCGGCGCGGCGGCAGATAGCTGCCGGTACCCGTGATGCGCGAGAAGCGAGTGGAAGCGGTCATTCTGCGGGCGAGAGATTCGGCTCGTCGACGGCCGATGGCATGGCCTGCAGGGTCTCGAGGATGCGGTCGTGCACGCGTTCGAGCAATCGATTGCGAGCCGCATCATACGCGCGCGCTAGTGCCTGCTCGAAGGCAAAGGCGTCCGACGATCCGTGGGCCTTGAACACCAGCCCGCGCAGTCCGAGCAACGCCCCGCCGCTGTAGCGCCGATGGTCGACGCGCGCCTTGAAGTGGTTGAGCACCGGCAGTGCCACCAGAGCTGCGAGTTTGGTCCACCAGTTGCGGCCGAACTCCTCGCGGATCATGCCGGCCAGCATCGCGGCCAGCCCTTCGGACGTCTTGAGCATCACGTTGCCGACGAAGCCGTCGCAAACGACGATGTCGGTGGTGCCCTTGAAGATGTCGTTGCCCTCGATGTTGCCGTGGAAGTTGAGATGATTGTCGGCCGCCGCTGCGCGCAGCAGTTCGCCGGCGCGCTTGATCGTCTCGCTGCCCTTGATGGCCTCCTCGCCGATGTTAAGCAGGCCCACGCTCGGGTTCTCGTTGCCGTGCAGCGCCGAGGCGAGCGCGCTGCCCATCACCGCGAATTGCAGCAGGTGCTCGGCCGTGCAATCGACGTTGGCGCCGAGGTCGAGCACCTGGGTGAAGCGTCCTTTCTGATTCGGCAGCAGCGCCGCGATCGCCGGCCGATCGATGCCTTCGACGGTCTTGAGCACGTAGCGGGCCACCGCCATCAAGGCACCGGTGTTGCCGGCCGACACGCACGCATGCGCCGCCGCCTCGCCGTTGTCGGGCGCCTTGACCTGGTTGACCGCCACCCGCAGCGAGGAGTCCTTCTTGCGGCGCATGGCGACCTCGATTGGATCGTCCATGCTCACCACCTCGCTGGCGAACACCCGCTGGCAGCGGTCCCAATTGGCGGCCGGTGCGAGCGCGGCCTCGGTGCCCACCAGCAGCAACTCGGCGCTGGGGTGGGAGGACAGGAACGCGCGGCATCCCGGCAACGTGGCCGTGGGGCCGTGGTCACCGCCCATGCAATCGACGGCGATGCAGACGCGCGACAGAGGTGACAGCGGGTTCACTCGCCGAAACGGTAGGTCAAGCAGGAGATCGCCGCAAGCGGGCCGAACGGCAGGCACCGGCTCCCGCCGGGCTGCTGGATCGCCGAGGCGCGACCCCCAGCGCAGCGCGAGGCGGCACGCGGGTGCCGTCTCACAGTCAGACTCAGGCTTCGGTCTTGCTCTTCAGCACCTTGCGCCCCCGGTAGAAGCCCGTGGGGCTGATGTGGTGCCGCAGGTGCACCTCACCGGTGGTCGGCTCGATGCCGGTACCGGGAGCGGTGAGCGCGTTGTGCGCGCGGTGCATGCCGCGCTTGGACGGTGACTTCTTGTTCTGCTGAACAGCCATGGGGTTCTCCAGTGCGCCGCGCCTGAAGGCGGCGTGGCATTGCGGCGCCATGCGCCCGCGCTGCCGGTGGCTGGGGTGATGCGGTCTGGCCACCCCCGGGGAAAGCGCGCGATTGTACCAGCGGCCCGGTTCCCGCCTTCAGCGCCCGGGGGGTGGTTTCAGCGACTGCAGCGCAGCGAACGGACTGGCCGGCGACGCGTCGCCCTCGCCCGCACGATGCGCGGGCGGCGCGCACTGCTCGTGCCGCGGCACGATCGGCCACGCCAGCAGCAGCTCGTCCTCGATCAGCGTGTGCAGGTCCGGGGCCGGTGCCAGGGCGAGCACATCGTCTTCGCTGTCGGCATCGAGGGCCTCGGCCTGCGATTCGGTGTCGACGAAGCGCAGGGCCCGCTGCACCGCCAGCGCCTGGCTGAAAGGACGCAGGCAACGTTGACAGGTGGGCCAGGCGGTGGTGCTGACCTGCAAGTGCAGCCAGGTCTGCGGCGATTCGCCGCTGGCGCGGCGTTGCTCGCCGCGCGCGCTCCACAGCACGGGCACGGGCTCGGATCCCGACGGCGGCGACTGCATCGCCTGCCAACGCGGCAACTCGGCGGCGGACCACTGGCCAGCGAGGGTCACACCGTCGGCAGCCAAGCCGGCCACGTCGAGCCGGGCGGGATCGAAGCGTCGCGCAGCCATCGAGGCAGTGTAAGTCGCGTGCGATGGGACAATTTGCCACATGGATGAGCCGCGCCTGATCCTCGCCTCGACGTCGCCTTATCGGTGCGAGTTGCTGCGGCGGCTGCGAATGCCGTTCGTCACGGTCGCACCCGAGATTGACGAGGCCGCGCTCGCCGGCGAACCTCCCGCCACCCTTGCGCAGCGCCTGGCGCTTGCGAAGGCAAACGCGGTGGCCGCGCGGCAGCCGCAAGCGATCGTGATCGGCTCGGACCAGGTGGCTGAGCTCGACGGCGCCGCACTGGGCAAGCCCGGCAACCACGACCGGGCCGTGCAGCAGTTGCGCTCGATGAGCGGGCGCGCGGTGCGCTTTCACACCGCGGTGGCCGTGGTGCGTGCCACGAACGGCTTCGCGCAGCAGGCGCTGGTGACCGTGACCGTGCGCTTTCGGCAACTCGATGGTCGCGAGATCGAGCGCTATCTGCGCTTGGAGCAGCCGTACGACTGTGCCGGCAGCGCCAAGTGCGAGACCCTGGGCATCGCGCTGGCCGAGGCGATCGAGTCGGACGATCCCACGGCACTGGTCGGGCTGCCGCTGATCCGCACCAGCGCGATGCTGCGCGCCGCCGGGCTCGATCCGTTGGCCGCTGCGGCATGAGCCCGGCCCGCGCGGAGGCCCGCGATTCCCGCTCGCCGCGCGCGAACCGAAGGAACAGCCAGTGAGCGCGTCGCGCCGGAGCACGGGCAGCCTCGTGCTGGTGCCGAACACGCTGGATTTCGGCGCGTCGCACCCGCAGGATCTGACATCCGCGCTGCCGCTGGCGGTGATCCAGCGTGCGGCGTCGATCGCGCACTGGGTGGTCGAGGACGCCAAGACGGCGCGCGCGTTCATCAAGCGCGTGTCGGCACACGCGGCCTTGGCTGCACCGTTGCAATCGCTGGACATCCGTGAACTGCCGAGGGGCACGAAGGGCGCGACAGCGATTGAGAGCACGGATGCCCGCTGGTCGGCGTTGCTGCGACCAGCGCACGATGGCCATGACGTTGGCCTGTTATCGGAGGCCGGGTTGCCCGCGGTGGCCGACCCTGGCGGGGCGCTGGTCGCACAAGCGCATGCGCATGGCATCTCCGTCGAGCCGCTGCCCGGCGCCAACTCCCTGATGCTGGCGCTGGCCGCCAGCGGCCTGAACGGCCAGCACTTTGCCTTCGTCGGCTACCTGCCGATCAAGGACGACGCGCGCGCGGCGCGCATTCGCGAGCTCGACCAGGGATCGAAGCGGCAGGCGCAGACCCAGATCGCGATCGAGACGCCCTATCGCAATGCTGCGCTGCTGCGCGCGCTGCTCCAGCATCTGTCGCCGGCGACACGCCTGTGCGTCGCCTGCGCGATCGGCTGGCCGGAGGGTTGGTGTCGCATGCAACCGGTGAGCCAGTGGCGTCGCGCGCCGCCGCAACTGTCGGACAAGCTGCCGACCGTATTCCTGTTCCAGGCCGATTGACGGTGCTCGGCGCGGCCGCGAGGGCGAGGTAGCCCGCCCAGACGAGAGCAATGCCGAGGTCAGGTGGCCGGGCGGCGTGCCAGCGGCGGCCGCCGCGGCGCCATTTCAGCCGCGCCCGCCGCCGAGCAGCGAGGCCACCTTGCGGCGCGGCTTGATGTTGGCCGACACCGTGCGACGCGGGTTGAGCGGCGCCGGTTGCGACACCTCCCACGACGGCGCCGCGCTGCCGCTCGGCTCGTATGGCTGATCGAACAGCGGGTCGGACGGCGCGAGCGGCTGCGCTCGGCGCTCGGCGTAGCGATCCGACGGTGCGTCCGCGCGGCGATCGTCATCGTCGTCGCGCATCCGCCGCGGCGGACGGCGCGGTCGCTCATCGTCGAACTCGAACGGCTCGATCTCGAGCTTCTTCTTGATCAAGCGCTCGATATCGCCGACCAGCCGCGTGTCGTCGCGCGTGACCAGCGTCACCGACAGCCCCGAGGCGCCGGCGCGTCCGGTGCGGCCGATGCGGTGCACGTAGTCCTCGGCGTTGAACGGCACGTCGAAGTTGAAGACGGCGGGCAAGTCGACGATGTCGAGACCGCGCGCGGCCACGTCGGTGGCCACCAGCAGTTGCACGTCACCGCGCTTGAAGGCGTCGAGCGCCTTCAAGCGCTCGTCCTGCGACTTGTCGCCGTGCAGCGCGGTGGTCTTCAGGCCGTCGCGCTCGAACGCGCGCGCCAGCCGCGCGGCACCCAGCTTGGAGTTCACGAACACCAGCGCCTGGCTCAGCTCACGACGCACCAGCAACTGGCGTACGGCCTTGCGCTTGTCGTCGTCGATGACGCTGAAGAAATGTTGCTCGACCGTCGAAGCCGTGGCGTTGGGGCGCGCGACCTCGACGGTCACCGGATCCTGCAGATAGCTTTGCGCCAGCCGCCTGATCTCGGGCGAGAACGTGGCCGAGAACAGCAGCGTCTGCCGCTGCTGCGGCAGATACGACAGGATCCGCTGCAGGTCGGGCAGGAAGCCGATGTCGAGCATGCGGTCCGCCTCGTCGAGCACGACGTATTCGACCTGGTTCAACACGCAGTTGCGCGCCTCGATGTGGTCGAGCAGGCGGCCCGGCGTCGCGATCAGCACCTCGACGCCGGCCTTCAGTTCGGCCGCCTGCGGCTTGATGTCGATGCCACCGAACACCACCGTCGAGCGCAACAGCGTGTGGCGCGCATAGGCCTTGACGTTGGCAGCCACCTGGTCGGCCAGCTCGCGGGTCGGCGTCAGGACCAGCGCGCGCACCGGGTGGCGCGCCGGCGACATCGATGTGTTCTCGTGGCGCAACATGCGTTGGAGCAGCGGCAGCGAGAAGGCGGCGGTCTTGCCGGTGCCTGTTTGTGCCGCGCCCATCATGTCGCGGCCGGCCAGCACGATCGGGATCGCCTTGGCCTGGATCGGTGTCATCGTCTCGTAGCCCTGGTCGGCCACTGCGCGCAGCAGCTTCGCGTCGAGTGCGAGGGTGTCGAAACGGGCGGAGGTAGCCGCAGCGGCGGCAATGGGGTCGAATACTGCGTCGGTCATCGGATCAGGATTATCCCTGACCCGGCAACTCTCTCGCCGTGGGCGGCGGCTGGGCGCGGACAAACAGCCAGCGCGGCGCGCGGAAGCGAACGATCCGCCAATACAGCATCGTGTAGCCAACGCTGAACAGCACGATGAACGACGCCAGCACAGCGGTGTTGTCCCAGAACAGCACCGCCGGCATCACCGCGCACATGCACAGCAGCCACAAGTACGGCGAGGTCAGCGAATTGCGGCGTGTCAGCGCTTTGGCTTTGCTGGGGCCGGCGGCCCATCGGACGACCCGACGGTAGATCAGCGAATGCAGGTGAATGCCGTCGGGCACGCCGGGCGAGCGGTCTTGCAGCACGCGGCGACGGTACATTGAGAACAGGGTCTCGAAGACCGGATAGATCGCCGCCAGCAGCGGGAACATCGGCGACACCTGCGGGTTGCGATGCAGCAGCAGGATGGCCACTTCGGCGACGTAAAAGCCCACGAAATAGGCGCCGCCATCGCCGAGGAACACCAGGCCACCCGGGTAGTTCCAGACGAAGAAGCCGATCAGCGCACCGATGCCGGCCAGCGCCAGCCACATCACCGTCTGGTCGCCAACCTGGAACGACACGTACGCCAGCGCCCCGAGGATCAGCATCGCGCACATCGACGACAGGCCGTTGAAGCCATCGATGATGTTGACCGAATTGGCGACGCCGGTGACCACGAACACGGTGACCAGGGCAGCACCGAGCGGCATCGACACGATCCAGTCGAGGCCTGGGATCGCCGTGTAGGTGATCACCGATTGCAGGCCCCACACGGCCAGCCCCGCCGACACTGCCGTGAAAAACAGCCGCCTGCGCGGGCTGATTCGTTTGGTGAAGTCCTCGGCCAGGCCGGCGACGAAACATGGCATGCCGCAGGTCAAGAGCAGCAATGCCAGCGTGTTGGTGTGCGGATCCTGAAACCCGATCGCCAGCGCCCCGGCGAAAACGCCGGCGACGATGCCCAGACCGCCGACGCGCGGCACGGGTTGCGCGTGAAACTTCTGCGGACCTGTGAGGTCGCTGTCGTTCGCTGCGTGACCCTCGGATCGCCCGGCCCTCACGACCCACAGCGTGACGACAAGCGAAGCGACGAGCGCACTCAACAAAATCGACATGGGGCCGCGATTCTAGGTGCTGACTGGCCCCCTGGGGCGGGGCCAACCCTGAGTGTTGCACGGCATAGAATCGCGCCGGTTCACGGCAGGTGAGCGGCGCGACCGCGCGAGTACGCCGAGTTGGCCGGTTTGTCCACTTCTGCGGCCGCCGCCGACCAAGCCGCCTCATGCAGCGTTCGATTTCGTTTATTCACAAGTGTCGCCAGTTCGTTGCCGCAGTCGTCTGCGGCGGTGTCGTCGCGGGCGTTATGGCGCAGGTGACGGGCAGCACGCCGGTGCCGCAGATTCAAGATCCGGTGCTGGGGACGACGGGGCCGTATCAGTTGCGCAACGTACCCAGTCCCAGTGGGCCGGGTAACGTCTACGTCCCGCCACTGCAAAGGCCCAGCGAGCCGCTGCTCGGTCGCTACGTGCCCGGTGAGTTCGAGATCTATGTCAACCGGCTGGCCAATGCGCCGATCGAGGCGCCGATCCGGCGCTTCGGTGCCAACCTGGTGACCGGCATCCAGCTGATGGCGGGTGTACCGAGCGAGCTGACGCCGACCGCAACGGGCGTGCTGACCGCCGGCGCGCAGGCCCCGGGGACCACGGCAACCAGCCTACCGACCACGGCAGCACTGACAACCGCGCAGGCGGCATTCGAGGCCCAGGACTTCAACCCGCAGGTGCCGCCGGACTACGTGGTGCAGCCCGGCGACGAGATCGTGCTGACCTTGTGGGGTTCGGTCGACGCCAATCTGCGTCTGGTAGTCGATCGCGCGGGCCGCATCTCGGTGCCGCGCGTCGGCGCGATTGCGGTGTCGGGGGTCAAGCAGTCCGACCTCAACGAGGTGATCCGCCGCCGGGTCTTGCAGGTGTTCAAGAACTTCGATCTGAGCGCGTCGCTCGGGCAGTTGCGCGGCATCCGCGTCTACGTGGCGGGCTACGTTGCGCGGCCCGGCAGTATGACCGTGAGCAGCCTGTCGACCGTGGTCAACGCGCTGATCCGCTCCGGTGGGCCGTCGGCCGCGGGGAGCTTCCGCAACGTTCAGCTTCGCCGCGGCCGAGAGGTGGTGACCAGCGTCGATCTGTACGATCTCTTGCTGAAAGGCGACCGCTCGGCCGACCGCGTGATGCAGGCCGACGATGTGATCTACATCGGCCCGGTAGGCCCCCAAGTGGCGCTGATCGGTAGCGTGAACCAGCCGGCGATCTTCGAAGTCAAATCCGGCGAAACGATCAGCGACCTGCTGCAGATGGCCGGCGGCTTCTCCACGGTGGCCGACACCTCGCGACTGGCGATCGAGCGGCTCGACGACCGCAACACGGTGCGGATCACACAGATCGAGTTGCCCCAGGGCCAGACAACGATGCTGCGCAACGGCGACGTGCTGCGGGCATTCAACAGCACCGCTGTGGCGCTGCCGGTGCAGCGACAGAACAAGCGCGTGCGCGTCGAGGGCGAGGTGGCGCGGCCTGGCGAATACGTGCTGCCACCGCAGTCGTCGGTGGCCGACGCGCTGCGCGCGGCTGGCGGCGTGACCCCCGGTGCCTATGTGTTCGGCACCGAGTTCAGCCGCGAGAGCGTGCGCGTTACGCAGCAGGACAACTACGAGCGCGCCTTGCGTGATCTGGAGACCGAATTCGCCAAGGCCACCTCGACCCAGCGCACCGCGACCGCCGATGAGGCGGCGGCGCAGTCGGCACGTGCCGCCGGCACGACGCGATTGATCGAGCGCTTGCGCGCGATCAAGCCCAACGGTCGTGTTGTGCTGCAGCTGCGCCCCGACAGCACCGACCTGCCGGACCTGGCGCTCGAGGACGGCGATCGCCTCTACATCCCGCCGCGGCCGACCACCGTGGGCGTGTTTGGCAGCGTCTTCAACGCCGGCAGTTACTTGTATGCAGGCAGCCGCAGCGTCGACGACTATCTCAACCTGGCGGGCGGCCCGACCAAGGGTGCCGATCAGGGCAGCGTGTTCGTCGTGCGCGCCAATGGCAGCGTGGTAGCCAGCCCGCAGGGTAAGGGCTGGTTCAACAGCAAGCAGGATCTGGCAACCGTGCGGGCCGAGGCGGGCGACACCGTGTTCGTCCCCGAGGAGATCAATAAGACCACCTTCGTGCAGGATGCAAAGGACTGGACGCAGATCCTGTATCAGTTCGGCCTCGGCATCGCAGGCTTGCTGGCGATCCGTAACTACTGACATGCGCAACGAGACTCCACTGGTCGAGCTCGATGCGCGTCATGCGGTCGATGACAACGAGGGCATGGACCTGTTCGAGATGCTGGCCCTGCTGCGCCAGCATCTGAAGCTGCTGGTCGTGGCACCGCTGGCGGCCGGGCTCGTCGCGCTCGGAATCACCTATCTGATCGCACCCACGTTCACGGCAACCACCACGTTTCTGCCGCCACAACAACAGCAGAGCGCCGCCGCATCCGTGCTCGCGCAACTCGGGCCGCTGGCTGGCCTCGCGGGCGTCGCAGGCGCGGTCCGCACGCCCGCGGACCAGTACGTGGCTCTGATGCAGAGCGTCACTGTTTCGGACCGCGTCATCGAACAGTTCAAGCTGATGCAGGAGTACGACGTCGACTATCGGATGGATGCGCGAAAGGCGCTGGCTAATAACGTGCGGATCGCCGTGGGCAAGAAGGATGGTTTGATCACCGTGGACGTGGACGACAAGAGCCCGCAGCGCGCGGCGGCCATGGCCAACCAATACGTCGACGAGCTGCGGCGGCTGACCGGCACGATCGCCATCACCGAGGCGCAGCAGCGCCGGCTGTTCTTCGAGCATCAGCTGCAGCAGACCAAAGACAAGCTGATCGCGGCCCAGCAGGCGCTGCAAGCCAGCGGCTTCAGCCAGGGCGCGATCAAGGCCGAGCCGAAGGCCGCTGCCGAGGGCTATGCCAAGCTGCGAGCCGAGGTCACGGCGGCAGAGGTCAGACTGCAGACGACGCGCGGCACGCTGGCAGACGACACACCCGAGGTGCGTCAGCAACAGGCAGCGCTGGCCGCCTTGCGCGCGCAGCTCGCCCGACTGGAGCAAGCCAGCGACATCAGCGGAGGCCCCGACTACGTCAGCAAGTACCGCGAGTTCAAGTACCAAGAGACGCTGTTCGACCTGTTCGCCAAGCAATACGAGCTGGCCCGTGTCGACGAGAGTCGTGAAGGTGCGCTGATTCAGGTGGTTGACCCCGCGACGCCACCTGAGAAGAAGAGCAAACCCAAGCGTGCGCTGACGGCAGTCGCGGCAACGCTCGCCGTCGCGTTACTGCTGGTGGTGGGACTGGTCGTGCGCCAGTCGTGGCGGACGCGCCAGCAGCGTTTGGCGTCCGGTGCCTTGTCGGGCTAAAGCAGGCGTGTCATGACCGTCCTTGTGACCGGCGGCGCCGGGTTCATCGGCAGCAACTTCGTGCTCGATTGGCTCCAGCAGAGCGAAGAGCCGATCGTCAACCTCGACGCGCTGACCTACGCCGGCAACCTTGAGAACCTGTCGTCGCTGGATGGTGACCGGCGCCACCATTTCGTGCGCGGCGACATCTGCGACCGGCCGCTGCTCGACCACCTGCTGGCCACGCACCGGCCACGCGCGCTGGTGCATTTCGCGGCCGAAAGCCACGTCGATCGCAGCATCCACGGACCGTCGGCCTTTGTGCGCACCAACATCGAAGGCTCCTTCCACCTGCTCGAGGCCGCGCGTGCGTTCTGGCAGACGCTGGCGGGCAGCGAACGGGAAGGCTTCCGTTTCCTGCATGTCAGCACCGACGAGGTGTACGGCAGCCTGAGCCCGGAAGCGCCGGCGTTCACCGAAGCGCACCCGTACGAGCCCAACAGCCCATACTCCGCGAGCAAGGCCGCGAGCGACCACCTGGTGCGCGCGTGGCACCACACCTATGGGCTCCCGGCGCTGACCACCAACTGCTCCAACAACTATGGGCCGTATCAGTTCCCTGAGAAGCTGATCCCGCTGATGATCGTCAACGCGCTGGCCGGCAAGCCGCTGCCGATCTACGGCGACGGCATGAACGTGCGCGACTGGCTCTACGTGCGCGACCACTGCAGCGGCATTCGCGCCGTGCTGGCACGTGGCCGCGTCGGCGAGACCTACAACATCGGCGGCTGGAACGAAATGCCCAACAAGCAGATCGTGGAGACGGTGTGCGCGCTGCTCGACGAACTGCGCCCCGACGCTGCGGGCGCGCACGCGCGGTTGATCACCTACGTGACCGATCGCCCGGGCCACGACCGCCGCTATGCGATCGATGCCCACAAGATGGAGCGTGAACTCGGGTGGCGGCCCGCCGAGACGTTCGACACCGGCATCCGCAAGACGGCGCAGTGGTACCTCGACCATGCCGATTGGGTGGCACACGTGCAGTCGGGCACCTACCGCGAGTGGATCGATCGGCACTACGGCGCAGCGGCCGCGCGATGAGGATCCTGCTGTTCGGCTGCAATGGCCAAGTGGGCTGGGAACTGCAGCGCTCATTGGCACCACTGGGCGACGTCATCGCGCTGGACCGCGACAGCAAGGACTACGCCGCCGATTTCACGCGGCCGCACGAGCTCGCTGCCACCGTGCGTGCCGTGCGACCCGACGCGATCGTCAACGCCGCGGCGCACACCGCGGTCGACAAAGCTGAGGCCGAGCCAGATCTGGCGCGCACCATCAACACCGAGGCGCCGGGCGTGCTGGCCCACGAGGCCGCAGCATTGAACGCTTGGCTCGTGCACTACAGCACCGACTACGTGTTCGACGGCAGCGGCAATCAGCCCTGGCGAGAAGACGACCCCACCGGACCGCTGAGCGTGTACGGCCGCAGCAAGCTCGAGGGCGAGCAACGCGTGCGCGCCAGCGGTTGCCGCCACCTGATCCTGCGCACGAGTTGGGTGTATGCGGCGCGCGGCGGTAACTTCGCTCGCACGATGATCGAGCTGGCATCCGAGCGCGACGAACTGCAAGTGGTCGATGATCAGGTCGGCGCGCCCACCGGTGCAGATATGCTGGCCGACGTGACCGCCTACACGTTGCGCCGCGTGATGTCGGAGCCCGGACTGGGCGGCACCTATCACGCCGTGGCGGCCGGCGAAACGAGCTGGCACGGCTATGCGCGAGCTGT
The DNA here is from genome assembly GCA_035764445.1 of Burkholderiaceae bacterium. GTDB lineage: Bacteria > Pseudomonadota > Gammaproteobacteria > Burkholderiales > Burkholderiaceae_C > JAEUPI01. Next base: position 17,772 of record DASTZF010000271.1, read on the forward strand.
GGTCGAGTGGGCGCGTGCGCAGGGGCTGGCGGTGCGCGTCGCGCCTGATCGAATCGTCGCCGTGCCGTCGACCGCGTACCCGTTGCCCGCCCGGCGCCCGTTGAATTCGAGGCTCGACACCCAGCGTCTGCAGCGTACCTTTGGGCTGACAATGCCGCCCTGGCAGCCAGGCGTGCTTCGGATGCTCGCCGAAGTGCACGGCCTCTGAAGAAATCCAATGTCAGCGACCTCTCGCAAAGGCATCATCCTCGCCGGCGGCTCCGGCACGCGGCTGCATCCGGCGACACTGGCCATCAGCAAGCAGCTGCTTCCGGTGTACGACAAGCCGATGGTCTACTACCCGCTGAGCACCCTGATGCTGGCGGGCATCCGCGACATCCTGGTGATCAGCACGCCGCAGGACACGCCGCGCTTCCACGCGATGCTCGGCGACGGTGCGAAGTGGGGCATCAACCTGAGTTATTGCGTGCAGGCCAGTCCCGACGGGCTGGCCCAGGCGTTCATCCTGGGCCGCGCCTTTGTCGGTGGCAAGCCAAGCGCACTGGTGCTCGGCGACAACATCTTCCACGGTCACTATCTGCAATTGCTGCTCAAGCGTGCCAACGATCGTCCGCAGGGCGCAACGGTCTTCGCATACCACGTGCACGACCCCGAGCGATACGGTGTGGTGGCATTCGACGAAGGGCGACGAGCCCTCTCGATCGAGGAAAAACCCAAGGTACCGAAGAGTTCCTATGCCGTCACCGGGCTGTACTTCTACGACGAGCAGGTGTGCGACATTGCTGCGTCGATCAGGCCCAGCGCGCGCGGCGAGCTGGAAATCACCGACGTGAATGCGTGCTACCTCGCGCAGAGCCAGCTCGACGTCGAGGTAATGGGCCGCGGCATCGCCTGGCTCGACACCGGCACCCACGACAGCCTCCTCGAGGCGAGCCAGTTCATCGCCACGCTCGAGAGGCGCCAGGGGCTCAAGGTGGCGTGCCCGGAGGAGCTGGCATTTCGCAACGGTTGGATCAACGCAAGCCAGCTCGAAGCGATGGCAGTGCCACTGGCCAAGAACGGCTACGGCCAGTACCTGCTGAAGCTGCTGTCCGAAAAGACCTATTGATGCGAGTCGTCGCCATCCCGCTGCCAGAGGTGCTGATCCTCGAACCCACCGTGTTCGGCGACGAGCGTGGTTTCTTCCTTGAGAGCTTCAATCAGCGCGCGTTCGACGAGGCGGTGGGTCAGCACGTCGAGTTCGTGCAAGACAACCACTCGCGCTCGCAGCGCGGCGTGCTTCGCGGCCTTCACTACCAACTGCCGCCCCACGCGCAGGGGAAGCTGGTGCGTGTGGTCAACGGCCGGGCGTTCGACGTGGTGGTCGACATGCGACGTTCCAGCGCGACGTTCGGCCGCTGGGCGGGCACCGAGCTCGACGCTGCGGAGCACAAGCAGATCTGGATCCCCCCAGGGTTCGCGCATGGCTTCCTTGTCCTGAGCGATGCGGCGGACTTTCTCTACAAGACAACCGCTTACTACACCCCGGCCGCGGAAGCCGCCGTGCGCTGGGACGACCGGCAGATTGCGATCGCCTGGCCCGATCCGGGTGTGACACCCCGGCTGTCGGAAAGGGACCGCGTGGCGCCGTCGTTCGCGCTAGCCTCGACGTTCGACTGAAAACCCCGGGGTGCCGCCGGCATCGCTCGGGGCGCGGCTAGCTACAATGCGTTCACGTCGTGAACGGACCCCATGGCCTCCGCACCACTCACTGCAGACATCGACACTGCCCGAGCGCTCGAGGCAATGCGCCTGCTCGCGGCACGCCCCGATCTGTCGCAGCGCGAACTATCGCGCGCACTCGGCCTCAGTCTGGGCAAGACGCACTACGTGTTGCACGCGCTGCTCGACAAAGGGTTGGTCAAGATCCGAAACTTCCGGCGCAACGACAACAAGCTCGCCTATGCGTACCTACTCACGCCGAAGGGCGCGAAGGAGAAACTTAGGCTGACGCAGCGCTTTCTGGCTCGGAAAGAAGCCGAGTTTGAGCTGCTGCAAGCCACGATCGCGCAGCTACGACGCGAGATAGATGCCGGACGGGTGAGCGGCACGAACGGCTAAGTCGAGGTATGAAATTGCGGCCGCGCCACACTCAAGGCAGGAACGCAGGCTCGCAGATTCCTGATCTCCAAGGGCAACAGAGGCAAAGCAAACATGAAGTCGATGAAAGCCGTGTACGTCACCCAGCCGTTCATGCCTCCGCTCGAAGAGTTCAGCAAGTACCTCGAGCAGATCTGGGAAAGCAAGATACTTACCAACGGTGGGCCTCTGCACCAGCAACTCGAAAGGAGTCTTTGCGAATATCTGGGCGTTGAGCAGATCGCTCTCTTCACCAACGGCACGATCGCGCTAGTCACGGCCCTGCAGGCGCTTCGTGTCACGGGGGAGGTAATCACAACTCCCTACTCGTTCGTCGCGACAGCTCACTCGTTGCTGTGGAACGGAATCCGGCCAGTCTTCGTCGACATCGATCCACGGACATTCAACATCGACCCCAGCCGGATCGAAGCCGCGATCACGCCCCATACCACGGCCATCCTGCCCGTGCACTGCTACGGACAACCATGCGATGTGGATGCCATACAGCGAATTGCCGACAACTACAACCTCAAGGTGATCTACGACGCGGCGCATGCGTTTGGTGTGCGCTTGGGTGACCAGAGCGTTCTTCGTCATGGTGACCTATCCGTACTCAGCTTTCACGCTACCAAGGTGTTCAACACCTTTGAGGGAGGCGCCATCGTCTGCCCGGACCCCAGGACGAAGCAACGAATCGATCACCTTAAGAACTTCGGCTTCGTAGACGAAACGACGGTGGTGGCTACTGGGATCAACGGCAAGATGAGTGAAATCAACGCGGCGATGGGACTGCTTCAGCTTAGGTATGTCGACTCCGCTCTGCGGCGTCGGGCCGAGATTGCGCAGACCTATGCGCACGCATTGAGCGAAATCGCGCACATCAAACTAATGGCGCCGCCGGGCCCTTTGGCGGCAAACCACGCCTACTTTCCGATCCTTGTCGAAGAAGGCTTCCCGCTCAGTCGCGATGAGCTCTACAGGAGTTTTCGCGAACAGGGCATTTTCGTGCGCCGCTATTTCTACCCACTTATTTCCGATTTCCCGATGTACCGGGGCCTGCCGTCTGCGGCACATGCGAATCTTCCAGTTGCTGCTCGTATTGCCGACCGTGTGCTCTGCCTGCCGATCTATCCCGCATTGCAGGACAGCGACGTCCATCGAGTCTGCGAGCTCATTCGCGGCGCGTAGAGGCAGGCTCTCGTGAAGTTCGGCTCAGGAGCATCAAACCGACGAAGTCCGTGGAACCGCCTACCGAGCAGACAATGACCAAGAGGCGACATGTTCTGGTGTTTCCGGCGGGCACCGAGGTGGGCAACGAGGTTCTGCTGGCGCTGCAGAACGCAAAAGAGGTGCGGCTGTTCGGTGCCGGACAAGCCGTCAGCAACCACGCCCAGTTCTCGTATCCGGAGTACCACCAAGTACCGAGCGTGTACCAGGATGGCTGGCTGGAGATTCTGGCGCATCTCTGCCGGACACTGGCCATCGACTACGTTATCCCCGGACACGATGACACCGTTGTAGCCCTCGCTCGCCACGCTGCCAGCATCCCTGCAACCGTCATCTCCTCACCCCTTGATGCCTGCGAAACCACCCGATCTAAGTCATCGACCTACCGGCGTCTCGAAGGAATCGTGCGCGTTCCCGCGATCTTCGCCACGCCTGAAGAAGTGCGTACTTATCCGGTCCTGGTGAAGCCTGATCGCGGCCAGGGATCGTGGGGCGTGCAAACGGCCGACTGTCGCGAAGCACTGGATCGCGCCTGTGCGGCGATCGCCCTGCCAATCATCTGCGAGTATCTTCCTGGAGAAGAGTACACGATTGACTGCCTCTCCGACCGAGAGAAAGGCCTGCTGTTCGCCGGTGCTCGCCTGCGGCGCAGGACGCGCAATGGCATCTCGGTCAACACCATTACCACCGAGCTTCCCGGCATTAGTCGGACAGCTGCTGCGATCGCGAGTGCGCTGAAGTTGCGCGGCGCCTGGTTCTTTCAGCTCAAGCGCGCCGCAGATGGCGAGTTGGCGTTGCTCGAGGTGGCGCCCAGAATTGCGGGCTCGATGGCGGCACACCGAGTGATGGGAGTCAACTTCCCACTGCTCAGCATCTACGAGGCCGAACGCCTCAGCCTATCGATCCTCGTCAACCCGGGTGTCGTCGAACTCGATCGCGGGTTGAATAACAGGTATCGGCACCAAATCGCCTTTGATCACGTTTACGTGGACCTGGACGACACACTGATCCTCAACGAGAGGATCAACCCGATCTTGATTCAGTTCCTCTACAAGTGCCTCAACCAGAAGAAGACATTGACTCTCCTGACCCGTCATCGGGGCAATCTGGCGGAGACGCTTGCCAAGCATCGCATCGGCGCCCTGTTCGACCGGATCGTGCATCTGAGACACGACGAACCCAAGTCGAGATACATCACTGACAAGTCGTCGATCCTCGTTGACGACAGTTTCGCCGAGCGCTTCGAGGTGACGAAGGTCTGTGGGATTCCGACCCTTGATTGCAGCATGGTGGAGGTCCTTGTAAGTGAAGCGGACAGCAACTAGTCGGAGATAGCGAATGAAGACGGTAATGCCGAACGAAATGGACTTCCTCGAGAGCGTAACCCATACCTATGTCACAAGCGCGAGCCCCCAGGATCGCCTGATTAAGAGCCTGGCGGTGCGCACGTTTGCGCCGTTTGTGCGCCCGACGGGCAAGACACTGGAACTCGGTTGCTCCGACGGGTTTATGACATCACTCATCGCGGAGCTAGCGCAGGATTTGACTGTCGTGGATGGTTCCAAGACATTCATCGAGACGGCCAAAGCAAGAGTTTCGTCGCGCGTAAGCTTCATTCACTCGTTGTTCGAAGATTTCCGCTCTGATAGCGGTTTCGATCATGTGTTTGCCTGCTACGTCCTTGAACACGTCAGCGACTCGGTCGCGTTTTTGCAGTCGGCACGCAGTCTCCTGAGTAAAGATGGGCTGCTATTCGTCGTTGTGCCCAACGCACGAGCTTTGTCGCGACAGCTCGCCCGCCACATGGGCTTGATCCAAGACCTCTTCGCGTTGACGCCGAACGATGTCAACCACGGGCATCGGCGAGTCTACGACCGGACTCTGCTGAACCGAGATCTGCACGCAGCCGGACTACTGCAGGTTTCGCAAGGAGGCTTGTTCCTTAAACCGTTCGCAGACTTCCAGATGGACAGGCTGATCGACATCGACTTGGTCGGAGTTCCGCAACAGGAAGGGCTCTACCAACTAGGGCTCGAATACCCTGACCTAGCAGGATCGCTATTTTCAGTCTGCAGACGCGCGTGATAACTACCGTCGTAACTGGATCGGAGCGCTATGTTGTGATCAGGGCCAACTGAGAGAGAACCCCATGTCACTGCGCAGAAGCGTCATCGCGAGCTACATCAGCCAGACCTACGTGACGCTGATCGGAATTCTCATGATGCCGGTCTACCTACGCTTCTTGGGTGCTGAAGCGTTTGGGCTTGTGGGATTCTTCGGGATGCTGCAGGCATGGTTCCAGTTGCTGGACTTTGGGCTCGCACCCACTATGTCTCGCGAAACAGCGCGCTATGTAGGTGGCGCGACCGATGCGGTGACGCTGCGAAGGTTGCTCAGAGTATTGGAAGCACTGTTTGTTGTGGTCGCCATCATTGGGGGTGTCGCACTCGGACTCAGCGCAGCGTGGGTAACCTCGAGTTGGCTACAGGTCGATCGACTTCCCGCGGAGGAGGTCCGACGTGCAATCCAGTTGATGGCTGCCATCGTCGGCCTGCGCTGGATGTCGGGGCTGTATCGCGGCGCTCTGGGAGGCTTCGAGCAACAGGTCTGGCTGGGCCGCCTGAACATAACGACGGCGACAGCCCGCTTTGTAGCCATCGTGCCGATTTTCATCTTTGTCGGTGCTACACCAGTCTTGTTCTTCGTCTACCAGCTGCTGATTGCCATCGCCGAAACTATCGCCCTGGTTGTCCGGACATACGCTCTATTGCCCGCCCTGCCTGTCGGAAGCCGAACTGGATTCCATCTGAAGCCGCTGAGGAGCGTATTGTCATTTTCGATGACCATCGCCTTTACTGGCGCCGTGTGGGTGGCCGTGACTCAGACGGACAAGCTACTGCTGTCCAGACTCTTACCGTTGACCGACTACGCTTATTTCACGCTTGCCGTGCTCTTGGCAGGCGGTGTGTCCCTGGTCAGCAGCCCGCTGAGCTCGGCACTCTTACCGCGGCTGAGCCGCCTGCACGCTCAGGATCAACACGCCGAGCTGGTTGCCCTCTATCGCCAGACGACACAGGGCATGGCGGTGGTTGCCACTCCGGTTGCGGTGGTGTTCGCCTGCGCGGCGGAGCCGCTGCTATACGCCTGGACCGGCGACAAGCAGATTGCAGAGCGGGCCGCACCGATTCTGCAGCTTTACGCGCTTGGCAACGGCATACTGGCAATGAGCGCCTTCCCGTATTACCTGCAGTTCGCTAAGGGAGACGTACGCCTGCACCTCATCGGGAACGTCTTGTTTGCCGTGGTGCTCGTCCCATCGATCTGGATGGCAACCTTGTCTCATGGCGTCATGGGCGCCGCGTGGGCCTGGTTGGCCGCCAACATCACATTTGCACTACTGTGGATTCCGCTTGTGCATCGGCGCTTCGCGCCTGGCTTGCACACGCGGTGGATGCTGCAGGATGTTGCTGCAATCGCTGTAGCCGCCGCTGTCACCACTTTGCTGCTGACACGGTGGACGCCTTGGCCCTCGAGCAGGCCCGCTACCGTCGGCCTCCTTATCGTTGTCCTGTCGCTTACCCTCGTAGTTGCGGCACTGGCATCTTCACAAGTCCGCAACGTTATAAGGGTTCGGATGGCATCAACACACCTGACATGAACGTTCTGCCGATCCACCGCTGCGTCCAAAGAACTGTGATGCAAGGTTCCAAGCGACTGCACTAGAGGTCTCGCTATCGCGTATGGCCACTGAGCGGTTCCAAGCACATTGTGTAGGATCCACGTGACCGGATCTTCTCCACTGCCCCGCATCGGATTCATCGGCAGCATGAATGCCATGCCGATGGCCTACGCTCTAAAGTTTCGGCGCGACGGACATGATGTGCGCTACATCGTCGAAACCGACCGCTCAAATCACCTGATGCGCCCGGAACATCACTACGCGGGCGAAGTGTCATACCCGTACCCAGCCTGGGTGATCGAGATTCCTTGGGTTGGCACGTTGGCGCGGTATGCCGGCTTGCCGCTGTCCAATCTGAAGGCTGTGCGCGCCATGGCAGATATGGACATCGTGTTCCTCAATGACTACGGTATCGCGCTGGCGCAGTCGATGCCACGCAAGGCACTGTGCGTGGCACTGTCCAGTGGAGCCGACATCGATGTGCTCTGTCGTTGGGAAATGGCACTCACCTTCGCCGGTGACCGGCCGCAAAAGTGGCTCGACCCGGCCCGACTCCCATTGCAGATTTGGCGCACACGACTGCAGCGGCGCGGGCTGGCCAGATGCGACGTGGTTTGCTACTTCCCGCGCGGGCTCAACCCGGCGGGTGACGCGGTGATCGATAGTCTCACGCGCCCTCAGGGATTGCCACACCTTCTGGAGCGCTTCGACCTTAACTTCGAGGCGATCGGCGTGAAGCGCCAGCCCCTCATACGGCGCGAACTACGCAAGGTTCTGGTACCGGTGCGATTCAAGATGCCCCCAAACTCTGACGCCATAGACGCCATCGAATACAAGGGCAACGACCTCATCTTGCGCGCTCTGGCTCGCTATCGGCAGCGGCAGCCTCATTTGGAAGTCCATCTCTTCGAGAAGGGCGAATTCGCTGACCTAGCCCGGGCCCGAGAGCTCTGCCGCGAGCTTGGTCTGGAAGACTGCGTCAGGTGGCATCAACCAATGCCGGTCCAACAACTATTGGAATTCTACGAAGACTGCGACGTGTGCTTCGATCAGGTTGGAAGCCACTGGATAGGCGCCGTGGGTTGCTACGCGTTGTACATGGGTCGCCCGCTGATCGCCAACGCCCGGCTCGATGTCTTCGGGCGCCTCTGGGGTCCTGACCCACCGATTCTGAACGCCAGTACCGTCGACGAGATCCATGCCCAGCTCGTCCGCTGCGAGGACATCGAATTCCGCGAGCGAATCGCGGAACAGGGGCATGTGTTTGCACGGGCCCACCTCGACAGCGAGGCGTTCTACCAGCGCTTGCGGGGCGCGGTGCTCGAGATGTGGTCCGACGGAGTGCGTGACCTCGTTCCCACAAGGACATAGGCCCAACATTTCTGATCTGAAGCAACTCGTACTAGCCTGACGCCGGAGCGATGTGATGACAACTCACGCCGATGAGGTTGCGAGCGGCGAGCGCTTCGCCTTTGGCGCCAATTGGGCAGCGTTTCTCGGCGCCCTCGACGAGACGTGGATTGCCGACGCCGAGGCGTCGTTGCGCGCAGCGCTTGGTCTGCAAAGTCTCGAGGGCATGCGCCTGCTCGACATCGGCTCGGGTAGCGGCGTATTCAGTCTGGCTGCGCGTCGCCTTGGCGCACATGTCCATTCGTTCGACTACGACCCGCAATCGGTGGCCTGTACCCGGCAGTTGCGAGCCCGACGCGATGCCGAAGACAATGCTTGGCGGGTCGATGAGGGTTCGGTGCTCGATGCGTCGTACATGGCGAGCCTCGGCACTTTCGACATCGTTTACTCCTGGGGCGTGCTGCATCACACCGGTTCGATGTGGCAGGCCCTGCGGCATGCAGCCGAACGCGTCGCACCTGAAGGCCGACTCTACATCGCCATCTACAACGACCAAGGCGGCGCCAGCCGGATGTGGTTGCGGACCAAGCGCGCCTACAACGCGCTGCCGGGCCCGCTGCGCTGGCTGGTGCTCGGACCGGCGTTGCTGCGATTGTGGGGACCCACGACGATCCGCGACCTGTTGGCCGGTCGTCCCTTCACCACCTGGCGGACCTACAGAAACCGAAGTCGCGGCATGGACCCCTGGCGCGACGTTGTCGACTGGGTCGGCGGTCTACCCTTCGAAGTCGCGAAGCCGGAAGAGGTCTTCAATTTTCTGAAGCAGGACGGCTTCTGCTTGGAGCATCTCGTCACCTGCGCGGGTGGACACGGCTGCAACGAATACGTGTTCGTGCGCAAAGCGTGAGGCAATCTCGAGGCAACAAGCCGCTCCGATGCGCCGCGTGACCACTCATCGCTATCTCTGGATCCCGCTGCTTATCTATGGGGTTCCCAACCTGCTGGCTCTGGCTGGCGCATGGTGGCTCGACCTGCTGGTGGTTGACCTGGTTCCCATCCCACTGACTGCGTCAGCCAGCACATTCGCTGCCGTGCTCCTGGCGCTGCTGTTCTCCTTGGTCTTTCTCACCCTCTGCATCGTGGCGGGCAGCGGTCACTTCCGAGCCGAGCCGCTGGTTCGTACGCCACCACCAATCATCGGACAGTTGGTGTTCATTCTTAAATTGATCACCATCGGCGCACTGATCTACAGCGGCTATGGCAGGGCTGGTTACCGGCCAGATTCGGCCGATGCCTTTTCCATCATTGCAAGCTACACGAAATCGGACCTCTTCTTCATCCTCTACTATGGTCACGTCCGCGCCAAGAGATTTCCCATCATCAATCTGGCCCTCTACGTGGCCGGCAACACGATCCGGGGCTGGAGCGGCATGTGGCTGATCTTGCTGCTGATCGAGGCCTACTATGTGGTGGCCCGCGTCGATCGTGGCTTGCCGCTTAAGAAGTTGGCCGCTTTTGCGCTTGCCGGACTGTTGTTGTTCCCCTTTGCAAATACCGTTAGGCACGTCATGCGGGGCTCGGACGCCGCGCCGCCCACCTATGTCGACTCGTACTTTGTTCTCGTGAATAGATTGCAGCACGCCACCAACGTGATGCTGATTGCTCAACAGGCGCGCGAACTGACGGCCGACTATGAGGCCTCGAGAATCAGGCCATGGATTCTCCATGGAGCCGCGTTGCCCATCGTCAAGTGGTTCGGTAGTGATGGTGATGCGCTCGACACCTACATCACGAAGAACTATCTCATCGAAACCAGCGATACCGACGTCGACTCATTCTGGTACACGAACGTCGGGCTTGCCGGTTGGCTCTTCATTGTTCCCTGGTATGAGGTGCCGCTCTATCTCGCATACATTGCGGTCCTGATCATTGCCCCCTACTGGCTCATTGGCAGGCACATAGGCGCTCGATCAGTGCTCCCCGTGCTTCATGTGGCGAGCTTCGTTTACGTCCTGCATGGTTGGCTGGAAGTGCAAGTCACCTTTCTGGTTTGCGCTGCGATCTATGTGGCTGCTGTTCGGTTGCTGCGCAACTCAAGGCCGAGGGCGTCGAAGCCCACGCCCACGGTGCTGGCCAACGGCGTTCGCTAGCGGCAGCACGCCTGCAACCCCGCGTTGCATCAACATCAACGACCAACCGTGACAGACAGCGGATCACACACCATCGACATCGAGACTGGGCGCCGGTTCGCGTTCGGCGACAACTGGGCCCGCTTCTTGTCGGTCGTCGATGAAACCCGAATTGCCAACGCCGTATCGTCACTCAAGCAGATGCTGGAGGTAAACGACCTCTCGGGCCGGTCCTTCCTGGATGCTGGCAGTGGTTCGGGCCTGTTCAGCCTCGCCGCGCGACGACTCGGCGCGACGGTGCGCTCGTTTGACTTCGATCCACATTCTGTGGCGTGCACGAGAGAGTTGCGTCGACGGTATTCCACCGACGAGCGCGGCTGGGTCGTCGAAGAAGGCTCGGTGCTCGATTCCACCTACCTTGCGCAGTTGGGCACGTTCGACGTCGTCTACAGCTGGGGAGTTCTTCACCACACGGGGCAGATGTGGCAGGCCCTGGCCAACGTCGCCGAACGAGTTTCCCCAGGCGGCCTTCTGTTTGTCGCCATCTATAACGATCAAGGTTGGATCAGCCGCTACTGGAAAGCGGTCAAGCGTTGCTATGTCGCGCGTCCGGTGCTTCGATGGCCATTGCTGCTGCTGCACTTCCCGTATCTCTTCGGATTGCGCTGGTTGGTCCGGGCGGCGACTGGGCGACGGCGGCTCGAGCGAGGCATGTCGCTGTGGCACGACATGGTCGACTGGGTCGGGGGCTATCCGTTCGAGGTCGCCCGACCTGAGGCCATCCTGCGCTTCTGCCGTGATCGCGGATTCACTCTGCGGGAACTCAAGACATGTGGCGGGCGCCACGGCTGCAACGAGATGGTGTTTCTGAAAAGCGCTGAGCGGTGAAGGCCCAGCCCACGTCGGAACGCGACGGTCGGCTGCGAGTCGCGTTCGTCATCACCGGTCTTGGTACGGGGGGTGCGGAGGGCATGCTCGAGAGACTGATCCTTGCGCTCTCGCCTTCCGTGTTGCCGTGCGTGATATCACTGACCGATCTCGGCGAGGTCGGGCCGCGTCTGCGAGCCCGTGGCGTTCGCGTTCACGCCTTGGGGATGCACCCCCGGGCGCCGAGCCCTCTGGCTATGGCGCGCTTGGTCTTCATGCTGCGCTCGTTGCGCCCGGATGTGGTGCAAACGTGGATGTACCACGCAGACCTTCTGGGCGGAGTGGCGGCTCGGCTTGCGGGCGTGAAGGCCGTGATCTGGGGGCTTCGACACAGCAATCTCGACCCCGCCCTCAACAAGCATTCGACACTGCGGGTCATGCGCGTGTGCGCGCGCCTGTCCGGCTGGCTGCCCGCACGCATCGCCTGCGCGGCACAACGGACCCGCGAAGCTCACATTGCCGCGGGGTATCGAGCCGACCGCATGGTCGTGCTACCCAATGGCGTTGATCTTCAGCGCTTTCGCCCCGATCCAGCGGCGCGGCACGCGGTGCGCTCCGAATTGGGGCTGACCGACGAGACGCCGCTGGTGGGCGTGTTCGGACGCTTCGATACGCAAAAGAATCATCGCGGTTTCGCCACGGCTTTCGCCGAGGTGCTGGCACGTCGTCCTGGCGTTCATGCGGTGCTCGCCGGTACCCGCATCGACGCTGCCAACGAGGTCCTGCGGGAATGGCTCCAGCGCGCGGGGGTGAGCAGCGCCTGCCATCTTCTGGGGCGACGCGGCGACATGCCGCGGCTGATGGCGGCGCTCGATGTGCTCGCCCTGCCTTCGCTGGGTGAGGCCTTCCCCAACGTCGTCGGCGAGGCCATGGCGTGCGGCGTGCCGTGCGCGGTCACCGATGTCGGTGACGCGGCCGACATCGTCGGCCCGCTCGGCCGTGTCGTCGCCTCCGATGACATGTCCAGCCTGGCTCAGGCGGTTGTCGATCTGCTCGCAGTGCCCCCCGCGGAGCGAGACTCTCTGTCCCGGCGCCTGGTCGAACGCGTGCGCGAGCACTTCGACATCCACGCCGTGGCCCAGCGCTACGAGATCGAGTATCGAACCCTGGCCGGCGCGCTCACGCCTAGGCCTGCCTGACCCGAGGACCCCGCCTTGTGTGGAATTGCCGGCTTCTGGACGACCCGGGCTGCGGGCCGCGACAACGCCGTGTCCGTCGCGCGCTCGATGGCCGCGCGGCTCGCGCACCGCGGGCCGGACAGCTCGGGCGTGTGGGCCGACGACCATGGCGCGGTCGCGATCGGGCATCGGCGGCTGGCCATCGTCGATCTCAGCGCGGCGGGCCACCAGCCGATGACGTCCGCGTCGGGTCGCTTCGAGCTCGCATTCAACGGCGAGATCTACAACCACCTGGCGTTGCGTGCCGAAATCGGCGAGCGCCGTTGGCGAGGTCATTCCGACACCGAAACGCTGCTGGCCGGGTTCGAGATGTGGGGTGTCGAGAGCACTTTGCGAAAGACGGTCGGCATGTTTGCGATTGCGCTGTGGGATCGCCAGCAGCGCCGCCTGAGCCTTGCGCGCGACCGTGCCGGCGAGAAGCCTCTCTACTACGGCACGCTAGCAGGCAGTCTGATGTTCGCTTCGGAGCTCAAGGCGTTCAAGGCCTATCCCGGCTTCTCGGCCGCGGTGGACGCGGGTGCGGTCGCGCTACTGCTGCGCCACAACTACATCCCGGCGCCCCACAGCATCTACCAGGGCGTCCACAAGCTGCCACCGGCCACGCTGCTGCACATCGACGACCCGGAGCGCCTGGGCGAGCCGAAGGCGTACTGGTCGCTGTGCGACGCTGTGCAGCGTGGGCAACGCGAACCCTTCGAGGGGACGGACGCGGCCGCCACGGACGCGCTCGAGCGGCGGCTGAGCGAGGCGATCGCGCTGCAGCGCGTGGCCGACGTTCCGCTCGGAGCGTTTCTCTCGGGAGGCATCGATTCATCGACAATCGTCGCGCTCATGCAACGCCAGGCCGATGTGCCGGTGAGGACCTTCACCATCGGCTTCGACGAGGAGGGCTACAACGAAGCGGAGCACGCCAAGGCCGTGGCCGCGCACCTAGGTACCGACCACACGGAGATGTACCTGAGCGGCCAGCAGGCGCTGGACATCGTGCCGCGCCTGCCCACGTTGTACTGCGAGCCCTTCTCGGATTCGTCGCAGATCCCGACGTT
>DASTZF010000272.1:0-15345 GCA_035764445.1 Burkholderiaceae bacterium
GTGCATCAACCCGTGCTCGGACAGCAGCGGACGCAGCGCGTCGAGCTTCTCGGCATAGCGGCCGTCGAGCGGCGACAGATTGGTCAGGGGTGAGTGAGGCATCGGCAGCGCGACGGCACGCCCTCGGGTGGCCGCACCGACTGCGCGAATTGTAGGTGGCGTGCCACGCTGGGGCGGCGCGGTCAGCGAGTGGACGCGGCCTTGAAGCGCGCGATGCGTTCGGCGTCGGCGGGATGGCTCGAGAACGCGATGCCGAGCTCGGCATCGGCGTCGCCTGGTCTCGATGCCGGCGACGCCGGCGGCGTTGCGCCCTTCGTCTCACGGCGTTGCAGCAACTCGAACAAGTCGACCATCACCGCCGGAGAGATGGTGTTGGCGCGCAGCACGGCGATCGCGTCGTCGTCGGCCTCACGCTCGAAGTCACGCGAATAGCCGAGCTGTCCGAGCAACGCGGGCAAGCTTGCCAGCAGCGTGCTGAAGTCGCCGAAGGTCACCGACGTGGCGGCACCGAGCAACGTCGTCTGCACCAGCAGCCGCATGCCGTGGCGAGCGCGCACGTGGCCGAACTCGTGTGCGAGCACGCCGAGCACCAGCTCGTCGCGGCCAGCGAGGCGCTGCAGCAATTCGTCGGTCACGACGATGATCCCGCCGGGCAGCGCAAACGCGTTCGGTCCCAGTCGCCGTGCGGCGTGAAAGCGCAGCCGTGGCAATGTGGCGCCGGGCGACACGCGCGCGATCGCTTGTTCGAAAGCCTGTTGCAGCTGACCCTGGCGCTGCGGCGTGACCGCGGTCGGCTGCAGCAGCAACGGCTGCACCGATTGGTACGCCGATTCGCCGAGGCGCTCGTCGACGGCGGCCGGCACGAACGCGAGCACGCCGCGGGTCGCCGCCGGCAGCCCCCAGCGGTAGCCCGCCGCGGTCAGCAGCACCAGCACCGCCACCGCGGCGAGCGTCCAGCGCCAGCTCTGCTGCACACGCACCGTGAGGCTGTCGGCGGCACCGGCCGCGCGCGCAAAGGCGTCGAACGCGGCCGCATCGAGACAGCGCAGCGTGCCACCATCGGGCAGCTCGATGCGACGCACGCCGTGACGTTGCCGCTCGGGCCAACGCACATCGCCGAGCGACGCCTGCCGCTCGAACCCCTGGCCGTGGATCAGCAGCGTGAGGCCGTGGAGCGTCAGCGTGACCGGGTGGGCCTGCGCCGAGCGGCCGTCGAAGTATTCGGCTGCCAGCGCGGGTGCTTCGGCGACGGTCACAGCCCGATGTCGAATCCCAGCAGGTCGGCCGATGCGTCACCGGCCGCGTCACCGCCCATGCCGCGCAGCGCGGCCGTCAGCGCGGCTGGCGGATGCAAGGTCGAGACGGTCACGGATTCGATCAGCAGCTTGGCGCGCGCGACGCGCGCGAATGGGAGGTAGAGCCCGAGCGTCAGCGCGATCAGCAGCCAATTCTTGGTGGTCAGCTTCGCGAGCGCACCGACGCGCACGTGCGAGTCGAAGCGCAGCCCGCGGCTGCGCGTGCGCGCCCACACCAGGTTTTGCAGGCGCGCGGTGGTGAACGAGCCGGCCAGCACCAGTGCGGCGAGGTAGCACACCACGCCGGCCGCCCCGGCCGCCACCGGGCTTCTCATCGCCACGGCGACCCCCGACAGGACAGCCAATGGCACGATGAGCAACAGCGCGATGCCTGCCGCCTTGAGCAGCACGCCATAGAAGGCGCCTGCGCCACCCAGGAACTGCGTGCGCAACGGGCCGAGGCCAAAGTGGCCGTGCTGGTAGCGCTTGATCAGCCACCAGAACCACGGCGCGAGCAGGGTCAGCAGCGCCATGCCGGCGAACATCACCCACGCGGCCGGCGGCAGATCGCGTTCACCCGGCTGGCCCGCCACGTCGTGCACCGCGTCGTTGAAGAAAGCGACGCCACCCAGGTACAGCACCAGCGCGATCTGGGCCGGGATCAACGCACGGTAGGCATCGAGGGTCGTGCCGTGGAATTGGAAGCGCAGGCCGCGCCAGCTGGTGTTGGCGAGCCGGAACTGCTGCGACGCGCGGAAGAGCGCCGGCCAGATGCCAGCCATCAGCAGCAGCGCGACGAGCGCCGCCCAGGGCGAAGACCGCGATGCCAATGCATAGGCGCCGCCCAGCGCTGCCATCAGCACGAAGCCACGCAGCATCTTCCAAGGATTGCCGTGAAAGTCGAACTCGTCGCCGCCGAGCGTCGTGTTGCCGTAAAAGTAGCGCAAGCGGCGCACCTTGGCGAAAGGGTAGTACAGCCCGACGGTCACGACGGTGAGCAGCAGATTGACGACCCAGATGCGGAAGTATTCGCTGCCGGATCCACCGAAGCGAAGCGCGAGCCGATGGGCCTGCGGCGTCGCTGGTGCGGCCTCGCTGCGCGCAGGTGCCGTCACCGGCGGTTGGACGATCTCCTCCATGCGCACTCCCTCCTGATCAATCGCGTTGGCCGGTCGTTGCAGCGACCTTGGCTCGGCGATTGTAGGAGCCGCTTCGGTTGCGCGTTAGGCATGCGTTGGTTGCCGCTGCCGTGGCAGCGTGACAGGCGTCTCGCCGCGCTGGATTCAGGTGCCGATCACGGCGTGAACCATGCGTGGCACTTCGGCGTGCTCACCGATCCGCCAGGCCGGGCCGAGCGCTTGCAGCGCGGCCTCGGCGCTGTCACCGCTGGCCGCATGCACGACAGCCAGCGGCTCGTCGCGGGTGATGCGCGCGCCGATGCCGCGCACGTCGCTCAGTCCGACGCGCACATCGATCGCGTCGCCGGCGCGTGCTCGGCCACCGCCGAGCGCCACCACGGCGAGCGCGATGGCACGAGTGTCCAACGCCGTCACGACGCCGTCGCGGCGCGCCGGCAAAGGTCGTTGCACCGGCGCGCGCGCCAGCCGCGCGTCGGCGCGTTCGAGCGCGTCGTGCGGCCCGCCCAGCGCGGCGACCATGCGCGCGAAACGCTGTGCTGCCGCGCCACCGTCGAGCGCGGCACGTGCATGTTGCTCGCCTTGCCGCGGGCTGGTCGCCAGGCCACCGAGGTGAAGCAACTGACCGGCCAACGCCAACGTCACGTCGAGCAGCCGCGCGTCGCGCGCGCGGCCGGTGATGAAATCGATGCTCTCGCGCACCTCGAGCGCGTTGCCGACGGTGGTACCGAGCACCGAGTCCATGTCGGTGATCAGTGCGCGCGTCGGCAGCCCGGCGTCGCCGGCCACCGCGACCAGGCTCTCGGCCAGCGCGCGCGCCTCGGTGTGCGTAGTGCAGAACGCGCCGCTGCCGAGCTTGACGTCGATCAACAGCCGTTGCACGCCCGCGGCGAGTTTCTTCGACAGGATGCTGGCGGTGATCAGCGGCAACGATTCGACCGTGCCGGTGGCGTCGCGGATCGCGTAGAGCCGGCGGTCCGCCGGTGCGATTCGCGCGCTGGCACCGACGATCGCACAGCCGGCCTCGCGCAGCGCACGCAGCAGCGTCGCGCGGTCGGGGGTTGTGCGGTAGCCCGGCAGCGACTCGAGCTTGTCGAGCGTGCCGCCGGTGTGGCCGAGCCCGCGGCCCGAGACCATCGGCACCACCGCGCCGCACGCTGCCAGCAGCGGCGCCAGCACGAGGCTGACCTTGTCGCCGACGCCCCCGGTGCTGTGCTTGTCGAGCAGCGGACCGGGCCACGACTGGCGCGACCAGTCGAATCGCTGACCCGACGCGGCCATCGACTGCGTCAGCCGCGCGGTCTCGCTGCGCGTCATGCCGCGCACGCAGATCGCCATCGCCAGCGCCGCCACCTGGCCTTCGCTCCAGCGGCGCGTGACCAGGCCCTGCACGAACGCGTCGATCTGCGTCGGCTGCAGCGCGTGGCCATCGCGCTTGGCGCGGATGATCTCCTGTGCGCGCGTCGAAGGGGTTGTGCTGGACACCACGTCAGCTCTTCATGACCGGGGGCACGATCGGCGCACGCACGGGTGCGATCCAAGTGGACGCCGCGGAGCCGGCTCTGCAAGGCCGCTGGCGGCGCCCCTCGAGAGGGAGGCGGCCGCCAGACCGCTTCGGGGATGGTTCAATTGATGCGCCGGATGCGATCGAGCGCGCCGGGTGCGATCGCGCCCTGCGCGGCGACGAAGCGCTCGAGCGCATCGACGTCCATCATCCCGGTGCGCGCGTCCTGGCCGTCCTTGAAGACGGTGAAATTGTCGCCGCCGCCGACCAGAAAACTGTTGATCGTGACGCGCAGCTTCTGCTGCGGGTCGATCGCCGTGCCGTTCAGGCGCAAGCTGCCCGGCACCACGCGCTCGCCCGCCGGCTTGCCACCGTCCCAGCTGTAGCTGAAGCCGCGCGACACCTGCAGCACGCGCGGCCGCGGCTGGTTCAACCATTGCTGCTCGAGCGCGCGTTGCAGCTGCGCGCCGGTGAGCGTGATCGTCACCAGGTTGTTGTAGAAGGGTTGCACCGCGAACAGGTCTTCGTAGCGCACCTGGCCGGTGCTGTCGCCGGCCAGCGCGGCGCGCAGGCCGCCGGGGTTCATCAACGCGACTTGCGCACCGTCGGCGGCGGTGGCCGCGAGCTGGGCGTCGGCCACCAATTGGCCGACCGCCACCTCACCGCCGGGGCTCTCGTCGCGCGACAGCGGGGCGCTGACGCGCCCGACCACACGCTTGGCCAGCGGCGCGGCGAGCTTTTCGTACTGCTCGATCAACGAGGTCTGCGTGGCATCCCTCGCGAAGCGGTCGTTGCGCACGATCACATTGCGCGCGCGCGCCTCGCGCACGTCGCCCGACGCGGGGTCGAGTACCAGATCGATCTCGGTGACCAGCGTGCCGTATTTGTCGGCGCTGGTGACCAGCCTCCCTGCGATGCGGCAGTTGTACGCGCGGTGCGTGTGGCCGCTGATCACCAGGTCAACCGCCGGGTCGAGCTGTTCGACGATGCGCACGATCGGACCCGAAATGCCTGGGCACTCGTCGTAGTCGCCGGTGGGCAGGCCGCCTTCGTGGATCAGCACGACGATCGCCTCGATGCCCTGGCGCCGCAACTCCGGCACCAGCGCGTTGACGGTCTGCACCTCGTCGCGGAACAGCAAGCCCGCAACGCTCGACGGCACGACGATCTGCGGCGTGTCCTTCAGCGTCAAGCCGATGAAGGCGACCGGAATGCCTTGGAAGCGCTTGACGTGGTACGCCGGCAGCAGCGACTGACCGGTTCGTGTGTCGATCGTGCTGGCGGCCAGCCAGCGAAACTTCGCGCCGGTGAACGGCTGCGGGCCCTTGCAGCCATCGCGTGGGTGGCACCCGCCGCGCTGCAGACGCAACAACTCAGCAGGTCCCCGGTCGAACTCGTGGTTGCCGACTGCCGTCACCTCGAGCCCCATCAGACTCAACGCCTCGACCGTCGGCTCGTCGTGGAACAGCGCCGACGTCAGTGGGGTGGCACCAACCAGGTCGCCGGCGGCGACGAAGATGTGGTTCGGATTCTTCGCGCGCAGCTCGGCGACGACGCTGGCCAGGTATTCGGCACCGCCGGCGGCGACATTGATCGTCTTGCTCCCGTCCTGCGGGTCGCGAATGCGGATGCCGCCCTGCGGCGGCCTCAAGTTACCGTGAAAGTCGTTGATCGCCAGCACCTTGACCTCCACCGGTGTGGTGGGGCGTTGCGGCACGGGCGCGCAGCCGAGCAGCCAGGCGGCAGCCAGCAGGGGAATCGCGAGCCACTGACGCATGACTTCAGGCCTCGACGGACAATCGTGATGTGGCGCAAGTGTAGGCATGTCGCTCGGTGGCATCCTGCGCATGCTGCACGATGCGGCGCGATGTGTTGTTGACGCGGCAAACGACCAAGGAGATCAGAGCACATGAGCAAGCGTGACGTGGTGGTGTTGGGCGCGGCGCGCTCGGCGGTGGGCACTTTCGGCGGTTCGCTCGCCGACATCGAGCCGGCCGAGCTGGCCGGCACGGTGATGAAGGCGGCGATCGAGCGCTCGGGCGTCGACCCCAAGGCGATCAACTACGTGACGGTGGGCAACACCATCCCCACCGAGGGCCGCTTCGCCTACGTGGCGCGGGTGGCGTCGATCCAGGCCGGCCTGCCGATGGATTCGGTGGCGATGGCGGTCAACCGGCTGTGCTCGTCGGGACTGCAGGGCATCGTGACCACGGCACAGAACATCCTGCTCGGCGATTGCGACTACGGCATCGGCGGCGGCGTCGAGGTGATGAGCCGCGGCGGCTACCTGTCGACCGCGTTGCGCAGCGGCGCGCGCATGGGTGACACCAAGTTCACCGACATGATGGTCGCCACGCTGACCGACCCGTTCGGCGTCGGCCACATGGGCATCACCGCCGAAAACCTGGCGGTCAAGTGGAAGATCAGCCGCGAAGACCAGGACGCGCTGGCGGTCGAGTCGCACCGCCGCGCCGCCGCGGCGATCGCCGAAGGCCGCTTCAAGTCGCAGATCGTGCCGATCGTCAAGCAGACCAGGAAGGGCGAGGTCACGTTCGACACCGACGAGCACGTGAAGGCCGGCACCACGCTGGAGTCGCTGGCCAAGCTGAAGCCCGCGTTCAAGAAGGACGGCACCGTCACCGCGGGCAACGCATCGGGCATCAACGACGGCGCGGCGTTCTTCGTGCTGGCCGACTCAGGCGTCGCCGCCAAGGACGGCCACCAGCCGCTGGCGCGGCTGGTGTCGTACGCGGTGGCCGGCGTGCCCAACGAGATCATGGGCGAAGGGCCGATTCCGGCGTCCAAGCTCGCGCTGAAGAAGGGCGGCGTGCGGCTCGACCAGATGGACGTGATCGAGAGCAACGAAGCATTCGCGGCGCAGGCGATCGCGGTGGCGCGCGGGCTCGAGCTCGACATGAAGAAGACCAACCCCAACGGCGGCGCGATCGCACTCGGTCACCCGATCGGATGCTCCGGCGCCTTCCTCGCCACCAAGGCGATCTACGAGCTGCAGCGCATCAACGGCCGCTATGCGCTGGTGACGATGTGCATCGGCGGCGGCCAGGGCATCGCCGCGGTGTTCGAGCGGCTGTGAGCCGCGCGCGTTCGTAGAGACGCGCGTCAGTAGGTGCCGAGCGGCATGTCGGGCTTGCCCGGCGCACCGGCCAACACGGCCTCGATGTCGTCGAGCAGGCTGCTGGCGCCGATGCGAAAGCGCGTCGGCGTCAGGGCACCGTCGCCCAACACGCGGGCCACGTCGTCGATGTAGTTGGCCGCACTGGCGACCGAGCGGATACCGCCCGACGCCTTGAAGCCGACCCGTGAGCGCGCTGCAGTCTCCGACGCGATCGCCTGCAGCATCACCGCGGCGGCCTGCAGGGTGGCGCTGATCGGCGTCTTGCCGGTGCTGGTCTTCAGAAAGTCGGCGCCCTCGGCGAGCGCCAGCCGCGCAGCGCGCGCGATCAGCGTGTCGTCTTGCAACTCGCCGGTTTCGAGGATGACTTTCAAGGTCAGGCCATCACTGGCCCGGCGCGCGGCGCGCAGCACCGCCGCGCACGCCGCCTCATCACCGGCGAGCAGCGCACGGTACGGCAGCACGACATCGACTTCCTGTGCACCACCCTGCACGATGAGGCCGACGTCGCGTTGCGTGCGCTGCAGGTCGGTCGTGCCGTCGGGGAAATTGGCCACGGCCGCCACCTTGACGACCGGCGCCACGCAATCGCGTGCCAGGCGCGCGAAGCGCGGCCACACGCACACCGCGGCCACCGCGCCGTGCCGCCCGGTGGCCCGCTCGCACAACGCCGCCACGTCGGCATCGGTGTCGACGTCGTTCAGGCTCGTCAGGTCGAGGCACGCCAACGCGATGCGGGCGTGGTCGATCACGGTGCGGTTCGTCATGATCAGAGCTCCAGCGCGCCGACGATGGCCTCCAGCAATGGCACGGCGCGTGCCTGGGCGCTCTGCGCCACCGCCAGCGTGTGCGCGTGGCTGAGCGCTTCGTCTTCGATGCCGCAGCCCATGTTGGTGATCATCGACAGCGCCAGCACGCGCAGGCCGTGGCGCCGCGCGAGGATCGTCTCGGGCACGGTGCTCATGCCCACCGCCTGCGCGCCGAGCCGCTGCAGCATGCAGATCTCGGCCGGCGTCTCGAACTGCGGGCCGAGGATCCACGCGTACACGCCCTCGTGCAGCGTCGTGCCGGCACGTGCGGCGGTGGCGCGGGCCTGCGCGCGCAGCGCGGCATCGTAAGCGTTGCGCAGGTCGACGAAGCGCTCGCTGCCCGACTCACCGACCAGTGGCGAGCGTTGCACCATGTTCAAGTGGTCGCCGATCAGCATCAACCCGCCCGGCCGGATCGCGGGGTCGAGGCTGCCCGCCGCGTTGGTCTGCACCAGCACCTGCACGCCGCACGCTGCCAGCGCGGCGATCGCCCCTTTCATCACCGCAGCGTCGCCGGTTTCATAGGTGTGCTTGCGGCCGGCGAGGACCGCCACCTCGTGAGCGCCGATGCGCCCGATCACCAGCGAGCCGGCATGGCCCTCGACGCCGAGCACCGGAAACGCCGGCAGCTGCGCGTACGGCAGCGAGACGGGCAAGCGCACGGCCTGCACGAACGGCTGCCAGCCGGAGCCGAGCAGCACCGCGATGCGAGGCCGGTGCGCGCTGGCTGCGATGCGCTCGGCGCTGCGGGCGATGGCGACATCGAGGCTCAACTCGCCCCCTTGCTCGCTGCGCTCGCGTCCCCCCAAGGGGGAGCGAGCCGCCTTGGGGCGGCGCGGCGGCGGCTCATCGCGCCGCCACGGTGCTGCCCGCGGTGCTCATCGCTTCACCCAGTGCTCGGGGCCGAAGCTCGCCGGCAGCAACTCGCCGAGCGTGTGGCGCGCGCGCCAACCCTGCATGTCGGCCGACCACACCGGCGTGTCGTCGCTCGCGAACTCGCGCAGCTTCTGCCGGCAGCCGCCGCACGGCGTGACGGCCTGCGGCGAGTCGCCGACCACGACCACCGCGTGCACCTCGGTGCCGCCGCCGGCCACCAACTGCCCCAGCGCCACCGCTTCGGCGCACAGGCTTTGCGGCAACGCTGCGTTCTCGACGTTGCAGCCGGCGTGCACGCGTCCCTGTCCGTCGAGCAGCGCGGCGCCGACCCGAAAGCGCGAATACGGCGCGTGTGCATGCTGGCGCGCGGCGCGGGCGGCGTCGACCAGACGGGCGAGGTCGTGTTCGGAAACGGCGGGCGGCATCGTGGCAACGGTTCAGTGCGTCTTCGCGTACGGTACACCCAAGGCCTGGGGCGCGCGCGCGCGGCCGATGAAGCCGGCCAGCAGCACCACTGTCAGCACGTACGGCAGCGCCTGGATCGCCTGCACGGGCACCGCACCGATCACCGGCAGCGGTGCGCCCTGCAAGCGGATCGCCATCGCGTCCAGAAAGCCGAACAACAGGCACGCGAGGAAGGCACCGAGTGGCTGCCACTTGCCGAAGATCATCGCCGCCAGCGCCATGTAGCCGCGGCCGGCGGTCATGTGCGGGATGAACGACGGGTTCTGCGCCAGTACGAGGTAGCAACCCGCCAGCGAACACAA
Organism: Burkholderiaceae bacterium; assembly: GCA_035764445.1. Lineage (GTDB taxonomy): Bacteria > Pseudomonadota > Gammaproteobacteria > Burkholderiales > Burkholderiaceae_C > JAEUPI01. Next base: position 9,521 of record DASTZF010000272.1, read on the forward strand.
CATGCCGTTGAGCGCGAGCGCGGCATAGCGCAGCGCCTGCACCGACACCCCGGCGGCGTCGACCATCGCCGGGTTCTCGCCGGCGGCGCGCAAGCGCAGGCCGAAGCGCGTGCGCGCCAGCAGCCACCATACCGCGGGCACGAGCAGCAGGGCCACGTAGACCATGCCGTTGTGGCCGAGCAGCCCGATCGCCAGCGCCTTCAGCCCCGGTAGTCCGTCGCTCAGAACGTCGGCCGACGCGCTGAACCACGGTGCCAGTCGCACCGCGTCGGGCAGCGCCGGGGTCTGGCCGCCTTGGTGGAACCACGCGATGCCGAGCACGACCGTGAGACCGGCGGCGGTCATCGTGATCGCCATCCCCATCACCACCTGATCGCCGCGGTGGCTGACGCACGCATAGCCGTGCAGCATCGACAGCGCGACGCCAACCGCGACCGCCAGCACCATCGCCAGCGCCAGCGAGCCGAACACCGCGGCAGCAGCGCCCGCGGTGAACGCGGTGAGCAGCATCTTGCCCTCGAGCCCGAGGTCAATCACGCCCGAACGCTCACTCAGGCAAGCGGCCAGCGCGCACAGGATCAGCGGCGTCGACACGCGCAAGGTCGACGCGATCAGCGTGCCGACAGCGATGTCATCCACGATGCCGACGCCCTCGCCGATGCGCGTCAGCCATGCGCCGGCCGCGGGACGAAGCGCCGCTCGATCGCGAACCAGGCGCGCGCCAGGGTCGGCGCCGCCACCTGCGCCATCGCGCCGGAGAACAGCACGATCAGCCCCTGCAAGGTGAACACCATGTCGCGGCTGAAGTTGGGGATCTCGAACGCGAGTTCGGCACCGCCTTGGTACAGCGCGCCGAACAGCAGCGACGCCAGCACGATGCCCACCGGATGGTTGCGCCCGATCAGCGACACCGCGATGCCGGCGAAGCCGGCGCCGACCACGTAGTCGAGCAGCAGGCGGCCGTGCACGCCGGCGACCTCGTTGATGCCGACCAGCCCCGCGAATGCGCCCGACAGCATCATCGAGAACATCACCTGTGCGCGCGGGCCGATGCCGGCATAGCGCGCTGCTTCGGGCGCGAAGCCAACCGCGCGCAGCATGTAGCCCGGGCGCGTGCGCCACACCAACAGGTACACCAGCGCCGCGCTGGCGGCGGCCAGCAGCACGCTCAGGTTCAGCGGCGAGCGTGGCCATTCGATGCCGATCGCGCCGAGCACCTCGTGCACCGCCGGCACCTGCGCGCCGGGGCCGAAGCTCCTGCTCTCGACCGTCATGTTGCCCGGCTCCTTGAGCACGTTGATCAACAACCACGACAACAGCGCCGACGCGATGAAGTTGAACATGATCGTGGTGATCACCACGTGGCTGCCGCGCCAGGCCTGCAACGCCGCCGGCACCGCCGCCCACGCCATGCCGAAGGCCGCTGCGGCCAGCGTCATCAGCGGCAACACGAGCCATGCGGGCCACTGGTCAGCCAGCGCGAGCGCGACCAGCGCGGTGCCGATGCCGCCCAGCATCGCCTGCCCTTCACCGCCGATGTTGAACAGCCCGCCGTGGAACGCCACCGCCACCGCGAGCCCGGTGAAGACGAACGTGGTCGCGTAGTACAGCGTGTAGCTGACGCCGATGCGGCTGCCGAACGCGCCCTTGACCAGCAGCGTCAGCACCTGCCACGGGTCGAGCCCGATCACCAGCACGACGATGCCGCACACCAGCAGCGCCAGCGCCAGGTTGAACAGCGGCAGCACGCCGAGGTCGAGCCAGCGCGGCAGCTCGGTGCCTGAACTCACTCGGCCCCCTTGGCGCGACGTGCCGTCCCCCCGAGGGGGAGTGCGCGCCTTCGGAGCGGCCGTGCGGCGCTCATTGGTGCACCCTTGGCGCTGCGCGCCGTCCCGCCGAGCGGGAATGAGCCCCTTCGGGCGGCCGGGCGGGGCTCATGCGCCGACACCTTGCGGGGTTGTCGCCTCGGCCGACCCGGCATCGCCCATCAAGCGGCCCAGCGCACTCTCGGTGCAGGCGTCGATCGGCAGCTCGCCGCTGATGCGGCCGCAGTTCATCACCAGCACGCGGTCGGCCAGCGCGAGGATCTCGTCGAGTTCCGACGACACCACGAGGATCGCGCCGCCGGCGTCACGCATCGCGCGCAGCCGGCCGTGGATGAACTCGATCGCCCCGATGTCGACGCCGCGCGTTGGCTGTCCGACCAGCAGCACCTTGGGCTCGGGCATCGCCTCGCGCGCCAGCACGAGCTTCTGCTGGTTGCCGCCGGAGAACTGGCCGCTGCGGATGCGCGCATCGCGTGGCCGCACGTCGTAGCGGTCCATCATGACCGTGGTGTCGGCGAGCATCGCGCCGTGTCGCATCCAGCCGCGCTGGTCGTAGCGGGGCCGCGCGTGGTAGCCGAGCACGGCCGACTCCCAGGCGACGAACGGCAGCACCAAGCCGCGCAGCTGGCGGTCTTCGGGCACGTGCGCCAGCGCCAGGTCGCGCGCGGTCGACGGATCGACCCATAGCGCGTGCGTGAAGCGCCGGCCTGCCAACTGCAGTTCGCCGGCGTCGGGTTTCAGCAGCCCCGACAGCGCGTCGAGCAGCTCGCTTTGCCCGTTGCCCGAGACGCCGGCGATGCCAACGATCTCGCCGGCGAGCAAGGTCAACGACACGTCGTTGAGCCGCGTCACGCCGCTGCTGTCGCGCCAGTGCAGATGCTCGGCCTGCAGCAATGGCGCACCCTGTGCGACGCGGACCGCGCCACCGTTACCGCGGCCGAGCTGGACGCGGCGGCCGACCATCGCCTGCGCCAGCGCATCGGTCGTCGTGTCGGCGGTCGCGCAGTCGAGCACCACGCGGCCGGCGCGCATCACCGTCACGGCGTCTGTCAACGCGATGATTTCCTTCAGCTTGTGGGTGATCAGCAGCACCGTGGTGCCGCGCGCGCGCAGCTGGCGCAGTGTGCCGAACAGCTGCTCGGTCTCCTGCGGCGTCAGCACCGCGGTCGGTTCGTCGAGAATCAGGATGCGGGCGCCGCGGTACAGCGCCTTCAGGATCTCCAGGCGTTGCCGTTCGCCGACCGGCAGCTCCTCGACCATCGTGTCGAGCCGGACCTGCAGCCCGCTGTCGCGCATCAATGCCTGCAACTGCGCGCGTGCCTGCGCGCGTGCGCCGGGCAGATGCCAGCCGGGCTCGGCGCCGAGCAGTACGTTGTCCAGCGCGCTGAACGTCTCGACCAGCATGAAGTGCTGGTGGACCATGCCGATGCCCAGCTGCATCGCATCGCGCGAATGGCGGATCTGCGCCGGCTTCCCGTCGACCTCGATCGATCCGCTGTCGGCACTGATCAGGCCGTAGAGGATCGACATCAGCGTGCTCTTGCCGGCACCGTTCTCGCCGACGATCCCGTGCACGCTGCCGGCGGCGACGGTCAGATCGACGCCGTCGTTGGCGGCGACCGCGCCGAAGCGCTTGCGGATGCCGCGCAACGAGACTGCCGGCGCGACGGAGTCCATCGCTCTACCGTCGCCCACTGCGACGCTCCAGCGTCGCATCCCCAAGTGGACGCCGCGGATCTGGCTTTGGCTTCGGCATCACCTCGCCGGCGCGATGTGAGTCTTCGCCGAAGCGCAGGCGCATTGCCAGTCCGCTGGCGTCGCCCCCTCGAGGGGGAGGCGCCGAAGGCGCATCGGGGGTGGTCAATATTTACACGCGTTGTCGGCCATGTAGTCGGCGACCTTGATCTTGCCGGCGATGATGTCGGCCTTGGCCGCATCGACCTTGCCCTTCATGTCGGCGCTGACCAGCTTGGCGTTGTTCTGGTCCATCGCGTAGTCGACGCCGCCTTCCTTCAGGCCGAGCACGGTGACGCCCGGCGTGCTCTTCTTCGAGCTGTTGTAGACCGCGGTGTCGACCCGCTTGACCATCGAGGTCAACATGGTGCCGGGCTGCAGGTGGTTCTGGTTGCTGTCGACGCCGATCGCCAGCTTGCCGGCATCCTTGGCCGCCTGGTAGACGCCCACGCCGGTGCCGCCCGCGGCGGCGAACACGACGTCAACACCCTTGGCGAACTGCGCCTTGGCGAGCTCACCACCACGCGTGGGGTCGCTCCACGCGGCCGGCGTGGTGCCGGTCATCGCTGCGGTCACCTCGACCTTTGGGTTTGCGTACTTGGCGCCCTGCTCGTAACCACACTGGAACCTGCGGATCAGCGGGATGTCCATGCCGCCGACGAAGCCGACCTTGCCGCTCTTGCTGGCCAGCGCGGCCATCATGCCGACCAGGAAGCTGCCCTCGTGCTCCTTGAAGACGATCGATTCGACGTTGGGCAGCTTGACCACCGAGTCGATGATCGCGAAGCTGACCTTGGGGAACTCCTTGGCCACCTTCTCGACCGACGATGCCTGCGAGAAACCGACGCCGATGATCGGATTGGCGCCGCGCTCGGCCATGCGACGCATCGCCTGCTCGCGTTGCGCCTCGTTGGCGATCTCGAAGTCGAGGTATGCCTTGCCGGACTCCTTCTTCCACTGCTCGGCGCCGTTGTAGGCCGCCTCGTTGAACGACTTGTCGAACTTGCCGCCCATGTCGTAGACGATCGCCGGCTGGGCGAAGGCGATCGAGGTCATCAGGCCCAGACCCACAAAGGCCGCGCGGTGGAGGGTCATGATCGGCGTGCTCCCATTCGTGATCGAAGTGCGGCGCAGGATAGCAACGTCGTGCTCGCGGCGCCACCTGGACTACGATGATGCGATGCCGGTCGCCGACGACATCGACGCGCTCGCACGCGTGCTGCCCAAGGTCCTGCTGCACGACCATCTGGACGGCGGGCTGCGACCGGCGACGCTGCTGGAACTGCTGCGCGAGCGCGGCGTCGAGCCGCCGGCCGGGGACGCCGCCGCACTCGCGGCCTGGTTCGACCAGCGCGCGCACGCGGGCAGCCTCGACGACTATCTGCTCGGCTTTGCGCTCACGGTGGGCGCGATGGCGAGCCTGCCGGCGCTGCAGCGGGTGGCGTTCGAGGCCGCCGAAGACGTGCGCGCCGACGGCTGCGTGCTGGCCGAGTTCCGCATCGCGCCGACGCTGTTCGAGGCGCACGGGTTGCAGGTGGAGGCGGCGATCGAGGCGATGCTGCAGGGATTGCAGCGCAGCGCGCTGCCCAGCGGCCTGATCCTGTGCGCGATGCGCGAGCGCAGCGGCGACGAAGCGCAACGCGTCGCGCAGCTGGCGCGGCGCTACCTGGGGCACGGTGTGGTCGGCTTCGACCTGGCAGGCGCCGAATTGGGGCATCCACCGAGCGAGCACGCCGCAGCGATTGCCATCGCGCGCGACGGCGGCGTGCCGCTGACCCTGCATGCCGGCGAGGCCGATGGAGCGCCGCGCGTGATCGAGGCGGCGCGCCTGGGCGCGCAGCGCATCGGCCACGGCGTGCGGCTGGCCGATGCGCTCGGCACGAGAGAAGGCGCAGCGCTGATCGACGAGGCGCGCGAGCGCGGCGTGCACCTCGAGTTGTGCCCGACCAGCAACGTGCACACCGGCGCAGCGGCATCGATCGCCAACCACCCGATCACCGCGCTGCACCGTGCGAACCTGAGCGTGTCATTCCACACCGACAACCGCTTGATGTCGCGCGTCACGCCCGCGCAGGAGGCCGCCGCGCTGCTGCGCGACACGCCGTTGACGCTGGCCGACCTGGCGGCGATGGGTGTGCGGGCGGCGCGGCACGCCTTCGTCGCAGACGCTGCGCGCTCGCGCGCAGAGGCCGCGATCCGCGCCTTCGCGGCGGACCGCGGCTTGTCGCTGGCCGAGTGACGCGGCGTCAGCGGGCGCGCGTCGGC
>DASTZF010000273.1:0-2286 GCA_035764445.1 Burkholderiaceae bacterium
CCCGCGAGGCTTGGCGCGACGCTGGAGAGGTCGAGCGTGACGACGCTCGAGTAGTCGATCTCGCCCGCGCGCGGAATGCCGAACAGCCCCTGCGCCTTGAAGTAAGCCTCGAACGCCGCGATCTCATCGGCCGTGCGGCCGGTGCCCCTGAAGTACTCGATCGTGCGCGCGTCGACCGGGAAGAAGCCCATCGTCGCGCCGTACTCGGGCGCCATGTTGGCGATGGTCGCGCGGTCGGGCACCGAGAGGCTCTCGGTGCCCGGGCCGAAGAACTCGACGAACTTGCCGACCACTTTCTGCTTGCGCAGCAGCTCGGTGACGGTGAGCACGAGGTCGGTCGCGGTGACGCCTTCGCGCAGGCGGCCGGTGAACTCGAAGCCGACCACGTCGGGCGTCAGGAAGTACACCGGCTGCCCGAGCATGCCGGCCTCGGCTTCGATGCCGCCGACGCCCCAGCCGACCACGCCGATGCCGTTGATCATCGTCGTGTGGCTGTCGGTGCCGACCAGCGAGTCGGGGTAGTACACGCCGTCGTTCGTCTTGTGCACCCCGCGCGCCAGGTATTCGAGGTTGACCTGGTGGACGATGCCGAAGCCCGGCGGCACGACGCCGAAGGTGTCGAACGCCTGCATGCCCCACTTCATGAACTCGTAGCGCTCGCGGTTGCGCTGGAATTCCAGCTTCATGTTGAGGTCGAGCGCGTTCTTGTTGCCGTAGTGGTCGACCATCACCGAGTGATCGACCACCAGATCCACCGGCACCAGCGGCTCGATCACCTTGGGGTCGCGGCCGGCTTCGGCCGCGGCATTGCGCATTGCGGCCAGATCGGCCAGCAGCGGCACCCCGGTGAAGTCCTGCAGCACCACACGCGCGACCACGAACGGGATCTCGTCGACGCGCTCGCTATTGGGCTGCCAGTTGGCGAGCTGGCGCACATGCTCCTCGGTCACCTTCTTGCCATCGCAGCTGCGCAGCACCGACTCCAGCACGATGCGCAGCGACACCGGCAACCGCTTGACGTTGGGGTAGCGCTTGGCCAACTCGGGTAACGAACACAACCGACCCTGTGCGCTCGAACCGATGCGAAAGCTTTGTTGTGTGGCGGCAAGCGAAGAGGCGGTTGGCATGGTGGCTCCGGCGGGATTGACTCGAGGGGAAGGGCGACGATTCTGTCAGGTTGCGCGCCCCCACGCGAGGTGCTGGCTCGAGCGCGCGCGAGGATCGGCCGCCCGCGGGCGGCGGCGTAAGATCGCGCCGCGGCGTCCGACCGATACCGGCGATGGCCACAACGCAGTCGGCCACCGGCGCTGATCCCGCCTGTTGGCAGCCCACCCACACGCCAGCGGCCGACCCGCTGGCCGAGATGCGCTCGCGCATGCAGCGCAGCGGGCAGTGGCATGGCCACCAGATGGCAGGCCGCCGCTGGCCGGTGGCGTGCGTGTCGCTCGAGATCACGCAGCGCTGCAACCTCGATTGCACGGCCTGCTACCTGAGCGACTCCGCCGAGGCGGTGCGCGACTTCCCGCTCGAGGAGATCTTGCGCCGCATCGAGATCATCGTGGCGCACTACGGGCCGGGCACCGACGTGCAGGTCTCCGGCGGCGAGCCCACGCTGCGCCGCCGTGACGAACTCGTGACCATCGTGCGGCGGCTCAGCGAGCGCGGGCTGCGGGCATCGCTGTTCACCAACGGGATCCGGGCCACGCGCGCGCTGCTGCAGGAGCTCGCTGCGGCCGGGCTGTGCGACGTGGCGTTCCACGTCGACACCACGCAGCAGCGCGCGGGCTATGCCAGCGAGGCCGAGCTCAACGCGCTGCGCCGCGAGTACATCGAGCGGGCGCGCGGGCTGCCGATCAGCGTGTTCTTCAACACCACCGTGCACGCGGGCAATCTCGACGAGGTGAGCGCGCTCGCCGCGTTCTTCGTCGCGCATGCCGACGTGGTGCGTCTGGCGTCGTTCCAGCTGCAGGCCGACACCGGCCGCGGCGTGCTCGGCGCGCGCGACGCGGCGATCGCCAACGAGAGCGTCGCGCAGCGGCTGTGCCAGGGCGCGGGCACTCCGATGCGGTTCAACGTGCTGGCTGCCGGCCATGCGCAATGCAACCAGAGCGCCGTGCTGCTGGTGGCCAACGGCCGCGCCCACGACGCGTTCGCCGACGCGGCGTTCGTGCAGCGCTTCATGCGCGAGACCGCGCAGCTGACCGTGCAGCGCGGCACGCCGTGGCGTGCGCTGCGCTCGCTGATGGCCGCGGCCGTGTCGCGGCCGGCGCTGGCGCTGGCCAGCGC
>DASTZF010000274.1:0-2155 GCA_035764445.1 Burkholderiaceae bacterium
GAACATCATCACCATCGTGACGACACCGCCCGGCGACAGGACGAGGCCTGCCCATGTTGCGGTATAGCCGAAATTCTGTTGCACCAGCTGGGGTAGGAATTGCGTGGTGGCGTACAGAATCGCGCCGATTGCCAGCATCACCACGAAGCATGCGCCGAACTGGCGCGTCCCCACCATGCGGATATCGATCATCGGGTTGCGGCGGCTCGCCTCCCACGGGATCATGAGCACGAAGGCGGCGGCGCTGATGAGCGCGAATGTGACGATGAAGGTCGAAGAGAACCAGTCGTCCACCAGGCCGCGGTCGAGCACGATCTCGAGCGCGCCGAGAAAGGTGGCAACCAACACGAAGCCGACGACATCGAACCCGCCTCCTTCCAAGAGCCGGTGCCTCTGCTCCTCGACCGCCGCTGCGGCCTCGCGCAGGAGCAGCGCAATCAGTGCGATCGCGAGCACGCCGACCGGACCGTTGATGAGAAAGCACCAGTGCCAGGAATAGTTATCCGCCAAATAGCCGCCGAGCGTCGGCCCGACGACCGGCGCCACCACCACGGCAACACCGAACAGCGCAAAACCCTGCCCGCGCTTCGCCGGCGGGAACGCATCGGCGAGAATCGATTGCGAGACCGGCACCATGCCGCCACCGCCGAGGCCCTGCAGGATGCGGAAGAACAGGAGCGACTGCAGGCTCCAGGCAAATCCGCACAGCACCGAACTCGCGGTGAAGAGCGCGAGACAGATCAGGAAGAGGCTCTTGCGGCCGAGCAGGCGGGCGAGAAAGCCGCTGGCCGTCAGGGCAACCGCGTTCGCGACAAGATACGTGGTGACGACCCAGGACGCCTCGTCCTCGCTCACCCCCATGCCGCCGGCGATGTAAGGCAGGGCCACGTTGGCGATTGTCGTGTCGAGCACCTCCATGAAGGTGGCGAGCGCGACCAAGATGGCGATCAGCCACGGGTTGGGGCTCGCGCGGCTCGCCGCGGCTGAGGCCCCCGCTCCGGCTGCGCCGGTGCTCATACCCACGCCCTCAGCTGCTCGCAGCGCGACAACAGCCGCTCATACAACGATGGCGCCGGATTGACCCGCACCGTCGGCACGACCGACATCCCCGGCCCGAGCGCGACGTCGGTCGGCGGATTGTCCATGACGACTTTGACGGGTACGCGCTGGACGATCTTGACGTAGTTGCCGGTGGCATTCTGGGCCGGCAGCAGCGAGAACGCGGTGCCCGATCCGGGCTGGACGCTCTCGACGTGGCCATGGAGGGCGCGTTCCGGATAGGCGTCGATCGCGAGCGTCACCGGCTGTCCCGGCCGCATGGCGTCGAGCTGCGTCTCCTTGAAATTCGCCGTGATCCAGATTTCGTCCGGCACGAACATGGTCAGGTTTGTGCCGGGCTGGGCGAATTGACCGACCGCCGCGCTCAGCTGGACGGCACGGCCCGCCTGCGCCGCCGTCACGGTCGTATAGGAAAGATTCAGTTGCGCCTGGTCTCGCTGGGCATTTGCTTGCGCGAGACTCGCGACGGCGCTTTCGCGCTGTGCCTTCACCGACTCGAGTTGTCGCTGCGCGACCTTGAGGTTGGCTTGCGCGCTGGCGAGCGCCGCCTGCTGCTGCTGCTGCTGCGACGTCCACTGCTGCGCGTTCTGAACCGTGCCCGAGCCCGTTTGCGCCAGATCTTGGTAGCGCTTCGCCTGCTGCTGGGCGAAGACCAGCGCTGCTTGCGCCTGGTCCACCTGGGCTTGGTTGGCGGTGATTTGCGCCTGCTGCACGTTGATCTGCGCGTCGATATTTTGGATGTTGGCATCCGCGCTGGCCACCTGCGCCTGCGCCTGATCGAGCGCGATGCGGTAATCACGATCATCGATGCGCGCGATCACGTCGCCGGCGGCGACGTGTTGGTTATCGGTGACAGGCACCGCCGTGATGTAGCCCGACACCTTTGGCGCAATGGGGAACTGCCGCGCCGCGACGAAGGCGTCGTCGGTCGATTCGAAATGGCGGGCGTAATCCCAGTAGAGATAGCCGCCCGCCGCCGCTGCGATGAAGAGTAGAAGTCCGATCACGAACGCAAACGGATGCCGACGCAGAAGCCCGCGGCGGGGCTCATCGCTGCGTTCATCGGGCTGACTTTCCCGCGCGGGCGGTACTTCCA
>DASTZF010000275.1:0-3120 GCA_035764445.1 Burkholderiaceae bacterium
CGTCATGCCGACGAACCCGCCGCGCTCGCCGAGCCAGCGGTCCCAGCCGAAGCGCAGCGCCGCTTCGCAGCCCACGCGCACGGTGCCGGGGCCGAGCACACTCGCCCGGTAGCCGGCGTCCTGCGCCGCGAACAGCTCCCAACTCGGCATCGAGACCACGGCGGTTGGCGTGCCTGAAGCCTGCAACGCCTCGCGCGCGGCCAGCGCGAGCGCCACCTCGGAGCCGGTGGCCAGCAGGGTGACCTCACGCGGGCCGCCGTCGGCCTCGGCCAGCACGTAGGCACCGCGGCGCGACAGGTTGGCCGTGGTGTGCATGCGCCGCACGTGCGGCAGCGCCTGGCGTGCGAAGACCAGCGTCGACGGCCCGTTGCGATGCTCGAACGCGATCTCCCAGCATTCGGCGGCCTCGACCGCATCGGCCGGACGCAGCACCAGCATGTTGGGCATTGCGCGCAGCGACGCCAGGATCTCCACCGGCTGGTGCGTCGGGCCGTTGCGGCCGATGCCGATCGAGTCGTGGCTGAACACGAACTTCACCGGCAGGCCCATCAACGCGGCCATGCGCATCGCCGGGCGCTCGTAGTCGGAGAACGCCAGGTAGGTCGCCGCCAGCGGCACGACGCCGCCGTGCGCCGCCATGCCGTTGGCCATCGCGCCCATCACGTGCTCGCGCACGCCGCAGTGCACATAGGCGCCGCGGCGATCGTCCGCGGTGAACGCAGCCAGCCGCCGCTTGTGGTTGGTCGGCGCCTCGAGGTCGGCGCAACCGACCATGCGCTCGGGCATGCGATCGACCAGCTGGTCGTTGATCTCGGCGGAAATGAAGACGCCGCTGGGCGCCGGTTCACGCTCGAGGGCGCCGCGCTTGTACTGCAGCAGCACGTCGCGCCAGCCTTCGGGCAACTCGCCGGCGATAATGCGCTCGAACTCGGCGCGCTCCGCTTGCGGCAGTGCGCCTATGCGGGCGCGCCACGCGTCACGCTCGCCTCGGCCACGACGCCCCGCGTCGCGCCACGCGCCCAGCACGTCTGCGGGCACTTCAAAGGGAGGAGCCGACCAACCGAGCTGCTCACGCGCCTTGGCGGCGTCTTCGGGGAACAGCTTCGCGCTGTGGCCACCGCGCTGGCCTTGCAGACGCGCGATGCCCTTCGCGATCACCGTGCGGCACGCGATCAGCGACGGCCGCGGGTCGGCCTTCGCCGCGGCGATCGCCGCCGATACCGCTTCGAGATCATGCCCATCGACTTCGACCACGTGCCAGTCGGCGACGCGGAAGCGCGCGGCGACGTCCTCGCTGATCGACAGGTCGGTGGCGCCGTCGTCGGTGATGCGGTTGTCGTCCCACAGCAGCGTCAGCTTGCCCAACCGCAGGTGCCCCGCCAGCGAGATCATCTCCTGGCCGATGCCTTCTTGCAGGCAACCATCGCCTACGAAAGCGTAGGTGCGGTGGTCGACCACACCCGCGCCGAAGCGCGCGTTGAGGTACGCCTCGGCCACCGCCATGCCGAAGGCGTTGGCGATGCCCTGGCCGAGCGGGCCGGTGGTCACCTCGATGCCGGAGGCGGTGTCGAACTCCGGATGGCCTTCGCAACGCGAGCCGAAGTCGCGGAAGGTGCTCACTTGCTCGATGCCTATGCGCTCGTAGCCGCTCAAGTGCAGCAGCGCATACAGCAACATCGAGCCGTGGCCGTTGGACAGCACCACGCGATCGCGATCGGGCCACGTGGGGTCGCCCGCGTCGAACTTCAGGTGTCGCGTGTACAGCGCGGTCGCGATCTCGGCCATGCCCAGCGGCACGCCCTGGTGGCCTTCGCCGGCGCGCACGATGGCGTCAATCGCCAAGAAACGAATGGCGTTGGCTAGCGGTGCAAGTTCGTGGTCAGACATGGAGGCAAACAGCTTCGTCATTCATGCTGGAGCCCCCGCTTGGAGGGGGCTCGGGGGAGTCGTACGTTCAGCCGGAGGCTAGGCGCCCACGGGCGACTAGCCGAGCCAGCCCTTGATGCGCGCGCCGAGCGCACCGCGGCTGATGCCGTAGCGGTCGTGCAGCGTCGGCAGCGCACCGGCGTCGAGGAACGCGTCGGGCAACCCGGCCAGCTGAAAGCCCGCGGGCTGCACGCGATGGCGCAGCAGCGTGCTGGCCACCGCTTCACCGAGGCCGCCGATCACCGAATGGTTCTCGGCCACAACCACCAGGCGGTGCTTGTAGCGCACCGCTTCGACGATCGCGGTCTCGTCCAGCGGCTTGATGGTCGGGCAGTGCAGCACCGCGACGCCCAGCTTGTCGGCTGCGAGGTCCTGCGCCACCTCGAGCGCCCGCATCGTCAGCAGGCCGCTCGAGATCACCAGCACGTCGGCGCCGTCGCGCAGCAGCTTGGCCTTGCCGAGCTCGAAGCGGTAGTTGTCGATCTCGTCGAGCACCAGCGGCACCTGGCCGCGCAGCAGCCGCATGTACACCGGGCCCTTGTGCGCGGCGATCTGCGGAACCGCCTGCTCGATGTCGAGCGCGTCGCAAGGGTCGACGATCGTCAGCCCCGAGATGCCGCGCATCATCGCGATGTCTTCGGTGGCCTGATGGCTCGGCCCGTAGCCGGTGGTCAGCCCCGGCAACGCGCAGCAGATCTTGACGTTGAGGTTCTCCTCGGCGATCACCTGGTGGATGAAGTCGTAGGCGCGCCGCGTGCCGAACACGGCGTACGTGGTGGCGAACGGCACCAAGCCTTCCTTCGCCATGCCACCGGCGGCGGCCATCAGCAGTTGCTCGGCCATGCCCATCTGGAAGAACCGCTCGGGGTAGGCCTGCGCGAACAGGTGGAGGTCGGTGTACTTCGCAAGGTCGGCAGTGAGGCCGACGACCTCGGGTCGCGTGGTCGCGTATTCGACGAGCGCGTTGCCGAACGGTGCTGCCTTGACGCGCTGCCCTTCGGAGGCGATCGACGCGATCATCGCCGAGGTGGTCAGGCGCGGCTTCTTCTCCGCGACGGTGCTGCTCATGCCGGGGCTCCTTCGGGTGTCATGTACGGCTGCGATTGATCCAGGATCTGAATCGCTTGCTGCCATTCGGGCGGATCGACGCGAATGAAGTGGTTCTTCTCGCGCTGCTCGAGAAACGGCACGCCC
>DASTZF010000276.1:0-22324 GCA_035764445.1 Burkholderiaceae bacterium
CGTTCCAGCTCGCCGCCGACATCGTCGAGACCGCGATCACGTCGGACTGGGAGTCGATCGGACGACTCGCGGCGATCGCGCTGATCCGCACCTTCCTCAACTACTTCCTCGAACGCGACATGTCCGACGTGCGCGAGCAACTCACCGAGCTGCGCGCCGCGGATGCGCACGCCGAGCACTGAGCGCGCCCCTCGCTAAGGAGAGGCCCATGTCCACTCCCGCCCTCGAGGTCAGGCCGACCTCGGACAGCCACTTCTCGTGGCTGCGCACCCGCATGAGCGCCGACCGCACGTTGATGTCGTGGGTGCGCACCGGCGTCTCGATGATCGGCTTCGGCTTCACGATCGTGCAGTTCTTCGAGCGCTTCCAGGGCTACGAGAACGTGAAAGCGGCCACCTACGCCGGCGCGCCGCGCATGCTCGGCATGATGCTGATCGCCGCCGGCACGGTCGGCCTGCTGATCTCGACCTGGCAGTACCACCTTGTGGTCGCCGAGCTGTGGAGCGACAGCTACAAGGTGATCGCGGCGGCGAGGCGGCGGCTGACCCCGGTCTACGGACTGGCGGTCGTGACGATCTTCATCGGCGTGTTCGCGTTCTTCGCGGTCGCCATGCGCATGACCTGACGCGCGACCAAGTCACGCGCCTCACAGCAGCCAGTCGATCGGCAGCACCGACAGAAAGCGGATCCACGCTCGGCGCAGCAGCCCGGTCTCGGGCGACGTCCCGTGGATGACCTCGCCACCCGGCGTCTGCTCGGCCCATTCGAGTCCGGTGTCGTCCTTGCTCAGGCGTACTTCGTACTGCGTGCGCGGGATCGCTTGATCGAACAGTACCGACAGCTGCGATGCCAGCTTCGGGCTGTCGAGCACGACGCCGAGCTCGGTGTTCAAGCGCACCGAGCGCGGGTCGAGGTTGAACGAGCCAATGAAGATCCGCTGCCGGTCGGCCGCGAAGGTCTTGGCGTGCAACCCGGCGTCGGCGCTGCTGCCGATGCCGCGGCGCTTCTTGTCGGCCGCTTCGCTCTCTTCGGGCGCCGTGCGCTTGAGCTCGAACAGCCGCAGGTTGCCGCCGCGCAGCAGCGGCTCGCGGTACTTGGAGTAGCCGGCATACACCGGGCCGACGTCGGTGGCCGACAACGAGTTGGTCAACACGCGGACCTTCACGCCGCGGTCGGCCAGCGCGCGCAGCGCCTGCGTGCCGTCGTCGGCGGGCACGAAATACGGCGACACCAGATCGAGCTCGGCCTTCGGCTCGCCGAGCGCGGCCACCAGCCGCGGCAGCATGTGGGTCTCGCTCTTTTCGGGTGGATTCAGCACCTTGGCCGGGTCGTCGTAGACCAGTCGTGCACTGACCCACTCCAGCGGCAGCTGGTTGGCCAGCAGCTCGCGCACGAGCGGCGTGTCGCGCACCGCCTCGACGTACTTGGCTGCGCGCCCGTCCTGCGCCACCTGCTGCCAGCGCGACCGCACCTCGTCGGCCTCGCCGGAGATCGAGGCCCCGACGATGCTCGCCGCCGGGTACGCCGACGGGCTGTTCCAGTAGGCGTCGAACTGCGTCGACACGTCGCGCACCACCGCGCCGGAGGCCATCACGTCGAGGTCGGCGAACTCCATCTCGTCGGCGGCACCGAAATATTCGTCGCCGACGTTGCGGCCGCCGACGATCGTGGCCTGGTTGTCGACCGTGAACGACTTGTTGTGCATGCGCCGGTTCAGGCGCGTGAACTCGGTGGCGTAGTCGGCCAGCCGGTTGGCGCGGTTGGCGAACGGATTGAACAGCCGCACCTCGATGTTCGGGTGCGCGTCGAGCAGGGCGATCGCGGCATCCTCGCCCTTGGTGTTGTTGTCGTCGATCAGCAGCCGCACGCGCACGCCGCGGTCGGCAGCATCGAGCATCGCGCGCATCATCATGCCGCCGGTGATGTCGTCGTGCCAGATGTAGTACTGCACATCGATGCTGCGCTCGGCCACCAGCGCCAGGGCCACCCGCGCGGCGAACGCTTCGCGGCCGCTGGCCAGTGTGTAGACGCCGCTCTTGCCGGGGTGCGCGGCGGCGCTGCCGGCAAGCGAGCGTGCCAGCTTCGTGTTGGCGGTGTCGGTGAGCGCGCGGCTCGGCTGGCGCTCGACCTTCTGCGGCAGGCTCGCGCACCCGGCCACGGCAATCAGCATGCCGCAGGCGATGGCGCGCGTCAGCGTGTGCATCGGCGCGCAGTGTAGGTCGCGCGCGGCGGCACGACGCTAGGGTTTGGCATCCGATAGCGCCACACGCTCGCCGAAGCTGCCGCCCAGCGACAGGTGCAGCGCGACGCGCTGGCTCAGCTGCTCGCCCTGCACGCGCAACAGGTTGACGCGGGTCGCGTACAGGCTGAGCGCCTGCTGCTCGACGCTGCGCAGGTCCTGCTTGCCGACGCGGTACGCGGTCTGCGCGAGGTCGAATGCGCGTGCCTGATCGGTGGTGATCGCCTTGAGGAGGACTTCGCGCTCCGCTAGCGTGCGCGCCATCGCCAATGACTCTTCGACGTCGCCAATCGCGCGCAACGCGAGCTTGGCGTATTGCGCCACCGCCTCGCGCTGCTGGGCGTTCATCAATTCCACCTGCGCGTCGAGCCCACCGCCGGTGTAGATCGGCGCCACCAGCTTGGCACCGAGACCGACCGATGGATTGTTGTAGTCCTGCTTCAACTCGACGATGTCGCTGCTGATGTAGCCGACGTTGCCGGTGAGGCGGATCGCCGGCAGCTCGGCGGCCTTGGCCGAGCCGACACGGTTGAACGCCGCAGCGACGCGGCGCTCGGCGGCGATCATGTCGGGCCGGCGCTCGAGCATCTGCAGCGGCAAGCCGGCGGGTACCGGCCCTGGCAGCGGCGGTAGATCGGGTCGCGCGCGCAGCTCGGTGGCCGGGTAGCGGCCGAGCAGCAGCTCGAGCGCGCGCACCGCGGCCTGGTGCGCATAGCGCGCCTGCACGAGCGAGTCGCGCGCGACGCCGAGGTTGGCGTTGGACAGAGCCACGTCCTGGTCGCTGCCGGCGCCGATGCGGTAGCGGTCGCCGGCCAGCTTCACCAGATGTTCCGACGACGTCACCATGTCGGCGGCGAGCTGCTGTTCGCCGAGCGTCTGCGCGGCGATGAACCAGGCCTTGGCGGTGGTAGCGGCGATCGACTGGCGAGCGAACTCGGTGTCGGCCTGCACCGAGGTGAGCGTCGCCGCGGCGACCTCGCGCTGGTAGCGCAGCTGGCCCCACAGGTCGAGCTCCCACGACACGAGGCCGATGATGCCGGTGAGCGCCGAGCTCGCGTCGGTCACCTTGATGCCGCCGGTGCCGACGATGCTGATCTGCGGCCGCCGAGCGGCCTCAGCGATGCGCAGCTGCTCGGTGGCCTGCTCGACCTTGGTGGCCGCGACGCGCAGGTCGGGGTTGCGCTGCACCGCTTCGGCCACCAGCGTGTTGAGCTGCGCGTCGTTGAAGGTGGCGAGCCAGTTGTCCTGCACGGTGCCGGACACCTGGTCACCGGCGCGCCACGGCGTGGTGACGTCGGTCGCGCCCATCGCCTGCGAGCGCGTCTCCTCGGGCTTGGGCGGCGGCTGCAAAGCACAGCCGCCCGCCAACAGCGCGACGACGGCGGCAGCCATTGCACTGCGCGTTTGAACGGCGGCCGCGCGCCGCCTCGCGAAAGATGTCGTGCCCATCAGTGCAGCTTCAGGATCAGCCAGTCGAGCTTGGCCGACACCCGCATGAACACCTTGCGCAGGATGTGGATCATCTCCGCGTAATCGGTGTAGATCGCGCCGAAGCCGCGTGCGCCGGCGGCGATGAACAGATCCTTCTCGTCGGGATACAGGCGCACCGCGAGCTGCCCGGGCGGCATCGGCCCGATGTTCGGCAGGTTGCCACTCACCGGCACCTGGCCGCCCGCGGTGGCCCAGACCACCGAGTCGACCTTGCACTTGATGATGCGCCCCGGGTACATCTGCAAAGCGATCTCGGCTTCCTGGCCCGGCTCGATCTTGCGCACTTCGTTCTGCGCGAACAGCGCGATCACCCACTGTCCGTTCTCGACGAAGGTCATCACGGGCGCCATCGGCAGCGCGGCGGCCACCTGCCCCGGGCGCAACTGCAGGTTGACCACCACGCCGTCGTTGGGTGCGTACACCGTCGTCTGATCGAGCTCCCACTGCGCGTCGGCGAGCTGCGCTTCGGCCGCGGCGATCTCGGCTTTCGTTCGCGCGACCTCGTCCTGGTCGCCGTCCTTGGTGCGGGCTTGCGTCTTGACGCGCGCCTGGGTCTCGCTGGCGTTCAACGCGGCGAGCTCGTCCTTCAGGCTCGCCACCTCGGATTGCGCCTGCTCGAGTTCGAAGCGCGGTCCGGCGCCGGTGGCCGACAGCTCGCCGTACTGTTTGACGCGCAGCTGCGCAAGCTGCAGCTTGGCATTCGCCGCGCCCTTCTTGCTGGTGATCTCCTTCAGCTGCTCCTCATAGGTGCGCTGGTTGGCGCGTGAGCCGATCAGCTTGGCGCGAAGCTGCTCCACGTTGGCCTGCGCAGACTTGACCTTGAGTTGGAACGGCACCGGGTCGACCTTGAACAGCACGTCGCCCTTCTTGACCGGTCGGTTGGGCTCCACCGGCACCTCGGTCACGCGGCCGGTGACGCGCGGCACGATCTGCACCGAGTAGTTGATCACCCGCACGTCGTGGCTCGACGGTGCGCCGATGTTGAGGAACAGGATCAGCATCGTCAGGGCGATGATCGGAATCGTGACGACGATGACCTGCGACGTGATGTTCCACGGCAGCCATTTGTATTTGATGAAGATCAGCCAGACGAAGAACGCATAGATCAGCAGCAGCAGGATGTCCATGCTTCAGCCTCCGAGCTTCACCGTCTTGGCCGGAGCGACGCTGCGCACCGGGACTTCGGCCTCGGTGGTCAACACCGGCACGGTGCCCTCGGGTTCCTCGCGCGTACCGTGCCCATGCGACTCGTCGACATCGGTACCGTAGGCCATCTTGTGCAGCACCGGCTTGGTGTAGGCCCACAGCCAGGCGATCGGCCACAACATGCCGCCGAAGAAGAGCGACAGCAGGCACAGCACCTGGATCGCCTTGGCCTGCGGGTGTTTTTTGTTCTCGGCGATCTTCTCCGGCAGGATGTGCACCAGCCAGAACACCGCGATGGCCACCACCGGCACGATGATCAGCGCGATCCATGCGATCACGTCGGCCGCGGTGTCGAGCGCCTCGCCCGACAGCAGCGACGCGTGCGCCGCGCCCGGCAACCCCAGCGCCAAGGCGCCGGCAACCGCCAACGCGCCCGCGCGGCCCGTCATAGCGGGGCGGGCGGCCACCCCGCGATCCCAACGATGCTTGACAACAGAAA
Source organism: Burkholderiaceae bacterium (assembly GCA_035764445.1). Taxonomy (GTDB): domain Bacteria; phylum Pseudomonadota; class Gammaproteobacteria; order Burkholderiales; family Burkholderiaceae_C; genus JAEUPI01. The sequence continues at coordinate 5,376 of DASTZF010000276.1, forward strand.
CCACAACGCCTCCTGTGCGCGGCCGTTCGCAACACGGGCGGCCGCGCTGCCAACCAATGGACAAGTATCCTGAACGCCCGCCCATTCAGAAATGGGCCTTTGGTGCCATGCGCCCGCCGGCCCAGGATGCGCAGTGTAGGCGCGTCGGCGACCGCTCAGTCACGAGGCCGCAGCAACACGCTTTACATGCGGGAGCGCCATGATGCGCCCGCACGGCCGGGCGCCGCGTTGCGCGAGATCAAGCCCAGCCGAAGGCGTTTGCCGTCGGCCGCGAGCGCTCGCTCAGGCGAGCAGTTTGTCGATCGTGATCGGCAGGTCGCGCACGCGAGTGCCGGTGGCGTGATAGACGGCGTTGGCGATCGCTGCTGCCACGCCGGTCATCGCCACTTCGCCGAGGCCCTTGGCGCCCAGCGGATTGACGCGCTCGTCGCGCTCGGGCACCACGATGATCTCGATGGCGCCGATGTCGGCGTTGACCGGCACGTGGTACTCGGCCAGGTTGGCGTTGACGAAGCGGCCGTAGCGCGGGTCGGGCAGTGACGCCTCGAACAGCGCCATGCTGAGACCCCACACGATGCCGCCCATCAACTGGCTGTGCGCGGTTTTGGCGTTGATGACGCGGCCGACGCCGTAGGCGCCGACGACGCGCGGCACCCGCACGATGCCCAGCTCGCGATCGACGCGCACCTCGGCGAACACCGCGCCGTACGAATGCATCGACCACTGCTTGTCTTCGGGGCCGGGCGCGCTGCGCCCCTCGGCCTCGACGGCTTCGCCGCGACGTGCGATCAGCGCCGCCACGCGTTCGCGCTTGCGCGCGTCGGCCACCAGGTGCACCCAACCGTCGCCGATGACGACCTCGGCCGGGCGCGCGCCGCTGCACGGCGATGCCGGATCATTGCAGGCCAGCGCCACCAGATGCCGCCGCGCATCGGCGCACGCCGCATGCACCGCCGAGCCGACGCTTTCGACCGTCATCGAACCGGCGGCGATCGGCGCTTCGGGCAGCTCGGTGTCGCCGAGCTCGAAGTGCACTTGCGACGGTGAGAGGCCGAGCGCGTCGGCAGCGATCTGGCACATCACGGTGTAAGTGCCGGTGCCGAGGTCGGCGGTGCTCGACTGCACGAGCGCGGTGCCGTCGGGCCATACGCGCACGCGTGCGGCACACGGCAGCCGCTTCGCCGGCCGCGTCGCGGTGGCCATGCCCATGCCGACCAGCCAGCGGCCCTGCGCCATCGAGCGTGGCACCGGGTTGCGACGCGACCAGCCGAAGCGCTCGCCACCGAGGCGATAGCACTCGCGCAGCGCGTTGCTCGAGAACGGCAGGTTCTTGTCACCGTCGCGCTCGGCGTGGTTGCGCAGGCGCAGCTCGATCGGGTCGATGTCGGCGCCGTGCGCCAGCTCGTCGAGCGCGCACTCGAGGGCGAAGCTGCCGGTGGCCTCGCCGGGCGCGCGCTGGAACGTCGGGGTGCCGACGTTCAGCTTCACCAGCCGATGCGAGGTGGCGACGTTCGGGCAGGCGTACAGGCCGCGCGTGACGAGCGCACAGGTCTCGGTCCAGTCCTCGATCACCGAGGTGTTCGAGATCGAGCGGTGCTCGATCGCCGCCAGCCGCCCCTCGGGGTCGGCGCCGAGCGTCACAGTTTGCTCGGTGCGCGGGCGGCCACCCACCGGGCCGAACAACTGCGGGCGCTGCATCACCAGTCGCACCGCTCGCCCGGTCTGGCGCGCAGCCATCGCGGCCAGCACCACGTGCGACCAGGCCGAGCCTTTGCCGCCGAACGCCCCGCCGACGAACGCGCACCGTACGCGCACGCGCTCGGGCGCGATGCCGAAGGTCTTGGCCAGCACGCGACGCACACCGGCCACGTATTGCGTCGAATCCTCCACCGTGAGCTGCTCGCCGCTCCACGCAGCCAGCGTTGCATGTGGCTCCATCGGGTTGTGGTGCTGCATCGGCGTCGAGTAGATCAATTCCTGGCGCAGTGCCGAGTCGGCGAGCGCACTCTTCACGTTGCCACGCAGCGAATCGGCCTCGGCGTCGAGCACCTTGGCAGGCGAATGCGCGCGCGCTTTGCCGTTCGCGAAGTCGAGCGCGGCGGGCCGCAGCTCGTAGCCGATGCGCAGCAGCATGGCAGCCGCGTTGGCCTGCTCGATCGACTCGGCCACCACCAGCGCGACGGGCTGGCCGTTGTAGTGCACGCGGTCGTCCTGCAGCAGCGACAGCACGCGCCCCTGCGGCGGCTCGACCGCGGCGCGGCCGCCTTGCGGCAGGCGCATCGCATTGGTGTGCGTCAGCACCGCCACGACGCCGGGCGCGCGCTCGGCGGCGGTCGCATCGATGCGCGCGATGCGGCCGCTCGGCACGGTGCTTTGCACGAGCACTGCATGCGCCATGCGCGGCAGCGTCAGGTCGCCGGTGTAGCGGGCTTCGCCGCACACCTTCGCCGGCCCGTCGACCCGGCTCAACGGCTCGCCGATGCTCACTGGTGCACCCTTGGCGCTGCGCGCCGTCCCGCCGAGCGGGAATGAGCCCCTTCGGACGGCCGAGCGGGGCTCATGCCAACCCCCCGGCGACGCTGAGCGCGCGCACGATGCTGCGGCGGGCGAGCGCGACCTTGAATTTGTTGTGCACGCGTGGCCGTGCGCCCTGCAGCAGCACGTCGGCCGCCGCCTGCATCGATTCCGCCGTCAACGGCCGCCCGACCAGCGCGCGCTCGGCCTGCGGCACGCGCCACGGCTTGTGGGCAACGCCACCGAGCGCCAGCGCGGCGTCGCGCACTGCGCCGTCGGCGAGGTCGAGCGCTGCGGCCACCGAGACGAGTGCGAAGGCGTAGCTCGCGCGGTCGCGCACCTTCAGGTAGTGCGCATGGGCAGCGAACGGCGATCGCGGCAGGTCGACCGCGGTGACCAACTCGCCGGCTTCGAGCACGGTGTCGCGCTGCGGTGTCTCGCCCGGCAGACGATGGAAGTCGTCGATCGCGACGATGCGCTCGCCACGCGGGCCGCGCACGCGCACCTGTGCGCGCAGCGCGGCGAGCGCGACGCACATGTCCGACGGATGCGTGGCGATGCACGCGTCACTCGCACCGAGCACCGCATGGTTGCGGTGCAGACCTTCGAGTGCGTCGCAGCCCGACCCCGGGCGGCGCTTGTTGCAGTGCTCGAACGCGGTGTCGTAGAAGTACGGGCAGCGCGTGCGCTGCAAGAGGTTGCCGCCGACGGTGGCCATGTTGCGCAGCTGCGGCGATGCACCGGCCAGCAGCGCCTGCGCGAGCAGCGGGTAGCGCGATCGGATCAGCGCATCGTTGGCGGCGTCGCTGTTGCGAGCCGCCGCGCCGATCCGCACACCGCCATCGGGCAACTCGCCGATCTGCGCCATCGGCAGCCGCGACACATCGATCAGTTGCTGCGGCGCGACCACACCGCCCTTCATCAGGTCGATCAGATTGGTGCCACCGCCGATGAAGACAGTGCCGTCTTCCTGCCCCAGCCGCAGCGCCTCGTCGATGCTGGCCGCCCGGCGATAGGCGAACGGTGTCACGAGCGCCGCTCCCCAGCCGGCGTGCCGGCCACCGTCTGCACCGCATTGACGATGCTCGGATAGGCGCCGCAGCGGCACAGGTTGCCGCTCATGCGCTCGCGCACTTCGTGATCGCTCAGCCGCGCCGCGCCGCGGTGCGCGAGGTCGGCCGTGACAGCGCTGGCGTCGCCGCGGCGCGCCTCGTCGAGCAGCGCCACCGCCGAGCAGATCTGCCCGGGCGTGCAGTAGCCGCACTGGAAGGCGTCGTGCTCGATGAACGCCTTCTGCAGCGGATGCAGATGGTCGGGCTGGCCGATGCCTTCGATGGTGACGATGGCGTCGCCGTCGTGAGCCATCGCGAGGCTCAGGCAAGCGTTGATGCGCCGGCCGTTGACGAGCACCGTGCACGCGCCGCACTGGCCGCGATCACAACCCTTTTTGGTGCCGGTGAGATCGAGGTGCTCGCGCAGCGCGTCGAGCAGCGTGACCCGCGGCTCGATCAGCAACTCGTGGCGTTGCCCGTTGACGACCAGCGCCACGTGTTCGGGTGCTGGCCCGGACGCGGCGGCAGGCTGGGCGGAGGCCGCGGCGCTCACAAGGACCAGGGGCGAGCCAGCGAGAGCACCGGCCGATTGCAGGAACTGACGGCGCGATGCGCCCGCGCTCGTAGGATCGGACATCGACTGCTACGGAACCAGGAATGCGCGCGCAGCAACGCGCGGCGACTGGAGCGGGGCAATGCGGATGCCTTGAGCCACCGTGGGCGTTGGCATGAGTCGACGCGTGCGTACGAGGCTTGTCGCGTCCACGGCGACGACCGATCTCCCCGACAACCATGACCAAACCCGCGCACCGCTGGTCACAAGCGGTAAGCCGCCGAAGCGATGCGCTCGACCTGGAGTGCGACGTCTTCAAGCAGGTCGATCCGCGGCGCATCGCGCGCTCGCTGAAGCGCTCGGCTCAGCGCAGCGAGCGGCGCAAGAGCAGTCCATTCCGCTCGGCGATGTCGATGTTGAACTTCTACATCAACCGCGCCGGCAAGCAGCTATCTGCCGCACAGCGCCGGCGGCTGGAGTCGGCGAAGGACGAACTGCGCGCGCTGTACGACCGACCGAACCGACGCCAGCGCTGATGGCGGTGGTCCTGCGCGGGCGGAGTCGACCCGTGCAGAACGCATTGCCGCAGAAAACTGCTCGCGGCTTACCTCGCTGGCCGGCCACAACGACAAGGGGGCGACGCCTGCGGACTGGCACAACGACTGACGACCCGAAGATCGACGCGCTGACCGCACAAGCGCAGGATCCACCGGCTCGGCCGTCGGTGACAGAACGCGTCGCCCAGCCTGGTAGAGTCGTCTCGGCTGCGGAGATATCAGTTGCTGTGCGCGGAGCGCAGCGTGCGCAGCCCAGCGAAATACTCGCGCATGATTGAGCGCAGGCGATCTGCACCGGGACGTCCCCAATCCCGCTGAAGTTCGCAAGCAAGGCTCAGCACCGTGATCGGCGCGACTCCCTTTTGCACCATGCGCTGAATCGCGGAATCGTGTGCCACCTTGCTGACACCACCGATCGCATCGACCACCACGTACACCATGTAACCGGCTTCCAGTGCATCAAGCGCAGGAAAGGCAACGCAGACTTCCGTCCAGAGTCCTGCCAAGATCAACTTCTTGCGCCCGGTCGCTTTCACTGCCGCCACGAAGTCCGGATCCTCCCATGAGTTCATGGAGGTGCGGTCGATTTCAGGAACGCCAGGCAGCACCTCACGCAATTCCGCATTGGTGCCGCTCATACCATGCTTGACATACACGGTACTCAGCACGACCGGCAATTCGAAAGTTGTGGCGACACGCCCAAGCATCGTCACGTGATGCAGCAGTTCTTGGCGACCAACCGAGCTGACACCGTTGTACTGTTCCGGCTGGTAGTCGATCAGAGCCAGCACTGAGTTCTGGGGTGTGATCAGCGTGTCGGCCTTGGGGTCGCGAATGGAAGTGATGTCCGACATGAGATCTCCTTTTGAGACTGGCCCATGGGTGCTCATTGTCTGCACGCAAATGTTTCGGGCATGGCGCAGTGGGTATCGACCAACCAGCCGCGTGAGCACCGACGACTAGAGGACTACGACAGAACGCGCGAATGCTCGCCCCTGGGAGCGCCTGACAAGGTCGGCATCTGGCCGAAAGCCTCCTGGCAGCATCCAAGCGCCGTCCAGTGCCGTGACGGGGCGCCATACTGCGTCCGGTGGCAGAGCTCGAACAGATCCTGGTCCTCTTCGTAGCCGCCGTCGCGCTGGCCGCCGCAGCGCGCCGCGTCGGCGCGCCGTATCCCGTCTTCCTGGCGATCGGCGGAGCTCTGCTTGCCCTTGTTCCCGGTGCGCCACGTCTCACCTTGCCGCCCGAACTGGTGCTGGCCCTTTTCGTGGCGCCCATCCTGGTCGACGCAGGCTATGACGCTTCCCTACGGGACCTTCGTGACAACTGGGCGCCACTCGTCAGCCTGGTGATCTTTGCGGTCGGCCTCACGACCGCAGCGGTAGCCGTCGTTGCCCATGCGCTCGTGCCAGATCTACCCTGGGCCGCGGCGATCGCGTTGGGCGCGATCGTCGCCCCGCCCGATGCGGTGGCGGCCACCGCGGTGCTCCGCCCACTGCATCCGCCTCAGCGCATCCTCGGCATCCTCGAAGGCGAGAGCCTGTTGAACGACGCCAGCGCGCTCCTCATCTATCGCCTCGCGGTGGGTGCGGTGGCGGCTGGCGGCTTCTCAGTGCAGGCGGTGGCACCGACGTTCCTGCTGGCGGTGCTGGGTAGCTTGATTGCAGGCCCCGCTCTGGGTTGGCTGGTGCAGCGCGTGCTCGAACGCGTGCAGCACATCCCCACGGCGATCATCCTGACGTTTGTGGGCACGATCAGCGTGTGGCTGGTGGCGGAACACATCGGCCTGTCTGGCGTGCTGACCACCGTCTGCTTTGCCATGACCCTGGCGCGCACGGCTCCGGCGCGCACGCCGGCGCGGATTCGCATTCCGACCAACGCGGTGTGGGCCACGGTGGTGTTCGCGTTGAACATCTTCGCGTTCATCTTCATCGGACTGCAGATCCGCCCGATCATGGTGGAGCTGGCGCCGCCGGCGCGGCAGCAGTATCTGCTGGTTGCGGCCGGCGTGCTGGCAACGGTCATCCTGGTGCGGATCGTCTGGCACATGTCGTTCAACGCCGCGCTGCGCTGGCGTGACCGCCGCTTTGGCTTCCATCCACCGCGGCCCATGCTGCAGCCAACGGTGGGCAGCGGGATGGTGATCTCGTGGGCGGGCATGCGCGGCATCGTCACGCTGGCTGCAGCGCTGGCTCTGCCTGATGGCTTCCCCGCGCGCGACTTGATCGTGTTGACAGCATTCCTGGTGGTACTCGGGACTCTGCTGATCCAGGGCCTCACGTTGAAGGCGCTGCTACGCGCTTTGGATCTGCATGACGGTGACCCTGTGGCGCGAGAGGAGCATGGGGCGCGCCAGCGCGTTCTGGAGGCGGTCTATGCGCAACTGCCTCCCGGCGGCTCGCCGGCGGTGGAGCTCGTGCGCAAAGAGCTCAAGATCCGACTTGGCCAACTGAACCGCCAGCAGGGCCCGTATTCGTCCTTCGGTGCCGAGTACGACACCGCCTACCGCACCGCCCTGCAAGCTGCGCGCACGGTGCTTCTTGCGCTGCGCGACCGTGGCGATATCGGCGACGACGCTTTCCACACGCTGGAGAACGACCTGGATTCGATGGAGGTGTCGGATCCGCTTCGGGCTGCGAATGCGGATGCGACGGAATAGCGCGACGGCAGCACGCCGAGCCCAATTCGCTTCGCCGGCTCGACCGACCGCTACTGGCCGATTGCAGGCGTTTCGCGACCGAACGCTCGCCACGTCTGTTATCGAACTCGATACATCCAGCGCTCTGGTCCAACGACGCCGACACGATGGTCACGTCGGACCGGCGCGGAGGTCATGATGGCCGGCGCCCGCAACGAGGTTGGTCTCTACGCGTCGAGCGCCCGAGCGCCTTCGCGCAAGATTTCAGCGAGGCGCCGCACACCAGGGCCAGCCGAATCTCGATCGGCATACATCAGATAGAGGAAGCCCCTGCGCTCACTGCCTTCGGCCAAAGGCAGCGGCTTGAGCTGACCGGCATGGAGCTCCTCCCGGATGGTCTCCTCCGGGAACCACGCGTATCCAAGTCCCATTGCAGCCGCGCGAATCGTGGTGGCCTTGTGGCTGACGGTCCACCGGCGCTCGTTGAGCCAGGCCGTCGTGCGGGTGCGATCGCTGCCGCTGTCGCGAACCACGAGGTGCCGATGCGCGCGCAGATCGTCGCGAGAGAGTACTCGTCCGAGTTTGTGCAACGGATGATCTGGATGGGCTGCACAAACGACCCGTATCTGCATCAGCGGATCCGCCAGCGAGCCCTCCGGCAGGAAGGGGCCGATCGCCAGATCCACACGACCCTCGCGAAGGGCCTCCAACGTACCGCCGAGCACCGACTCGTACAACTCGAGGCGGATGTCCGGGTGCTCTTCGCCAAACTGCGCAAAGCACTCGAGCAGCAACCACGTCGGGAAGATGATCTCCACGGCAAGCCGGATCTCCGGCTCCCAACCGGCTGCCAGCTTCCTGGCCGAGCGCTCGAGCTGCAGTGCTTCGTCGACGAGCGCCTTGCCGCGCCGATAGAGCACATGGCCGGCGGGCGTCAAAGCCGCTTTGCGACCCTGGATCTCGAACGCCTTTGCGCCGATGAGGCGTTCGAGCTGCTGGATCGCGTAAGTCAGCGTGGATTGGCTTTTGCTCAGGCGCTGCGCAGCCTGCGCGTAGCCGCCCGCCTCCACGATGCCGACCAACGCGCGCCACTGGTCCAGTGAGATCCTGGGGAAGTCTGCCATCTATCGAGTCATTCGATTGAATCAGCCGAAAATATCCGCTTTTCCTTCGATCAGATCAATAGTTAACTGCGGGTCATGTGCAACCAACCTCAGGAGCAAGCATGAAGACCGTCCTGCAGATCAACTCGAGCCTCTTCGGCGGGCAAGGCCAGTCATCGCAGCTGGCGTCATCGCTCGTCGAGCGCCTGCTCGGCCCGGCGGATCGGCTGATTCACCGCGATCTGGCAGCCGACCCCGTGCCGCACCTCGACGCGCAGCGCTTTGTCGCCTTCACGACGCTGGAGGCCGAACGATCGGAGGAACAGCGCGAAGTGGTCGCCTATTCCGACGCGCTGATCGACGAGCTGCGCGCCGCCGATCTCATCGTGCTCGGATTGCCCATGTACAACTTCGGCGTTCCGTCTTCGCTGAAGGCGTACTTCGACCACGTCGCCCGAGCCGGTCAGACCTTTCGCTACACCGCCCAAGGGCCACAAGGCTTGCTGACCGGGAAGAAGGCCTACGTGCTTGCGGCCCGTGGCGGTCACTACCAAGGCACGCCGAAGGACAGCGAAACGACCTATGTGCGTGACTTCCTGGCTTTCATCGGCATCGAGAACGTCGAGTTCGTCTATGCCGAAGGATTAGCCATCAGCCCGGAGAAGAAGATCACGGCGCTCGAGGCCGCCAACAGCAGCATCGCGCTGCTGGCTGCTTGAAGGAGTCGAGCATGAGCATCGTCGCCGAGAAGCGCGCTGCGACCTTGCCGGGCCAGGTGGACGGTCGGCTCGAGCAGAAGCCAACGCGCAGCATCGCGTTTCGCAAGACGGGCGGGCGTCCGCACGGCCCGATCACCCGCCTGATGAGCCCATCGGACCTGGGCGCGATCCTGAAGCCATTCGTGTTCCTCGATCGCATCGATGGCACGGACCTGTCTCGGCTCAAGACGGTCGGCATGGGATTGCATCCTCACTCGGGCATCGCGACGTTGACTTGGCTCTTCGAAGGGTCCGTGAACTACGAAGACAACATGGGCCGGCGGGGCAGGCTCGACCACGGCTGGATGGAGTGGATGCACGCCGGCCACGGCGCCTGGCACGGGGGCAACTTCGGCGACTCCGACCGACTGCGCGGGTTCCAACTTTGGGTCGCACTGCCTGCCTCGGCGGAGCTCGGCCAGCCGTATAGCACTTACGTGCGCCCCGACTCCACTGAAGGCCCGGTCACGGTTTTGCTGGGTCAGCATGGCCAAGCCAAAGGACCGGTTGCTGCGCCATCGGCCATCAACTACTTTGCGGTCACGCTGAAGGCTGGCCAGAGCTGGGACTATCTGCCACCCGCCGGCCACTCGGTGGCATGGGCAGCGGTCAGCGGAGGCCGCCTCAGTTCGCCCGGTGCGATTGACGCAGGGGAGATGGTGGTCTTTGGAGAAGGCGAAGCGCCGATTCGCTTCGTCGCAGCGCAGGACACCGATTTCGTGGTCGGCTCGGGCGCCAAGCACCCACACGAGCTGGTGCTGGGCCACTACTCCGTGCACACCAGTGAAAGCGCGCTTCGACAAGGCGAGGCTCGAATCCAGGAGATCGGTCAGAGCCTGCGGGCTCAAGGGCGGATCTGAGCGTTGACCCATCCCCTCAGGAGAATGTTTTGAGCATCGGCATCATTGGTTCTGGCGCCCTCGGATCGAACGTGGCGCGAGCCTTCGCCCGGAAGGGCATCGCTGCAATGATTTCCAACAGCCGTGAGCCGGCAACGCTGGCGCCTTTGGTCAAGGAGATCGGTCCCTCCATCAAGGCGGTACACACCCAGGAGGCTGCGGCGGCTTGCGGCGGCCGACTTCGTCAGGATCTAGCAAGTCTGCTGACGCGCTGACTCCGCATCGGCTTGGTGCCGGGCATGCGCCGCAAGTCCCTGCGTACCGCACGTCTGTCAGGCCTCACGCGCGCATCCAGGTGTACAGCGGCGACAATGAGCGCATGAGTAAGTCGACATCCCCAACCAGAGTTTCCGCCGACGGTTTGCGATATTCATCGAAGGTTTCCGGATCGCCGTTCACGGGCGCAGTAGCGACTCGTTCTTGCTTCCTGTGTGGCACGCATCGGCAGCCGTCAGCGCTGAAGTCAAGGCGCGTGCTCGGACGCATTGAAATGGTCTGCGCGCCAACGTGCGGGAGCTAGGGCCATTCATGCGTGGATGCCAAAGGTACGCAGCGCAAGTCAGATCGCCGATTGCAGAGTGCAGCGATCGCTAGCAGCGCCTGCGGGTCGCGTGGGACGGTCAAGCGCGAGTTGCCACCAGCGATTGCCGCAGAGGAGTGCGTGAAGCCGGAAGCGGAGCGCGATGCGCCCAAACCGAGCACTTCAAGGGACCGAACCGCCGACAAGTCCGGTACGAGTCGTAGTCGAGTCCTCATCCGGCGAGTCCCGCTGCGTTTCACGATCCGCCCTCTTTCGCTCCGCGCTCCACCCGCCGCCCGAGGTAGCGGGCCGACCATGTGGCTATCACATCGGCAGCGTATGCCGCGTCGGCCTGACGGGTCAGCAGATGGTCCGCGTCGTCGAGCGAGATGAAACTCTTCGGGTGACGCGCGGCGCGGAAGATCGCCGATGCGTTTTCGATATCTACGGTGCCGTCCTGCGGCGCATGCATCACCAGCAGCGCACGACGCAAGCCAGCGATTCGCTGGCGCTGGTCGTGCGCACTCAATTCGTCGACGAATGTACGCCGCATCTTGAAGGGCCGTCCACCGAGTTGCACCTCGGCCTCGCCCTCCTCGAGCAGCTTCGGCAGGCCGTCGCCGAAAAGGCGCATCACGTGCTTCACATCGAACGGAGCCGCCAGGGTTGCGACGGCTTTCACCGAAGGCAAATCACCGGCCGCAGACAGTACCGCTGCCCCGCCGAGACTGTGACCAATGAGTAGCGCGGGCGCGCGGCCGCTCGCCTCCATCGCACGCGCGGCAGCAAGCAGGTCCTCCACGCTGCTACCGAAGGTGCTGTCACCAAACTGACCTTCACTTTGGCCAAGGCCGGTGAAGTCAAAGCGCAGCACGCCAATTCCGTGGGCGGTCAGCGCGCGGCCGATGCGCACTGCCGCGAGCGAGTCCTTGCTGCAGGTGAAGCAGTGCGCGAACAGCGCGAACGACGCCGCTGGCTCCTCGGGAAGATCAAGCCGGCCGGCAAGCCGTTGGCCTTGTGCGCCGGCGAAGTCGAAACGGTGCCCGCTCATCGTTTCACGCGGTTGTCACGCCGATGCACCGCCACGACGCTGCACAACGAGACTTCCGACGGTGACCTGCACGGCCTCGTTGCGCTGATTGAGCGTGGTCGTGCGGACCTTGAGCAGCCCCTCGCCCGGCCGCGATTTCGAAGCGCGCACCTCGAGGATCTCGCACTCGATGCGCAAGTCGTCGCCCGGTCGCACCGGTCGCGGCCAGCGGAACTCCTCGAAGCCCGCGCCGATCACCCCGCCCTTAGGCTTGAGGTCGCTCTGCACCAGGAGCCGCATCGTCGCCGCGGCGGTATGCCAGCCGCTCGCGGCGAGGCCGCCGAACAGCGTGCCACCGGCAGCCTGCTCGTCGAGGTGAAACGGCTGCGGATCGAACTCGGCGGCAAACGACTTGATGCGCTCGGCTTCGATGCGGGTGCGACCACTGCCCCCAAATCGCTGACCGACCTCGAAATCTTCCAGGTAGTGGTCACTCATCGCTTGCTCCATCAGTCAGTTCTTCGCCTCGAGACACCGGCTGCAACCCCGGCTCCATCCCTTCTTCAGCGAGGCGGTTCGAGCTCCCGTTGATCGATGCGTCGACCGGCAATGGCTGGCCGGACAACGTACCGACCTCGGCGGCGAACTGCCCGTGCCCCTGCCGGATGATCGGGACCACGGTCCCCAAGCCGTCGCGCTGGCTCAGCGCGACGAGACCCTTGATCACCACGAACATGCCGTCGTTTGCCCGACCAGCTGCGAAGAGCGCGTCGCCCCGTCCGAAGGTCCTGACCTCCCCGAAGCGCTGCATGCGCGCGATATCCGCGTCCGAAAGCACCGGGAACATCCGGTGCCGCCTGCTCAGCAATTCGCTCGGTGCGTCGTCAGCCATGCTGTCGATTGGATGCCAACTGCGCGGGGTCCGTCACGCCATGGCCTTTCTTTGCTCAGCGAGCGCTGGCGAGTGGCATATAGCGACCCTGTTCAGTCCGAATCCCGCCGAGCGCTATGCTCGCGCGACCGTCCCCGTTGAGGCCCTCGTGAGCGACCATCCGAGCGACATCTACACCGAACCGTCGGACGTCGACGTCCGCACGCTGGCCAACCTGGGCCCGCTGACGCGCATGGCTGGCATCTGGCAAGGCATGCGCGGGCTCGATGTGAAGCCCAAGGCAGACGGTGCCAGGAAGCAGGCCTACGTCGAGCGCATCGAACTGCAGCCGATCGATCCGCAGACCAACGGGCCGCAGCTGTTCTACGGGCTGCGCTATCACACCCACGTGACCAAGCCTGACCAGGTGAAGACCTATCACGATCAGGTCGGCTACTGGCTGTGGGAGCCTGCCACCGGCAGCGTGATCCACACGCTGACCATCCCGCGCGGGCAAACCGCGATGGCCTTCGGCCAGGCGAGTCCCGACGCCACCACGTTCGAGGTGCGGTCGCAGCGTGGCCTGGAGACATCGGGCATCTGCTCGGTGCCGTTCCTGGAACATGCGTTTAAGACCGTCGAGTTCCGTCTCAAGGTGACCATCAACGCCGACGGCACCTGGAGCTACGACGAGGACACGGTGCTGATGATCCGCGGCACGAGCGAGCCGTTCCATCACACCGACCGCAACACGCTGAGCAAGATCGAGGAGCCGACGCCGAACCCGCTGGCGCGCGCGGCCTGATCGCAAAGCGCCGCCCGCTCACTCGGTATCTTCTATGTGCTTGGGCCAGTTCGCCGTCGGCAGCGTCGACAGTGCGCGGTAGCAGTGCCCGCGAGAGCAGTATCAGTGGCGGTTGTCAGAGTACCAAATCGCTCAGCTCCCGCGCCTGTCCTTTGCGAGATTGGCATCCGACCGCATCGTCCTGTGCTCAGCGAGGGACCAGTGGGCTGGTGCAGTTGGCACCGCATGAGGTACGGACCAAGGAAGATTCTGGCGCGGCTGGCAGGATTCGAACCCACGACCCCTTGGTTCGTAGCGCATTAAGACGGGATTTCCTGGGATCGCCTGGGACATGAAATTGTGTTGTAGATCAATGGTTTAGAGAATACACTGCATCTCGAGCCTTCTCAAAAACGCCCGCAAAATCCCACTTCCGGTGGACCCCTGGGTGGACCCCTGGAGAGCTTCGAGATGACCCGCTACCCCAAGTCTGGCCGGGGCCGAAAGTGGACCGTGGCCGAGTTGAAAGCTGTTCCCACGGAGTGGCGTGGCGACGCCCTTCGCGATGGCGATGGTCTTGTCGGCGTCGTGCGATTCAATGACGACGACAGCGGACCGCGGGTCCACTTTCGCTACGAGTTCAAGCGCGACAGCAAGAAGGCTTGGCACTACTGCGGAACTTGGCCGACCTGGTCGCTCGATGCGATCCGCCGCACCCGCGACGAAGCGCGCGACACGTTGCGACGCCGCGTGGACCCGAACGCCAAGCGAAACGCCGATCGCGTCGAGGAGCGTGAGCACATCAAGGCCACTCTCGCGGCCGAGAAGCAGCGGAGAGCCGAAGACGCCTCGGTCCGTGACCTGTACGACGTGTGGCTGCGCGACGGCGTGCTGCGCAAGGACAGCAACGCAGCGCTCAAGCGCTCGTTCGAAGCGGACGTGCTGCCGGCGCTCGGCGCAAAACCCGTGCGCGCGGTAACCGAGCACGACATACGCGCTGTGCTGCGCGCGCTGGTGGGCCGCGGCGTCAATCGCACCTCGGTGGAAGTCCATCGCAACATCAAGCAGATGTTCCGCTGGGCCGAGAAGCGCCAGCCGTGGCGTCGCCTGCTGATCGACGGCAACCCAGCGGAGCTGGTCGAGATCGCGAAGATCGTCGATCCCGACTACGACTTGAGCAACATCCGCTCGCGCGTCTTGAACGACGACGAGATACGCGAGCTGCACGATCGCCTTCAGGCGATGGTGCGCGACTACGAAGCATCGGACGACAAGCGCAGCGCGGTGCGCCCTCTCGAGCGAGAGACGCAGGCCGCGCTGTGGCTCTGCCTTTCGACGATGTGCCGCATCGGCGAACTGCTGATGACCGAGTGGCGGCACGTGGACTTCGAGGCCGGCACCTGGTTCATTCCGAAGGAGAACGTGAAGGGCTCGCGCGGCAAGAAGCGCGATCACTTCGTGTACCTCTCGCGCTTCGCGTTGCGCCAGTTCCGCGCGCTGCATGCGCGCACCGGCAAGACGCGTTGGTGCTTCCCTGGCCGTGACGCCACGGACCACGTGGACGTGAAGTCGGTGAGCAAACAGATCGGCGACCGGCAGCACCAGTTCAAACAGCGCAAGGCGCTGAAGAACCGGCGCAACGACAACAGCCTCGTGCTCTCGAACGGCGCCAACGGCGAGTGGACGCCACACGACCTGCGACGCACCGGCGCGACGATGATGCAGGCACTCGGCGTGATGCCCGACGTGATCGACCGCTGCCAGAACCACGTGCTCGCCGGCAGCCGCGTGCGTCGGCACTACCTCAAGCACGACTATGCGGACGAGACGAAGCAGGCGTGGGCGAAGCTGGGCAGCGCGATCGAGGCGGCGCTCGCTCGGCGTCTGCGGCTAGTGAGTCGATTGACCTAAGGGCGTCACGAAGTACGATTCAATCGATCTTGAGGATGGCAATGCGGTCCACGCAACGGTTTAGCATCACTCTCCCCAACGACATGGCCGAAGCCGTGCGTGCCAAGGTCGCTTCGGGCGAGCTCGCCACTGAAAGCGAAGTCATCCGCGAAGGCTTGCGCATTCTGATCGCGCGGGATCATGCGGTCGACGCCTGGCTGCGCACTGAAGTGGCCGCAGCTTACGACGCGCTCAAGTCGTCGCCGAAGCGTGGTGTGTCGACAGCAAAGGTGCGCGAGCACCTCAGCGCCGTGTACCGCAGGTTCGCAACCAATGCGTGAACACGCACGCCGGCGTCTGCGGCTGGTCAGTCGCGCAACCTGAAGGCGCCTGCGACGAATCTGGATCGGAAATCGTCGCTCTTGCGGTGCCACTGGTGCCCTACGCTTCCCAGGAGCGACTCCAGGCGAGCAGTCATGAAGCGCACCAGTGCGACAGTCCATCGCGACACCGACACGCCGCGCGTCTTCGCGCGGCTACCCGCGGTGATCCAAGCAACGGGCCTGGGTCGCTCCACCATCTACCGGCTGGTAGCCAGCGGCACGTTCCCTTCTCCCGTGCACCTCGGCCCGCGTGCCGTAGGTTGGCGCTGGTCGGACCTTGACCGGTGGAGCGAGTCTCGACGCGATGTGCGCTGAGTAGTCCTCGCAGCGCTCGGATCGATCATCTGTATAGCGTTCTGGACAGACCAGGACGCAAGGGACTCCGCTACGGACTGCTGAAGCAGTCCCAGAGGCGGACAAAGTGGCTTTCAGTCTACTTGCGAAGTGAGTCGATACTGGGTATGCTGAAACCAATCCAATACGGCTACAGATTGCTTTCAGCATGCCCCGCCCACTCCAGCTCGGCACCACCGCCCCGTTCGCAGTCAAGGACGGGGCGCAGCGCATCGGCGAGCGGCTCAGCACGGCGCGCAAGCGCCGACGCCTGACCCTGCGCGAGCTCGCCGCGAAGGCCGGCGTCAGCTACGACACTGCCCGCGCGGTCGAAGCCGGCAACCTCCAGACCGGACTGGGCGCCTATCTGGCGATGCTGTGGGCGATGGGCCTCGAATCGGAGATTCGTGCCTTCGCCGACCCGGAACGTGACGACGAAGGCAAGCAACTCGAAGCGTCGCGCGCTCCGCAACGCGTGCGCCATGGCAAGGCGGCCGTCGATGGCGACTTCTAGGCGCACGTCGGCACGTGCCGACGCGCAGCGTGCCTACGTCTACCTGCAACTGCCGCAGTCGCTGGAGGTCGTGACGGCCGGCTACTACGAACTCGGCTTTCCCAATGGCATCGCCACCGGCGCCTTCGTCTACAACCCTGACTACCTGCGACGGCCCGACGCGGTTCCGCTCGAACCCTTCGAGTTGCCGCTGTCGCCGCGCCGTGCGCAGACCGTGAAGCTGCGTGGCATCTTCGGCTGCCTGCGCGATGCCTCGCCCGACGCTTGGGGCCGCCGCATCATCGAGAAGCACCTCGGCCGCGCGGACCTGACCGAAGTTGACTATCTGCTGCATTCGCCCGAGGACCGCGCAGGCGCACTCTCGTTCGGCCTCGGCAAGCAACCGCCGTCTCCGCGGCGCGACTTCAACCAGGTCATTCAACTCGAGGCGCTGCTCGCCGCTGCCGAGCGCTTCATGGACGACGACAGCGCTACGCCGCGCGTGCCCGAACAGGTTGCCGAACTCCTGCAGCCCGGCACATCGATGGGCGGGGCCAGGCCAAAGAACGTC
>DASTZF010000277.1:0-7451 GCA_035764445.1 Burkholderiaceae bacterium
CTCGCGCGCGAGCCGCTCAGCCGCTTCACGCTCCTCTACGGCAACCGGTCGCTGCAGTCGACGATGTTCAAGGAGGAGCTCGAGGACCTGAAGAACCGCTACCTCACGCGGCTCGTGCTGCACCACGTGTTCTCCGACGAGCACACCGACGCGCCGATCAACCACGGGCTGATGAACCGCGACAAGATCGGCGAGTTCCTGACTGCGCTCATCCCCGCGCGCGCGATCGACCACGCGTTCGTCTGCGGGCCGTACCAGATGAACGACGAAGCCGAGGCGGCGTTGCTCGCCGCCGGTGTCGGCGAAGACCGCATCCACATCGAGCGCTTCGGCATCGCGCCGCAAGCCGGCGTGCAGGTGGGCGCCGTGATCCACCAGGCCGCGCCGGGCGACGCCGAACTCGCCAAGGTCACCATCATCCGCGACGGTCTGCGCCGCGAGATCGAGTTCCGCAAGGACCAGCCAAGCATCCTCGACTGCGCGTCGGCCGCCGGGCTCGAGGTACCGTTCTCGTGCACGTCGGGCGTCTGCGGCACTTGCCGCGCCAAGCTGATCGAAGGCCAGGTGCGGATGGAGCGCAACTTCGCGCTCGACAAGAAAGAGGTCGCCGACGGCTTCGTGCTGACCTGCCAGGCGCACCCGACGACCGAGCGCGTGGTCTTGTCTTTCGACGAACGATAGGCCGCCATGCCCAGAGGCCGCGCCCCCGGCTACGACGACCAGCGCGAGCAGATCCTCGCGCACGCGGCGACGCTGTTCGCCAATCGCGGCTACCCGGGCACCTCGATGAACGAGGTGGCGCAGGCGTGTGGCCTGAGCAAGGCCACGCTGTACCACTACTACAGAGACAAGTACGCGATCCTGGTGTCGATCGCCGAGGGCCACGTGCAGCGGCTGCATGCGCTGGTCAGTGAAGTGACGGCCGAGCGGCTGGCACCCGAGGCGCATCTGCGCGAGCTGATCAGCCGCATCGTGCTCGAGTACGCCGACGCGCAGCACGCGCACCGCGTGCTCACCGACGACGTGCGCTTCCTCGACGACGACGACCGCGAGCGCATCCTCGGCAAGGAGCGCGACGTGGTGGCCGGATTCGCGCGTGCGGTGGCCGCGCTGCGCCCGGATCTCAAGAAAGCCAGGCTCGCCAAGCCGCTGACGATGCTGCTGTTCGGCATGATCAACTGGATGTTCACCTGGATGAAGCCCGCCGGCTCGCTCGACCACGCCGCGATCGCACCGATCGTCACCGACCTGTTCCTCGGCGGGCTGCCGGCGGTGAAGCTGCCGCGCAAATCAGCGGCCACGGTGGATTGAGTTCGCCTGAAGGCTCGCTCGGTCGCCGCGCGTATCGATTCGAGCAGCATCGGCAGCCCGGTTTGCCCATGTCCGCTGTGCGCCATCGCGGCGAGCGGCCCCACGTGCGAGCGCACTGGGCGTAGCGTAGCGCGTCAACCGGATCGTCGGAGCGCTGGCGCGCAGTACGTGCACCCGCGTGATCACGCGCAACATGCGCTTGCTCAGCGACGGCGACCGTGTGCGCGTCTCCTCAGGAGCGAACTCATGACACACCGATCCAGAAGGTCGTTGGTGATCGTCACCATCGCCTGCATGCACGCTGTGTTGGTTGCCTGCGGTGGGGGCGGTGGCGGCGATGGCAGCTCGGAGCCGGCAGCGCAGCCCGTGACGATCACGGTTTCAGGCCCCAATGCCGTGTCGGTCTGGGACGAGGTCGCCACCAACACAATCAACATGCCTGCGTCCGCCACCGGCACGCCGGAAGAGCAACGCCCGAACACCGCAGTCGACCTGGCCACCGTGCATGTGGCGATTTACGACGCAGTGATGGCGATTGCCGTCACGCACCGGCCCTACGCCATCACGCCGACGGCGGCCACGGCGGGCGCGTCGCAGGAGGCGGCGGTCGCCGCCGCGGCGTACCGCGTGCTGCGCGGCCTCTTCCCGAGCCGTGCTGCGCAATACCAGAGCGCATACGACACCTTCCTTGCAACCTTGCCCGACGGCACCGCGAAGACCCAGGGCCTTGCCGTCGGCGCCGAAGTCGCGGCCGGCATCCTGGCGCTGCGAGCGAACGACGGGCGCTCGGTCGACTTGGCCCCGTACGTGCCGGGCAGCGCACCGGGCCAGTTCCGCGGCACCAACCCGATCGGCAGGCCGAATGCCTTCATCAAGCCTTTTGCGCTGACGACGATCGCCCAATTCCGCGCACCGGGCCCGCCGGCCCTCAGCAGCACGGCGTATGCAGCCGATCTCAACGAAACGAAGTCGTTCGGCTCGGCCACCAGCAGCGTGCGCACCGCCGAACAAACCGAGATCGCGCGCTTCCACGCCGAATCGTCAAATACCCACTGGCCACGCAACCTGCGCACCTTCGCGATGACCAACCACAGCGTGGCCGAGCATGCGCGCTTGACAGCGATGATCTGGGTCGCACACGCCGACACCCAGAACGCCTGCTTCGAGTCCAAGTACTTCTACCAGTTCTGGCGCCCCTCGAGCGCCGTCACGCTGGCCGACACCGACGGCAACGACGCGACCACCGTCGACGCCAGCTGGGTTCCGCTCTTGACGACGCCGAACCACCCCGAATACCCAGCCGCGCACAGTTGCATCGCCGGCGCGTTGGCGGAGACGCTGCGCATCTATTTCGGCACACCAAACGTCACCTTCGATTTCACCAGCACCTTCACAGGCACCACGCGCCACTTCACGACGACGCAGGGCCTGGTCGATGAAATCCAGATCGCGCGCATCGCCGGCGGCATACACTTCCGCACGTCAACGGTCGACGGCGCGGCGCTTGGCAAGAACGTCGCGAATTGGGCGCTGACCCACAATTTCCAGCCCAAATGATCGCCGACCCAAACATATTCAATCGCTGCCACCTCTTGGAGCAGCAGCTTTCAACACGTTGATTGGGAGACTCACCATGTCACTGCCCCGCCCCGTCTGGATCGTCGACGGCGTGCGCACCCCGATCGGCCGCTACGGCGGGTCGTTGTCGACCGTGCGCACCGACGACCTGGGCGCGATCCCGATCAGGGCGCTGATGCAGCGCAACGCGTCGGTCGACTGGAAAAACGTCGACGACGTCATCTACGGCTGCGCCAACGGCGCCGGCGAGGACAACCGCAACGTCGCGCGCATGGCCGCGCTGCTGGCCGGTCTGCCGACCGACGTCGCCGGTGCCACCTTGAACCGCCTGTGCGGCTCGGGGCTCGATGCCGTGGCCACCTGCGCACGCACGATCGCTGCCGGCGAAGCCGAGCTGATGATCGGCGGCGGCGTCGAGAGCATGACGCGCGCGCCGTTCGTGCTGGCCAAGGCCGACGGCGCCTTCTCGCGCAGCGCCAAGATCGAAGACACCACCATCGGCTGGCGCTTCGTCAACCCGCTGATGAAGCAGCAGTACGGCATCGATTCGATGCCCGAGACGGCCGAGAACGTGGCCGCCGAGTTCAAGGTGTCGCGCGCCGACCAGGATGCCTTTGCGCTGCGCTCGCAGGAGCGCTGGCAGGCCGCGCACAAGGCCGGCTTTTTCGAGGGTGAGACCGTGCCGGTGACGATCGCCGGCAAGAAGAAGGGTGAGACCACGCAGTTCACCACCGACGAACACCCGCGCGCCACCACGCTGGAGGCACTGGCCGGCCTCAAAGGCGTGGTTAAGCCCGACGGCACCGTGACCGCGGGCAACGCGTCGGGCGTCAACGACGGCTCGTGCGCGCTGCTGATCGCATCGGACGCGGCGCTGAAGAAATACAACCTGAAGCCGCGCGGGCGCGTCATCGGCGCCGCGGTGGCGGGTGTGCCGCCGCGCATCATGGGCATCGGCCCCGCGCCGGCGACCCAGAAGCTGCTGACGCGGCTGGGCTGGACGGTGAGCGAGCTCGACGTGATCGAGCTCAACGAGGCGTTCGCGGCGCAGGGACTGGCGGTGACGCGGCTGCTCGGCATCGCCGACGACGACGCACGCGTCAACCCCAACGGCGGCGCGATCGCGATCGGGCACCCGCTCGGCGCCAGCGGCGCTCGCCTGGCGCTGACCGCGCTGCGCCAGCTCGAGCGCACCGGCGGCCGCCGCGGTTTGGCCACGATGTGCATCGGCGTCGGCCAGGGCATAGCGCTGGCGATCGAGCGCGCACAGTAGTCGAAGCCGGCACTTCACTCACGCACAACGGCGCGCCACATGGCGCGCCTTGTTTTCAGCAGTCGTCCACACGCAATACAGAGAGGGTCGATCATGACCGCCGTTCTCCAGAGCTACATCGCCGGCCGCTGGGTCGGCACCAAGCCCGCGCAGCAATTGCGCAGCGCCGTCAACGGTGCCCCGGTGGCGAGCACGCACGCCGAGGCCATCGACTTCGGCGATGCGCTGCGGCACGCGCGCACGACGGGCCTCGCCAACCTGCTGAAGCTCGACTTCCAGCAACGCGCCGCGATCCTCAGAGCGCTCGCCAAATACCTCAACGACAGCAAGGAACAGCTCTACCAGGTGTCGGCGCACACCGGCGCCACGCGCAACGATGGCTGGATCGACATCGAAGGTGGCAGCGGCACGCTGTTCGCGTACGCGAGTGTGGGGAGCAACGAGTTGCCGTCGGGCAACCTGCTGCACGAAGGGCCGGCCACGCCTCTGGGCAAGAAGGGTGGCTTTGCCGGCACGCACATCCTGGTGCCGCGGCGCGGCGTGGCGGTGCACATCAATGCGTTCAACTTTCCGGTGTGGGGGCTGCTGGAGAAATTCGCGCCGACGTTCCTGGCCGGCATGCCGTGCATCGCCAAGCCCGCCACAGCGACCAGCTACCTCACGGAGGCAATGGTGCGCCTGGTCAATCAGTCGGGCCTGGTGCCCGAGGGCGCACTGCAGCTGGTGATCGGCGGCACCGGCGACCTGCTCGATCGGCTCGAGGGCAGCGACGTCGTGACCTTCACCGGCAGCGCGGACACCGCGGCCAAGCTGCGCGTGCACCCGAACCTCGTCAAGCAGTCGATCCCGTTCAACGCCGAGGCCGACTCGCTGAATTGCGCAATCCTGGCACCCGACGTGTCGCCCGACGATGAAGAGTTCGATCTCTTCGTCAAGGAGGTGGCGCGCGAAATGACCGTCAAGGCCGGCCAGAAATGCACCGCGATCCGGCGCGCGATCGTGCCGAAGCAACACTTGAGCGCGGTGGCCGAGCGCCTGAGCGCACGGCTGGCCAAGACGGTGGTTGGCGACCCGGCGAACGACAGCGTGCGCATGGGCGCGCTGGCGTCGCACGCGCAACTCAAGGACGTGGCCGACCGCGTGGCCGAGCTGAGCAAGGGCGCCGAGGTCGTCTACGGCGCCAAGAGCGGTTTCGCGCCGGTGGGTGCCGGCGTCGCCGAAGGCGCGTTCTTCGCGCCGACCTTGCTGCTGGCCAAGGATGCGGCGAGCCACGCCGCACACGACGTCGAGGCCTTCGGCCCGGTGAGCACGCTGATGCCGTATGGCGACATCGATGAAGCGGTCGCACTCGCCGCACGCGGCCGCGGCAGCCTGGTGGGCACGCTGGTGACCAAGGATCCGTCAGTGGCCGCGAAGGTGGTGCCGCAACTGGCCGCGCTGCACGGCCGCATCCTGGTGCTCGATCGCGAGGCCGCGCTGGAGTCCACCGGTCACGGCAGCCCGTTGCCGATGCTGAAGCACGGCGGCCCAGGGCGAGCGGGTGGCGGCGAAGAGCTGGGCGGCATCCGTGCCGTTACGCACTACTTGCAGCGTGCCGCGTTGCAAGGCTCGCCGACGATGATTGCCGCAGTCAGCGGCGAGTACATGCGCGGTGCCAGGCTGCGCGAGAGCGACGTGCATCCGTTCCGCCGACACTTCGAGGATCTGCAGGTCGGCGACACGCTGCTCACGCACCGCCGCACCGTCAGCGAGGCCGACATCGTGGCGTTCGGCGGCATCTCGGGCGACTATTTCTACATGCACTTCGACGAGATCGCGGCCAAGGAGAGCCCGTTCGGTAAGCGGATCGCGCACGGCTACTTCGTGCTCTCAGCGGCCGCGGGCCTGTTCGTCAGCCCCGCGCCAGGCCCGGTGCTGGCCAACTACGGGCTCGACACGCTGCGCTTCGTCAAACCCGTTGGTATCGGGGACACCATCCAGGCGCGCCTGACCTGCAAGCGCAAGATCGACCGCAATCGCAAGGACGCCAAGGGCGTCGGGCAGGGCGTGGTGGCGTGGGACGTGGAGGTCACCAACCAGAGCGGGGAGCTGGTGGCGAGCTACGACATCCTGACGTTGGTGGCGAAGAAGGGGTGAGGCCGAGGACCGCGATCAGTTGCGCTCAATGCCGAGGTCCTGCACCGCCTGGCGCCAGATCTGCAGTTGATCCGCGAGCAGGGTCGCCATCTCGTCGGGCGTCGATGCCTGCAGCTCGAACGCGATGCGGTCGAGGGCCTCACGCACGTCGCGGCGCGCCGCCACGACCTTCATCTCCTGCAAGCTGCGCGGTGGTGAGGATGCTGGTGCCGTTGCCGGTTCCGTAGCTGATCTTGCCGGGGTTGGTGCGCAGGTGGGCCACCAGCTCCGCGGCGGTCTTGGCGGGCACGCTTTCGTGCACGATCAAGAAGAATCCAAACTTGCCAGTCAATGAGATCGGCGTGAAGGCGGTGAGTGGATCGTAGGGCGGCGTCTTGCGCAGAGTCGGCGCCGCGTTGAGGGCCGTGACGGTGGCGAAGAACAGCGTGTAGCCATCGGGCGCCGAGGCGATCACCGCGTTGGCCGCGATGGCGCCATCGGCACCGGCGCGGTTCTCGATGATGATCTGCTGCCCCAAGCCCTGCGACAGCGCCTGCGCGATGGTTCTCGCTGACACGTCGGCGGCGCCTCCGGGTGGAAACGGCACGATCAGCTTGATCGACCGGTTCAGGTACGGCTGAGCCCATGCGCAGAGGCAAATCAGCAACAGCAGCGCACTGATGATGGCGCCGCGGATCGTGCTTCTCATCTTGACCCCTGTTCGTCGAGACGATCGAGTTGGCCGTCCGATACCGGAGCCCTTGAGCTTCTGTCGGCCGCGATCGAGGCGCAACTGTGGCTACCCGGTGTACCGTGCGACCCGCGACGCGGCCCGGACGCGCTCTGGAGGAGCTCGATGAACAGACGATCGATTTTGCGAAGGTGGTCGGCGCTCGGCGTCGCGGTGTCGCTATTCGCGGGCCTGGCCTCGGCTGCCGAAGTGCGGGTGATGATTTCGGCGGGGTTCTATGGCGTCTACGCCGAGCTCGGTCCGGTTTTCGAGAAAGCCAGCGGCCACCGGCTGCTCACCACGCGCGGCCCGTCGATGGGCGATTCACCGGAGGCGATTCCTGCTCGCTTGGCGCGCGGCGAAGCGGCCGACGTCGTGATCATGGATGGCAGCGCGGCCGATGCGTTGATCGAGCGTGGCGTGGCGCGCGCCGACGGCAAGACC
>DASTZF010000278.1:0-2726 GCA_035764445.1 Burkholderiaceae bacterium
CAGGCCGAACACCGCCACGAACAGGATGATCGCCAGCGCCGACGAATAGCCGGTGCGCCACTTCTCGAACGCCTCGCGCTTGAGCGTGATCGAGACAACCTCGGTGGTCGAGCCCGGGCCGCCGTTGGTCAGCAGGTTGACGAGGTCGAACATCTTGAAGTTCTCGATGCCGCGGAAGAGGATCGCGAGCATCACGAAGGGCAGCACCATCGGCAGCGTGATGCTCCAGAACTGGCGCCACGCGGAGGCGCGGTCGACCTCGGCCGCTTCGTAGATGTAGTCCGGGATGCTGCGCAGGCCGGCGAGGCAGATCAGCATCACGTACGGCGTCCACATCCAGGTGTCGACGATGATGATCGCCCACGGTGCCAGCTTGACCGAGCCGAGCATCTCGAAGCTCGATGGCGGGACGCCGGTGAAGAACGACACCGCGTAGTTGAAGAGGCCGATCTGCGGCTGGTACAGGAACGCCCAGAAGTTGCCCACCACCGCCGGCGACAGCATCATCGGGATCAGGATCACCGTGGTCCAGAAGCCGTGGCCGCGGAACTTGCGGTCGATCAACCACGCCAGCCCGAACCCGATCAAGGTCTGCAGCGTGATCGTCCAGAACAGGAAGTGCGCCGTGGCCTGCATCGCGCCCCACACATCCGGGTCCGTCAGCACCGATATGTAGTTGTCGATGCCGACGCTGGTCACGGCGGCGTTCGGGCGATTCGCGCGGTAGTTGGTGAACGAAAGGCGGATCGTCCAGATCAGCGGAAAGATGTTGATCGCCAGCAGCAGCACGATCGTCGGCGCGATGAACAGCCAGGCGATCGCGCGGTCGGACAGTCCGCGCACGCGGCGCGCGAACGCCAGCGGCGTGGCCAGTGCAGCGCGTTCGGAGAGAGTAGGTGGGGCGTTCATGACATGGAAAGGGTCGGCCCGCAAGGGCCGAGCCCGCTCTCGTTATTTCATTCCCTTGCCGTCTTCCTTGAAGACCTTTTTCCAGTCGGCCACCAGTCCGTCGAGCGCCTCCTTCGCGGTGCCCTTGTCGGCGACCACGAAGTCGTGGACGCGCTTCTGCTCGGCCAGCAGCAGCTGCGCGTAGCTCGGCTCGGCCCAGAAGTCGACCACCTGGTCCATCGCATCGAGGAACTCGGCCGCGAATGGCGCGCTCTTCTTGAAGCCCGGGTCGTTGAGCACCGCCTTGTGGCACGAGTAGCCGCCGAGCGCCCACCATTTCTTCTGGACGTCGGGCGACGCGAACCACTTGATGTACGACAGCGCCTCGGCACGATTCGGCGAGTACGAGACCACCGAGATGCCCTGGCCGCCGAGCTGCGAGCCCTTGGTCTTGTCGCTCGGATTGACGAAGAAGCCGATCTTGTCGCCGCCGACGTTCGGGTCCTTGTACAGGCCCGGGAAGAAGGCGAACCAGTTCATCATCATCGCCACCTGGCCCGACTTGAACGCGTCGAGGCCTTCACCCATGTACGAGTTGGTCAGCCCCGGTGGCGTGCAGCACTTGTACAGCGCCTTGTAGAACTCCAGCCCCTTGATCGCGTCGGGTCCGTTGACGAAGCCGTCCATCGCATACGGCTTCTTCGGGTCCTGGTACTTGAAGCCCATCGGGTACAGCACGTTGCTGACGCCCATCGTGATGCCTTCGGAGCCGCGCTCGGTGAACAGGTACGTGCCGTAGACCTTCTTACCGTCGATCGTCTTGCCGGAGAAGAACTCGGCGACCTGCTTGAAGTCGCTCCAGGTCTTGGGTGCCTCGAGCTCGCGGTTGTATTTCTTCTTGAACTCCTCGCGCAGCTCGGGCTTGGCGAACCAGTCCTTGCGGTAGGTCCAGCCGAGCGCGTCGCCCATCGCCGGCAGCGCCCAGTAGTTCGGTGTGCCCTTGGGCCACTCGGCGTAGCCGAGCACGGTGGCCGGCGCGAAGTCGCTGATCTTGATGCCTTCCTTGGCGAAGAAGTCGTTCAGCTTCACGTAGTGGCCGCTCTCGGCCGAGCCGCCGATCCACTGGCTGTCGCCGATGATCAGGTCGCACAGCTTGCCCTTGGAGTTGAGCTCGTTGAGCATGCGGTCGGCAAAGTTCGGCCACGGCACGAACTCGAACTTCATGTTGACCTTGGTCTGCGCGGTGAAGTCCTTCGACAGCTCGACCAGCGCGTTGGCCGGGTCCCAGGCCGCCCAGCACAGCGTGATGGTCTTGCCCTGCGCGAGGGCGGAGCTGCTGCCCATGCCGAGCAGCGCGGCCGCCGCCAGCGACAGCGCCGGCAGCTTCTTGAACAGGGATTTCATGTAGGGTCTCCTAACTTTGATGGCACTCACGAACACAGGCATCCGACCGCCGTTCAGTGCACGTTCTCGGCCGTCAGGATCTCGACGCGCGGCTGCACCACGTTGAGTGCCCCGCGCACGCTCTCGCACAGCGCGCGCAGCACGCGCGCCGCGGTTGAAATGCAGTAATGGATGTCCTGGTGCAGCACGTACGCCAGGCCGTTGGCGGCCAGCAGCGCACGGTGCTCGTCGGTGAGGTCGTGCACCACCACCGGCACGCTGCCGGTCAGGCCCAGGCTCTCGATCGCGCGCGCGACGCCGGCGCTGCCCGAGCCGACGTTGTAGATGCCGGCCACGTGCGCAGGGTCGATGCCGTTGCCGCGCAGGTAACGCAGCAGTGCGCGGCAGGCGCCGGCGTCGGTGCCCGGCAGGTCGGGCGTGCGCTGCACCTTGAT
>DASTZF010000279.1:0-14483 GCA_035764445.1 Burkholderiaceae bacterium
GGCCTGGCTGCGCGGCCTCAAGACCACCTACTACCTGCGCACGGTCGGCGCCACGCAGGCCGAGAAGTCGACCGTGAAAAGCGGCGCGCTCAATGCAGTGCCGATGTCCGACGGCGCGGCGACCGATGCGGTGGCGGAGCAGGCGGGCACGCAGCTCGATGCCGCGGCACCCGCGTCGGATGTGAAGTTCTGCTCAATCGACAACCCCGATTGCGAAGCCTGCCAGTGACGAACGCCGCTGCACTCGCGCGAAGACCGATGACATCGAGCCGCGCTCACCAGCATCGCTGCGCATGCGATCGCGCTCCGATGCGCGCGATCGGCGATGTGCGCGCAGCGCTCGAACATGCATCGACGATGCACACGCGCAACAACGCAATGGTCCAAAAGTCAAGAAGTGCTTGGTGTTTGGACACAACACTCTCATAATCCGCAATTACAGGAAGCACTCACATGCTCGTCTGGGACGAAGACATCCGAACCACACCGACGCTGACACCCAGAAGCCCCGCACATCCCCACTCGGACGCTGTGCGGGCAGCGGCCCTCTCTTCGTTCTCTTCTCCCGAACTGCAGCCACTGCGTGCTGCCGAGCCCCAGGTCTCCCCGCTGCCCTTCAAGCCGGCTGCGCCCACGCACGGACCGAGCGAGCGCAGCACGCGCCGCGTCAACGTCGCCGAGAAGCGCATCATCAACGGGCAGACCGACGTCAACCAGCTGGTGCCGTTCAAGTACAAGTGGGCGTGGGAGAAGTACCTCGCCACTTGCGCCAACCACTGGATGCCGCAAGAGATCAACATGTCGCGCGACATCGCGACGTGGCGCGATCCGAACGGCCTGACGGAGGACGAGCGCCGGATCATCAAGCGCAACCTCGGCTTCTTCGTGACCGCCGACTCGCTGGCGGCCAACAACATCACGCTGGGCACTTACCGCCACATCACGGCGCCCGAGTGCCGGCAGTTCCTGTTGCGCCAGGCGTTCGAAGAGGCGATCCACACCCACGCCTACCAGTACATCGTGGAGTCGTTGGGTTTGGACGATGGCGAGATCTTCAACGCCTACCACGAGATCCCGTCGATCCGCGACAAGGACGAGTTCCTGATCCCGTTCATCGACGCGATCATGGATCCGAACTTCAGGACGGGCACGCCCGAGGCCGACCAGACGCTGCTCAAGTCGATCGTCGTCTTCGCCTGTCTGATGGAAGGGCTGTTCTTCTACGTCGGCTTCACGCAGATTCTGGCGCTGGGCCGCCAGAACAAGATGACCGGCGCTGCCGAGCAGTACCAGTACATCCTGCGGGACGAGTCGATGCACTGCAATTTCGGCATCGATCTGATCAACCAGATCAAGCTCGAGAACCCGCAACTGTGGACGCCGCAGTTCCGCGCGGAGATCAAGGCGCTGTTCCTGAAGGCGGTGGAGCTCGAGTACCGCTATGCCGAGGACACCATGCCGCGCGGCGTGCTGGGTCTCAACGCGTCGATGTTCAAGGGTTATCTGCGCTACATCGCCAACCGGCGCGCCACGCAGATCGGCCTGGAGGCGCTCTTCCCGAACGAGGAAAACCCGTTCCCGTGGATGAGCGAGATGATCGACCTCAAGAAGGAACGCAACTTTTTCGAAACCCGCGTCATCGAGTACCAATCCGGTGGCGCGCTGACCTGGGACTGAGGCACTGCCTTCAGCAGTGACGCCCGGTCGACAGAGAGATCAAGATTGGTGAGCGGCGGATCGTCGACGACAGAAACGACGAACGCAGCCACCGCCCCATTCACCGATGGGGGGTCGCCATCCTGGCGCAAGCCGGGGGTGATGCTCAACGGTGAATCGCCGACCTGCGAACGCAGCGCGGTGTTTTTGTCAACTTGATCAAGGAGATCGAAATGGCAACTGCGAAGAAGAAGGCTCCGGCCAAGAAGGCAGCGAAGAGGAAGGCCCCGGCCAAGAAGAAGGCCCCGGCCAAGAAGTCCGCTGCGAAGAAGGCGCCTGCCAAGAAGAAGGCTGCCAAGAAGAAGGCCGCCAAGAAGCGTGCCCCTGCGAAGAAGAAGGCCGCTAAGAAGAAGAAGGCGCCTGCCAAGAAGAAGGCCGCCAAGAAGAAGGCCGCCAAGAAGAAACCGGCAAAGAAAGCTGCCAAGAAGAAGGCGCCAGCTAAGAAGGCCGCGCCTGCGGCTGCTGCGCAGCCTGCTGCCAAGACCGCATTGAGCCCAGCTGCTGCTTGGCCCTTCCCAACGGGAAACAAGCCGTAGAGCCAGACTACTCGATGCAAAGCCCGGTGATCGCCGGGCTTTTTTCTTTGCGCGCAATGCGCTCTACAAATGCGAGGCTATCGGGGTTACCTGGAGAAGCTTGTCCGCAAGGCCCGCTTGAAACTCTCTGTACCTGGCCACCTCCTTGTGCGCTCTCGCTCGAAGGTCCGCAGCCATTGCAGCATCGCCCGCCTCCGTAGCCAAGTAGGCCAGGCGGCAACACGCATAGGCAGCATCATCGGGATCAATTGGTCGCTCCAACGCTGCGATTGCTTTGGGGACTAGCTGCTTAGCCAAGCCATGCTCGCCCAACTGCCATGCGGAGGTGGCGTAGTCCGCGTAGTGTGCTGCGTGAGCCCACGCTGGAAGTCCACTGACGTCCATGCGCGCAAGCTGATCGAATGCCTCCTTGTATTTGCCTTCGGCGACCAGGAGTTGCTCGACGAGGTGAGGGAAGAACTGAGCGAACGACTTGGTGCCAATCGCCTGATCAAACGACGCTGCCGAGGTCGCTTCCAGGGTAGCTCGGCGGGCCTCCTCCTCAAAGTGAAGGCCTAGTGCGCTTGCAAGCTTTACGTTGGATGCGCGAAATGACGCGACGTTGAAGAGCATGGCGCTGAGTGTCGACTCATCTCCTTCGGCCAATGCGTGTTGGCGGGTTGCTTCATACCATGGCCGTGCAAGGTCGAATCTACCCGAGAGGTGAAACGCAACGGCTAGAACCAAGCAGGCCCGAGCCAGGGCCTGATGATCGTCCTTAGCCGCAAAACTGAATGCCTCTGTTAGGAAGGGAATCATCTCGTCGTAGCGGCGATCATTGAAAGTAGAGAGCGCAAGCCAAGCTGCGCACGTAGCCCTTCCGACGGCGTAGCTGGCAGCTCTTGCGATAGCGTGCGCACGCTTGACGCGGTCTGTGAATTTCGGGAAGTCGCCCGTGCTAAAGGACAGTATTCCTTCAGCCAACATTAACCAGATTGCAACCTCGGGTACGAGCGCTTCTGCAAAGCGTGATCGAACCGTAGCGATCGATTGCATCGCTTCCTCCGTCTCGCCTTGGCGAGCAAAGTGCGATGCTTGACGGCACATTGAACGGGCCCAAACGACTCCATCCTGCGTGGAGTTGATGACACTCTCAAGGTTTTGAAGTAAACGCGAGCGCACGCTAGTCACCCCAACAGCGCCGTTGACGCAGCTCGATAGCGCTGTAGCGTCTTCTGCACAATGTCCGAAGGCAGTTGCGGCGCCGGTGTCCTCTTGTTCCAAGGCTCGCCCTCAACTCGCGCAGCCTCTAACCAATCGCGCAGGTACTGCTTGTCGTAACTCTGCGGCGAATCTCCCTCGCGATACGAGTCCACAGGCCAGAAACGTGACGAGTCCGGCGTCAGCACCTCGTCCATCAAGGTCAGCGTGCCACGGTCGTTGAGCCCGAACTCGAACTTCGTGTCAGCGATCACGATGCCGCGGGTCAGGGCATAGGCAGCAGCCTCGGTGTACAGCTGGATCGCGACCCGTCTCACCTGCTGGGCGAGCTCTGGCCCGATCAGTCGCTGCGTCTCTTCGAAAGAGATGTTCTCGTCGTGCGCTCCTGCGGGCGCCTTGGTGGCAGGCGTGAAGATCGGTTCAGGCAGCTTGGTGGCCTGGCGCAGGCCGCCGGGCAGCGAGATGCCGCAGACCGAGCCGTGCTGCCGATACTCCTTCCAGCCCGACCCCGCCAGGTAGCCGCGGACAACTGCCTCGATCGGCAGTGGTTGCAAGCGCTTGACTAGCATCGAGCGGCCGCGCACCTGCTCGACCTCGTCATCGGCGACCACGCTCTCTGGCGCCTCGCCGGTCAGGTGGTTGGGAACCACATGCGCCAGCTTGGCGAACCAGAACAACGCCATGCGGGTCAGCGTTTCGCCTTTGCCGGGGATCGGCTCGCTCATCACGACGTCGAACGCCGAGATGCGGTCGCTGGCGACCATCAGGATGCGGTCGTTGCCGACCGCATAGTTGTCGCGCACCTTGCCACGCGCGATCAGGGGCAGGGAGTGCAGGTGGGACTCGAACAGCGTGCGTGTCATGCGTCACCCATCCGCCGCCGGCGGCGCGGCCAAGCGCCTATTGTGCCCAGGCGATTCGCATAGCCGCTGGGTCGAAGCCCTCGCACAAACCCGCGCCCCCTTCAAATGCAAAGCCCGCCGGCTCGTTGGAGCGGGCGGGCGCGGCCGGTAAGCCGTGGGGCGTGCGCTTCAAACCACCGTTTGGGCGAGCTCTCCGCGCTTGTACTTCTGCGCCATCGCGGGCAGCGGCATCGGCTTGATCTTGCTCGCCTGGCCCTCGCACCCGAACTGCAGGTAGCGCTCCTTGCAGATGCGATAGGCCGCCTCGCGGGCCGGCTTGAGCCATTCGCGGGCGTCGAACTTCTCCGGGTTGTCGGCCAGGAACTTGCGCACCGCGCCAGTCATCGCCAGACGGATGTCGGTGTCGATGTTGATCTTGCGCACGCCGTGCTTGATCGCCTCCTGGATCTCCTCGACCGGTACGCCGTAGGTTTCCTTCATGCGCCCGCCGTACTGGCGGATCTGGTCCAGCAGATCCTGCGGCACGCTGGAGCTGCCGTGCATCACCAGGTGCGTGTTCGGGATGCGGCGGTTGATCTCCTTGATGCGCTCGATCGCCAGGATGTCACCGGTGGGTTTGCGGGTGAACTTGTAGGCGCCGTGGCTGGTGCCGATGGCGATCGCCAGCGCATCGAGCTGGGTGCGCTTCACGAAGTCGGCCGCCTGCTCGGGGTCGGTCAGCAGCTGCTCGCGCGTCATCGTGCCTTCGGCGCCGTGACCGTCTTCCTTGTCGCCCTTCATCGTCTCCAGCGAGCCCAGGCAACCGAGCTCACCTTCGACGGTGATGCCGAGCTCGTGCGCCATCGACACCACCTTGCCCGTGACGTCGATGTTGTAGTCGTAGGTGGCGACGCTCTTGCCGTCGGCCTGCAGCGAGCCGTCCATCATCACCGAGCTGAAGCCCAGATCGATGGCGCCCTTGCACACGTCGGGGCTCTGGCCGTGGTCCTGATGCATCACCAGCGGCACTTGAGGATAGGCCTCGATCGCCGCCAGGATCAGGTGTTTGATGAACGGCTCGCCGGCGTATTTGCGCGCGCCGGCGCTGGCCTGCAGGATCACCGGCGCGCCTACCTCGGCGGCGGCGGTCATCACCGCCTGCACCTGCTCGAGGTTGTTCACGTTGAAGGCCGGAATGCCGTAGCCGTTTTCGGCGGCATGGTCCAGCAGCTGCCGCATTGAGACGAGTGCCATGGTGTGAACCCCTGAGGTGTGGATCAATCCGGGCCGGGCGCGCGGGCTGGGCGCTGCATCGGGCCCATCAGTGCTGCGATTTTACGAGGGCCCCGTCGCAGCTCGGGACGCCCGGGCGCGGGGGCAAATGCCATGCCCAAAGCGGCCGTTGTCAACCGACCCGGCACACCTTGAGCATGTTGGTCCCGCCGGGGTGGCCCATTGGCTCGCCGCAGGTGATCGCGTAAGTGTCGCCAGGCTTGAGCACTTCGCGTTGCACCAGCAGACGCTCGGCTTCGGCCAAGGCCTGGTCGCGGTCGGTGTACGAGGGCATCAGGATCGGTTGCACGTTGCGGTACAGCGCCATGCGGCGCTCCGAGGTAGGCTTGGACGTCAATCCGAAGATCGGCACGTGGATCAGGTGCCGGCTCATCCACAGCGCCGTCGAGCCGCTCTCGGTCAGCGCGATGATCGCGCGGCAGCCGAGGTGGTGCGCGGTGAACAGTGCGCCCATCGCGATGCTCTGGTCGATGCGGCCGAAGTGCTTGTTGGTGAAGTCGGCTTCGAGCCGCACTTCTTCGGCCCGCTCGGCCTCGCGCGCGATCAGCGCCATGTGCTCGACGGTTTCCACCGGGTACTTGCCGGCGGCGGTCTCCGCGCTGAGCATCACCGCGTCGGTGCCATCGAGCACCGCATTCGCGACGTCGCTCACCTCGGCGCGCGTAGGCACCGGGTTGACGATCATGCTTTCCATCATCTGGGTGGCGGTGATGACGATCTTGTCGGTTTCGCGCGCCATCCGGATCATGCGTTTCTGCAGCGCCGGCACCGCCGCGTTGCCGACCTCGATCGCCAGGTCGCCGCGCGCCACCATGATGCCGTCGCTGGCGCGCAGGATGTTCTCCAGCTGCGGGATCGCCTCGCTGCGCTCGATCTTGGCGATCATCGCCGGCTTGTGGCGGTGTGACTCGCCGGCCACGTTGGCCAACTGGCGCGCCATTTCCATGTCGGTGGCGCTCTTCGGGAAGCTCACCGCCACGAAGTCGGCCTGGAAGGCCATCGCGGTCTTGATGTCTTCCATGTCCTTGGCGGTCAGCGCTGGCGCCGTGAGGCCGCCGCCCTGCTTGTTGATGCCCTTGTTGTTGGACAGCACGCCACCGACCTTGACGCGGGTGTGCACGCGTTCGGCCTGCACCTGGTCCACCGTGAGCACGATCAGGCCGTCGTTGAGCAGCAGCGTGTCGCCGGGCTTCACGTCGCGCGGCAGCTCCTTGTAGTCCAGCCCCACGGCCTGCTGGTCGCCCGGCTCGTTGCGCGCGGCGTCGAGCATGAACGCGTCGCCCGCCTTCAGCATCACCTTGCCCTCGGCGAACTTGCCGACGCGGATCTTGGGCCCCTGCAGATCGGCCATCAGCGCCACCGGCTTGCCGACGCGCGCCGCGGTGTCGCGCACCAGGCGCGCGCGGTCGATGTGATCCTGAGCGGTGCCGTGGCTGAAGTTCAGGCGCACCACGTCGACACCGGCGCGCAGCAATTGTTCGAGCACGGCAGGGTCGCTCGTCGCTGGCCCGAGCGTGGCGACGATCTTGGTGGCGCGGGTCATGGACGGTTCGGCTGTGGCATGGCCGCGCATTATCCGGCGAGCCCACGGGAATCCCGCGGGCCAGCGACGAGGCCGCTCGGGCGATCTACTGCGCCACGACGTCGGCCACGGCTAGGGCCGTCATGTTCACGACCCGGCGCACCGTCGCACTGGGTGTCAGCACGTGCGCGGCCTTGGCCGCACCGAGCAGCACCGGCCCGATCGTGATGCCGTGCCCGCCGGTCATCTTCAACACGTTGAAGAGGATGTTCGCGGCGTCGAGATTCGGCAGCACCAGCAGATTGGCGCTGCCGGACAGCGTGCTGTCGGGCAGATAGCTGTGCCGCACGGTCTCCGACAGCGCCGCGTCGCCCTGCAGCTCGCCGTCGCATGGGATGTGCGGCGCGCGCTGCACGAACAGATCGCGCGCCGCACGCATCCGCTTGGCACTCGCGCGCTGGCTGCTGCCGAACACGCTGTGCGACAGGAACGCCACGCGCGGTGGGATGCCGATGCGCTGCATCTCGGCGGCCGCGGTCAGCGCGATGTCGGCCAGCTCCTCGGCGCTCGGCTCCTCGTTGACGAAGGTGTCGGTCACGAACAGCGTGTGCTGCGGCAGCATCAACGCGTTCACGGTCGCCAGCGTGTGGGCGCCGGGCTTCAGGCCGATCACGTCGCGCACGTGCGTCAGGTGGTGATCAAAGCGGCCCACCAGCCCGCACAGCATCGCGTCGGCCTCGCCGCGGCGCAGCATCAGCGCCGAGATCAGCGTGTTCGAGCGACGCACCGCCGCCTTGGCGGCTTCGGGCGTGATGCCTTCGCGGCCCATCAGGCTGGCGTACAGCTCCCAATACTCGCGAAAGCGGGGGTCGCTCTCGGGGTCGACCAGCACGAAGTCGCGCCCAGGAGCCAGGCGCAACGATGCGCGCTCGATGCGCATCTTCACGACCTCAGGGCGGCCGACCAGAATCGGCTTGGCCAGGCCTTCGTCGAGCACCACCTGCACCGCGCGCAGCACGCGCTCATCCTCGCCTTCGGCGTACACCACTCGCGCCGGCTTGCTCTTGGCGGCGGCGAATATCGGCCGCATCAGCATGCCGGTCTGGTAGACGAAGCGCAGCAGGCTCTGGCGGTAGGCGTCGAGGTCCGCGATCGGCCGCGTCGCGACGCCCGACTCGGCGGCGGCCTTTGCAACCGCCGGCGCGATGCGCAGGATCAACCGCGAGTCGAACGGCGTCGGAATGATGTAGTCGGGCCCGAAGCGCAATTCCTTGCCGGCATACGCGCCGGCGACCTCGTCGCTGATCTCGGCCTTGGCCAGTGCCGCGATCTCGCGCACCGCCGCGAGCTTCATCGCCTCGGTGATCTTCGTCGCTCCGCAGTCCAACGCCCCACGGAAGATGTACGGGAAGCACAGCACGTTGTTGACCTGATTCGGGTAGTCGCTGCGCCCGGTGGCGACGATGCAGTCTGGCCGCGCCGCTTGTGCGGCCTCGGGCCGGATCTCGGGCTCGGGATTGGCCAGTGCGAGGATGATCGGCCGCTGCGCCATCGTCTTGACCATCTCGGCGGTCAGCACGCCCGCCGCGCTGCAGCCGAGGAACACGTCGGCATCCTTCACCACGTCGGCCAAGGTGCGCGCATCGGTCTTCTGGCAGTAGCGCAACTTGCTCTCGTCCAGACGCGCGAAGTCGTCGCGACTCGCGCGCACGACGCCCTTGCTGTCGACGATGAAGATGCGCTCGCGCTTCACGCCGAGCCCGACGAATACGTCGAGGCAGGCGATCGCCGCCGCGCCGGCGCCGGACACCGCGACTTTGACAGCACCGATGTCCTTGCCGACCAGCTCCAACCCGTTCAACAGCGCCGCCGCGCTGATGATCGCGGTGCCGTGCTGATCGTCGTGGAATACCGGGATGTTCATGCGCTCGCGCAGCTTGCGCTCGATCAGAAAGCATTCCGGCGCCTTGATGTCCTCGAGGTTGACGCCGCCCAGCGTCGGCTCGAGCGCTGCGACGATCTCGACCAGCTTGTCGGGGTCCTTCTCGGCCAGCTCGATGTCGAACACGTCGATGCCGGCGAACTTCTTGAACAGGCAGCCCTTGCCCTCCATCACCGGCTTGCCCGCCAAGGGACCGATGTCGCCGAGGCCGAGCACCGCGGTGCCGTTGGTGACCACGCCGACCAGATTGGAGCGGCTGGTGTACTCGGCAGCGCGCGCCGGGTCGTCGGCGATCGCCAGGCACGCATAGGCGACGCCCGGCGAATAGGCCAGCGACAGGTCGCGCTGGTTCGACAGCGGCTTGGTCGGCGTGATCGAGATCTTGCCGTAGACCGGTTGCCGGTGGTACTCGAGCGCCGCGTCGCGCAGTGCCTGCTCGGCGGGGCTCAACGTGGTTTCGCGGCCTGCGTGGTCAGCCATGACAGTCCCTTCGGGGTCGGGGCGGGGAGATTACCGCTGATCGCCGCGCAATTCGATCCCCATCGACCACAGGCCCGACAAGCGGTCAAACGATGGTGTCAGCCCTCCGCGGCCCGTCGCTGCAGGATCTCGAAGGCCGGCAGCGTCTTGCCTTCGAGCACCTCGAGGAAGGCACCACCACCGGTCGAGATGTAGCCGATCTGCTTCTCGATGCCGTACTTGGCGATCGCTGCCAGCGTGTCGCCGCCGCCGGCGATGCTGAACGCCGCACTCGCGGCAATGGCGCGCGCGATCGTCTCGGTCCCGTGCGCGAATGCATCGAACTCGAACACCCCGACCGGCCCGTTCCACACGATCGTGCCGGCGGCCTTGAGCTTGCCGGCCAGCGCCTGCGCGGTGTGCGGGCCGATGTCGAGGATCATGTCGGTCGCGCTCACATCGGTCGCCGCCTTCACCGTGGCCTGGGCGTCGGCCTTGAACTCGGTGGCGACCACCACGTCGCTCGGGACCGGAACTTCGGCGCCGCGCGCCTTCATCGCCTGCATCACCACGCGCGCCTGGTCCACGAGGTCGGCCTCGACCAGGCTCTTGCCGATCGGCAACCCGGCGGCGAGCATGAACGTGTTGGCGATGCCGCCGCCGACGATCAGGCCATCGACCTTCTGCGCGAGGCTTTGCAGGATCGTCAGTTTGGTGCTGACTTTGCTCCCGGCCACGATCGCCAGCAGCGGCCGCTTCGGCGCTTGCAGTGCCTTGCCGATCGCGTCGATCTCGGCCGCCAGCAGCGGCCCCGCACAAGCCACCTTGGCGAACTCGGCGATGCCGTAGGTGCTGGCCTCGGCGCGGTGCGCGGTACCGAAGGCATCGTGCACGAAGATGTCGCACAGCGCGGCCAACTTGCGTGCCAGCGCTGGGTCGTTTTTCTTCTCGCCCTTGTTGAGGCGGCAGTTCTCGAGCAGCACCAGTTGCCCTGGCCCGACCTCAACGCCGTCGACCCAGTTCGCGCGCAGCGGCACCTCGCGGCCGAGCAGTTCCGAGAGCCGGGCGGCGACCGGCGCCAGCGAATCCTCGGGCTTGAACTGGCCCTCGGTCGGGCGCCCCAGATGCGACGTCACCATCACGGCTGCTCCGGCATCGAGCGCCATGCGCATGCACGGCAGCGAGGCGCGGATGCGCGTGTCCTCGGTGATGCGACCGGTGTCGTCCTGTGGCACGTTCAGGTCGGCGCGGATGAAGACGCGCTGGCCGGCCACCCGGCCTCGCGTGATCAGGTCTTGGAAGCGAAGGATGTTCATGAGGTGGATGGTGGAGCTGGGTGTCGTGGATCGATCGTCGGCTACCAGCCGAGCGTGAGTCGCAGCGCGAGCAAGACGGCCGTTCCGGCGACGATGGTGCCGAACATGTCGCGCCGCCAGAAGTACCAGGCTGTGGCCGCAGCGGCGCCATAGAGGCGTGCATCTTTCCAGGTCGTGATCAGTTGACCCTGGGACATCACGATCTCGGGCGCGACGACGGCGACCATCGCCGCCAGCGGCGCATAGCGCAGGCCTTCGGTGAGCCATGCCGGTACCGGCAATTGTGCGCGCTGCAGGAAGAAGAAGCCTCGCGTGATCAGCGTGATGGCGGCCATGCCGACGACGACGATCACCAGTTCGATGGTGTTCACGCCGCCTCCTTGATCGCCTTGCGCGGCGGCTTCGGAGCCAGATGATCGAGCACCACGCCGACCGTCACCGCGGCCGCGATCGCAACCAGGATGTTCAGGCGCAGCGGCAGGGCGAACGCCGCCACCGCCGCACAGGCGGCGACCGCAGCAGCGAGCCAGGTGGCGCGGTCTGACACCATCGTGTAGGTCAGCGCCAGCAGCGCCGTGGTGCCGGCGAAGCTGAGGCCCCACTGCATTGGCAGGTGGTGCGCGAGCGCGATTCCCAGTAGCGACGACAGCTGCCACGAGCCCCAGTTGACGGCCATGCCGCCCCAGAAATACGGCCACTGCTCAGGACACGGCGTGGGGTCCGGGAAGCGCCGCACCAAAGTGAAGTAGTTCAGGTCGGCGCTGAAGTACGCCACCGTGAAACGCCAGCGCAGCGGCAGATGCACCCAATAGGGCCGCCACTGCAGGCTGAAGATCACGAAGCGCAGGTTGACGCACAGCACGGTGGCCCACACCACCCACAGCGGCGCGCCGCTGGCCAGCAGCGGCAGCGACGCGATCTGGCCAGTGCCGGAGAACACGACCAGCGACATCACGACCGCCCACCAGGTGCCCAGGCTGCTGTTGGCCATCGCCACGCCAGCCACCACGCCCCACGCCGAGATACCGAGCGCGACGCCGGCCATCTCACGCGCACCGCGCCGGAATTCCGCATGCCGCCACAGGGCCGTCGTGGCGGCCGAAGACTCACTCATTAGGGCGATTGTCTGCTACGGCCGCTGGCAGACTGCGCCACGCGGCTCGTCAGCGCTTGCGCACCTGGCCCGATCCGGCGATGGCACGTTGCACGCTGGGGTCGCCGCTGTAGGTGACATCGCCGGAGCCTGCGATGCTCACGGCCAGCGTGCGCGCCGCATGCACGTTCGCGTTGCCCGACCCGGCGATGCCGACGCGCACATCGTCGGCGTGCAGCGCAGAGGTCTCGATGCCGCCCGAGCCCGAGAGGTCGACGTTCACGCGCGCCGCGCGGCCGGCGAGCTTCAGCTCCGCCGAGCCCGAAGTGGCAAGCGACAGGTCGTCGACGTCGAGCGCCTTGGCGCGCAGGGCCCCAGAGCCTTGGATCGACACCGCCAGCCGCGGCATCTTCATGCCGTCGATCGTGATGTCGCCCGATCCCGCGCTTGAAAGCGCGCCGATCTGCGGGGCCGTTACTTCGACCCAAGCGCGACTGGTCGTCCGTACCGAGGTGCCGGGCTTCCAGCGCAGCCGCAGCGCGTGGTCGCCTTCGACGACGCTCTCGATCAGTGGCACCAGGTTGCTGTCGGCATGCACCACGACCGACGCCGGGCTGCCCTGGCGCACCTCGAGCGCGAGGCCGCCTTGCAAGCCGATGGCATTGAAGGCGCCCGGTGTTCGCGTCTCACTGGCTGCCGTGCCGTTGCCGACCACGGTCTCGGCGTGCGACACCGGTGCAACCGCGAGCAGCGACAGCGCGAGCAGCCAGACCACGCCTTGGAGCAGGGCGGGCGCCACCGACCGCGCTGGAGCAGGGATCGGCCGTGTGGGGGGCATGTGGCTCTCCGTCGAAAAACGGATCACATCATGCGCGGCGCCGGCCTTCGACGGGGGCTTTGCGACCGCCCGCCGCTGAAGGCGATCAACGACCGCTGGCGCCGCCGCGCTGCACGGTCGGCGGCGAGTGGCTCGCCGAACGCTCAGGACTCGCCCTTGCGCGACTTCTCGTGCCCGACCATACCGCTATCCTTGTGACGAGGCTTGTCGACCGGTTTGTCGGAGGACTTGTCCGCCTTGTCGAGTGGCTTGTCGGCGATCTTGTCGACCGGGTTGTCCTTCCTTTTATCGGCGGCACGCGCGCCCTTCTTGGCTTCGCCATCGGCCTGCGCGACAGCGCGCCAACTTGAGCGCGCGGCCGCCAGCCCCGATCAGCGGCGAGCGGCCATCGCCAACAGGCGCTCGACGCGCTCTTCAGTCGGCGGGTGGGTCGAGAACAAGCCGCGCAGGCCCCCGCCAGACAGCGGGTTCATGATCATCATCTGCGCCGTCTCGGGGTGGCGCTCGGCCGCCTGCAGCGGAATGCCCTGTGCGTAATGGTGGATCTTCTGCAGCGCCGACGCCAGCGCCTGCGGATCGCCCGAGACCTCGGCGCCGCCGCGGTCGGCCTCGAACTCGCGCGCGCGGCTGATCGCCATCTGGATCAGGCTGGCCGCCAGCGGCGCGAGGATCGCCACCAGGATGCCGGCGATCGGGTTTGCCGGCCGGCCTTCGCTGTCGCGGCCACCGAAGAACATCGCGAAGTTGGCGAGCATGCCGATCGCACCAGCCATCGTCGCGCTGATCGTCGAGATCAGGATGTCGCGATGCTTCACGTGGGCCAGCTCGTGTGCCATCACACCGCGCAACTCGCGCTCGCTCAGCAACTGCACGATGCCGGTGGTCGCGGCCACCGCCGCGTGCTGCGGGTTGCGCCCGGTAGCGAACGCGTTGGGCGCCTGCTCGTCGATCAGGTACACGCGCGGCATCGGCAGGCCGGCACGCCCGGCCAGTTCACGCACCATGCGCACGAACTGCGGCGCCGTGGTTTCGTCGACCTCGTGCGCGTTGTACATGCGCAGCACGATCTTGTCGCTGAACCAGTAGCTGAAGAAGTTCAGCCCGAGCGCGATGACCAGGGCTAGCATCATGCCGCTGCGCCCGCCAAACATCTGGCCGAGGAACATGAACAGCGCGGTGATCGCCGCCATCAGGATGGCGGTCTTCATCAGGTTGAACATGGCGGTCGTCGCCCCCAGTGGTTGAACTCTGTGCCCATAGATGCGGCCGCGCGGCCGCAGTTCAATCGGCGGTGCCAGCGGACGCCAGACGCTGCCCGACGGCCGGCGCGCCGCCCGGGAAGCAGCGCGCTGCCGGCGAGCGCCGACCGCCGGGACGCTGCAGCTCCAGCAGTTCGAGCGCGCCATCGCCGCAGGCGACCACCAGCGGGGACGGCAGCGTGCTCAGTACCTCGCCGGGGTCGCCCCGAGCCGACGGGCGCGCGGCCGCACGCCACAGTTTCAACGGGGCGCCGCGATCGTCGAAGCTGACGCCGGGAAAGGGGTCGAACGCTCGCACGCGGCGCTCCAACACGGCGGCGCTGGCCCGCCAGTCGAGCGCCGCTTCGTGCTTGTCGATCTTGCGGGCGTAGGTGATCCCGGTCGCGGGCTGTGGCATCGCGGTCAGGCGCGCAGGCAGCCGATCGAGCGTCTCGACGATGAGACGAGCGCCCAACTCGGCGAGTCGG
>DASTZF010000280.1:0-3071 GCA_035764445.1 Burkholderiaceae bacterium
TCGACATCTCTGGTGTCTCACAGACCAAGCTCAACGCCATAGCGAGACAGTTGAACGAGCGACCCAGGAAGACTCTCGGCTTCCAAACACCGGCTGAAATGTTCAGTCAACGTGTTGCGTTGACCGGTTGAATCCGCCGTCCTTGGCGGCCAGTCAACGGCTTAGCAGCGGTTGCTGTCGGACGCGCTTTAGCCTTGGTAGTCGCGGTCGAGCGACGTGCCGGTCATGAGGTGTGCTGGCGGCGCCACGCCAACGCCCGACTAGAGATGCACGGCGGACACACGGGTACGGCTGGCCGCGCGCGGATCGAGCGCCTGCGGCTCGCGGCATCGACTGCGCCGACCGCGCGACTGGTGGAACGCGTTATGCGTGCAGCGGGCATCTGCCCTCGCCGGAGCCCGTCATGCTCGACGCCACGACTACCCACTTCTCTCACGTCAAGGAAGGGCAGACGCCGTGGCGTGGCGAGGGACTGCGCGACTTCTTTCTGTACCGCGATCTCGGCATCGAAGAGGCGACCCGCGGCCGCGTGTTGGCACAACTCGTGAAGGCGCACGAAGCACCCCAAAGGGGCACCGGGTGGCACCGCCATGAGGCAGAGTTTCACATCGTCATCATGCTCAAGGGCTGGGCTCGCTTCATGTATGGCGAGACCGAGACGCTGGTCGAGGCTGGCGACTGCGTGCATCAGAAGCCGGGCATCGTGCACTACCTGTTCGACTACTCGCCCGACATGGAGTACCTCGAGATCGTCGGGCCATCGGACTTCAAGACGGTCGACCTGCCGGGGCCGTGCGCGGTGCCGGATCCAACGCCGTGGTCCAAATGACCACGCCAACTGGCCAGCCTCAGAATTCCATGTCGAGTTCTTCGATCTCCTCGGCCTCCTTGAGTGCGGCTGCGGTCCAGGCCTTCATCTCCGGCATCGCGACGATCGTCTTGGCGTAGGCATCGCACGCTGCGTCCATCGGCACCGCGTAGGTGATGAAGCGCGTGACCACCGGCGCGAACAGCGCGTCGGCCATCGTGCGCTGCCCGCCGAACAGATACGGACCGCCGTAGCGGTCGAAGCAGTCGCGCCAGACGGTGACGATGCGGTCGATGTCCGGCTGTGCGCCAGCCCAGATCTTGAAGCTCTTGTGTCGCACCTTGAGGTTCATCGGCAGCGCCGAGCGCAGGTTGGCGAACCCCGAGTTCATCTCGCCGCAAATCGAGCGGCAATGCGCGCGGGCGGCGCGATCGGCCGGCAGCAGGCCGGCATCCGGGAACACCTCGGCCAGGTAGTACGCAATGGCCATCACGTTCCACGACTTGATGCCCTCGTGCGTCAGCGCGGGCACGAGGATCGACGGCGCGAGCAGGAGCAACTCGCGCCGCGCGTCGACGTCGTCGTGGCTCACCATCACCTCCTCGAACTCGAGACCGGCAAAGTGGCACAGCAACCAGCCACGCAGCGACCACGACGAGTAGTTCTTGCTCGACAGCGTCAGGGTGGCCCGCGCCACGGGCGGGGTCGCGAGCCGCAGCGCTTTGCTGCGGGCGGGCTTGGCAGTGGCCTGGACCATGTGTTCGTCTCCTGCCCGGTGCGCTGGCGGGGGTTGTGGCAACGTTCGAGCAAGGCCTGTGCCACTGGCACACCGCGGCGTTCAGCTTGGCGCGCAAGTTGCTCGTGTCTGCGGTATGTCGATGCCCAGCGCCCTGCTGTACACCGTCTTCGAAGAACACAACCGGGCTTTGTGGCCGCTGCGCGAGTTCGCGCGCGTTGCCGCGCCGGTGCTCGGCAACGGCAACTTCGGCGAGCACCGGCCTCACCGCCATCTGGCCGCTGCCCTCGAGGTGATGCGCCTGGCCGAGATCACGCATCGCCGGCCGCCCTGGGGCATCGAGCACGCGGGAGGCTTCGCGGTCAGCGAAGAGGTGGTGCTCGCCACGCCGTTCGCCTCCCTCACGCGCTTCGTCAAGCACGGCGCGCCGGCGCAGACGCGCGTACTGATCGTGGCGCCGATGTCAGGCCACTTCGCGACGTTGCTGCGCGATACGGTGCACACGATGGCCGCGGAGCATGACGTCTACGTCACCGATTGGGCGAGTGCACGCGAGGTGCCGCTGCGCGCCGGGCGCTTCGGGCTCGACGACTACACCGCGCACCTGATGCAGTTCCTCCGGGCGATGCATGCGCACGACGGGACGCGGCCGCACCTGATGGCGATCTGCCAGCCGTGCGTTGCCGCACTGGCGGCCACCGCCTTGATGTCGGAAGACGACGACCCCGCGACACCTGCAAGCCTCACGCTGATGGCCGGGCCGATCGACTGCCGCGTCAGCCCGACCGCAGTGAACGCGCTGGCGACCGCCAAGTCGATCGAGTGGTTCGAGCACAACCTGATCACCCATGTGCCGCTGCCGCTCAAGGGCGCGGGCCGGCGCGTGTACCCAGGCTTCGTGCAGGTGGGCGCCTTCATGGGCATGAACCGTCAACGCCATATCGACGCGTTTCGCACCTACTACCAGGGGCTGGTCGACGACGAGCCCGAGGTGACCGAGCCGATCCGCCGCTTCTACGAGGAGTACCTCGCGGTGTCGGATCTGCCCGCGGAGTTCTACCTCGAAACGGTGCGGCTCGTGTTCCAGGAGTACGCGCTGCCGCGCGGCCAGTTGAGTTGGCGCGGCCGCAAGGTCGATCCATCAGCGATACGCCGCACGGCGCTGCTCACCGTCGAGGGCGAGCGCGACGACATCTGCGCGCCCGGCCAGACGCTGGCCGCACAGGATCTGTGTTCCAAGCTGCGACCCTACATGCGCACGCACACCGTGCAGGCCGGCGCGGGGCACTACGGCGTGTTCAGCGGCCGCCGCTGGCAGCGGCACATCTATCCGATGGTGCGCGACGTGATCCACATATCGCAGTAGCTCCGACCACGCCGTCAGCGCGTCGGCAGCAGAGTCGCCTGACCCGTGCCCCGCACGCCACGCGAGGCGAGTTTCTGCACAAGGTGGATGACCTGATTGGGG
Organism: Burkholderiaceae bacterium; assembly: GCA_035764445.1. Lineage (GTDB taxonomy): Bacteria > Pseudomonadota > Gammaproteobacteria > Burkholderiales > Burkholderiaceae_C > JAEUPI01. The sequence continues at coordinate 3,013 of DASTZF010000280.1, forward strand.
AGCTTGAGGATGCGCGCAATCGATTGACGTCCCAACCGCGTTCGCCAAGCGCACCCTAG
>DASTZF010000281.1:0-8800 GCA_035764445.1 Burkholderiaceae bacterium
GACGTCGGTCTTCTCGTGGCGAAACGCCTCGAGCACGCGCGGGGCCAGGCGCCCTGAGGCGTACTCGCGCGCGGCGTCGCGCACGGCGCGCTCGTCGGCGCTCAGCTGCTCGTCGAGCAGCAGCGGGTCTTCCCAATGGAACTTGGCGGCACTGGACATGGGGATGATTCCTGCGAGGCGCCGGCACTGCGAGCCGGCAAGGCGGAATCATCCTATACCGCCGGCCGCCCGCGCAGTCGCGCAGGTGGCGCCTCAGCGCGGCATCACTTCTTGAGCGCGGGGGCGGCGGAGGGCGCGGCGGTCACCACGGTCGCGTTGGGTGCCATCAACTTGGCTTCGCGCATCAGCACGCGGTGGAAGTTCTGCGCGCGCTCGAGCCAATCGACGAACGCCTGGCCACTCATCGTCGTCTGCTTGTAGGCGCCCTGGCCCATGAACGACTTCCATTCGGGCAGCGCGCGCACCTTGTCAAGCAGTTGCACGTAGTAGGCCACCTGCGCAGGCGTGGCACCCGGTGCCATGAAGATGCCGCGCATCATCAGGTACTGCACCGGAATGCCGGCCGACATGCAGGTCGGCAGGTCGTTCCAGCTGGCGTCGCCCGCGATCTTGTCGTGGTAGTCGAGCTTGCCGCCGTCGAACACGCACAGCGGCCTGACCTTGCCCTCGCGCCACAGCTTGGCAGCCTCGATCGGATTGTTGACCGTGAGGTCGACGTCGCCGGCGGCCAGCGTGTTGGCAACGTCGCCACCGCCCTTGAGCGGGACATAAGTGATGCGCGTACCGGCCGCGGTCTCGAGCAGCACGCTGATCAACTGGTCTTCCTGCTTGCTGCCGGTACCGCCGAGCTTGAAGCTTCCAGGCGGCTGGCTGCGCAGCGCGTCGAGCAGCTCTTGCGCCGTGCGGTACGGCGTGCGCGCATTGACCCACAGCACGAACTGGTCGAGCGCCAGCATCTGCACCGGCGTGATGTCGCTCCAGACGAACTTGGTGCCGGTGGCCAGCGGCGTGGTGAACAGGTTGGACAGCGTGATGATCAGCTTATGCGGGTTGTCCTGCGCCGACTTGACATCGAGCAGACCCTCGGCGCCCGAGTTGCCGGACTTGTTGACGACGTTGAGCGGCTGCGCCATCAGCTTGTGCTTCTGCACCATCTCCTGAATGAAGCGCGCCATCTGGTCGGCACCGCCACCGGTGCCGGCCGGCACGACCAACTCCACCGGAGCGGTGGGCTCCCACGCCCGGGCCGTGGGCGTCGTCGCGGCGGCCGCGGCGGCCAGGATCAGCGCACCGATGCGCCAGTACGGGGTGTTGACTGCGTTCATGCTCGTCGGCAACTGTGCTGCGCCGCCTGCCAAGATGACGATGGCCCGATGCTAAGCCGCTCGATCGTGCGGGGGCGGGCACTGGAGACAGGGTCAACTGTAACTGCGACACAAAGTCACACCTTCAGACCCCACAAGCAGGTAGGGGACGTAGGGGGTTGCCGCAGGGTGCCCGCCCGCGAGCGCCGGCAACGCGCTTGTATCCTCGCGGCTCACCGCCCACAGGGCGACTGGAGAACCGCCATGCGAGCGACTCTGATGGACCGCGGCCGCCGCCCTTGGCTGGGCGCTATCGGCGCTCTCTGTGCTTGGCCCGGCGTCGACACGCGGGCCGAGGAGCCGTATCCGAATCGGCCGCTCCGGTTGGTTCCGTTCGGCACCGCGGGTGGGCCGATCGACAGCATCGCTCGCGCCTATGGCGAAGCGATCAAGCAGCGCTTCGGCCAGCCGGTGATCGTCGATGCGAAGCCGGGCGCCAGCGGCATCGTCGCTGCCGACTTCGTCGCCAAGGCGCCGCCAGACGGCTACACGCTGATGCTGACGCTGTCGCTGACCCACACCACGGTGCCGCTGCTGCAGCAGAAGGTGCCGTACGACCCGGTGCGCGACTTTCAGCCGCTGACCAAGATCGCCACCGGTGGCCCGATGTTCGTGGTGCCCGCCAACGCGCCGCCGAGCGACTTGAAGGAGTTCGTCGCATGGGCCAAGGCGAAGGGCCGCGTCACCTATGGCACCTGGGGCAACGGCTCGGCGGCGCATCTGTTCGGCGAGTTGCTGAAGCGGCAGACGGGCGCGCCGCTGGAGCATGTGCCCTACAAAGGCGAGGCGGCAGCGCACCTCGACATGTTCGGCGGCGTGCTCGACGCCGCCTGGGCCAATCCGGCCACCGCACGCACACACCTGCAGGCGGGCAAGATCAAGGTGCTGGGCATCGTCGGATCGCGGCGTGTCGGCACGCTCCCGAGCGTGCCAACGTTCACCGAGCAGGGGTTCGAGGGCTTCGGGCTGGACAGCTGGATGGGCTTCTTCGCACCGGCGCGCACGCCGGCGCCGGTGCTCGACAAGCTGGTGCCGGCGCTGCGCGAGATCACGCAGTCGACCGACGTGCGTACCAAGCTGCTCGACATGGGCTTCGAGCCGGCCGGCAGCACGCCCGACGAATTCGCGAGCGCGCTGAAGACCGAGTTCCCCGTCTGGGCGGCCTTGGTCAAGGCGGCCGGTGTGACCCCGGAGTAGCCACCGATGAGCACGATCCCGATCGACACCGGCACCGCTTACGGCCGGCCGGCGCCGACCTACAGGGCCGAACTGGCCGAGGTCCGGGCCGGCACGCCGATGGGCGAACTGCTGCGCCGCTACTGGCACCCGATCGGCCTGGCGGCCGACGCCAGCGCGACGCCGCGCTTGCTGCGCGTGCTGGGTGAAGACCTGGTGCTGTTTCGCGACCGCGGCGGGCGGCCCGGGCTCGTGTACCCGCACTGCGCGCACCGCGGTGCATCGCTGGTGTACGGCAAGGTCGACGAGCGGGGCATCCGCTGCTGCTATCACGGCTGGCTGTTCGACGTGCAAGGACACTGCCTCGAGCAGCCGTGCGAGCCGGATCTGGGCGGGTCGAGCCGCGAGCGGCGCCGCCAGCCGTGGTATCCGATCCAGGAGCTGTACGGCCTGGTGTGGGCCTATCTCGGCCCGCCGGAGAAGAAACCCGTGCTGCCGCGCTACGAGGCGCTCGAGGTGCTCGGCGACGGCGAGTTCGTCGACGCCGACGATTCGAGCATCGGCGGTGGTGGGCCGAGGATCATCCCGTGCAACTGGTTGCAGCACTACGAGAACCTGGTCGACCCTTTCCACGTGGTGATCCTGCACGGCAGTTTCAGCGGCACGCAGTTCGTCGAGGCGATGTCGCTGATGCCCGATGTGACGTGGGACGAAACGCCGCTTGGCGTCAAGACGGTATCGCTGCGCAAGCTGCCCGACGGCTCGACTTTGCGGCGCATCAGCGAGGCGGCACTGCCGACGCTGCGCGTGATCCCGAACCCGCGCGTCGGCCAGCACGGGCGCGTCGAATCGATCGGTTGGGTGCTGCCGATCGACGACACCCACTTCCGTATCTACGTGGCCGGTCGCGTCAAGGCCAAGGGCGACCTGGTCAAGATGCGCTCGCGACTGAACGGCAAGCTGTGGGAGGAACTATCGGAGGCCGAGCACCGCGACTTCCCCGGCGACTACGAAGCTCAGGTGAGCCAGGGCGCGATCGCGTGGCACTCCGAGGAGCATCTGGCCACCAGCGACCGCGGCATCGCGATGCTGCGCCGGATGCTGCAGCGGCAACTCGATGCGCTGCGCGCGGGCGACGATCCGGCCGGCGTCAGCCGCGACCCCGATGCGCCGGCGGTGCGCTTCGAGGCGGGCAACTACCTCGTGCGGGCGGCCTAACTAAAATCACGGTCCGCTTGCAAAGGCCCGCATGAAAGCCGCCGAGATCCGCTCCACCTTCCTGTCGTTCTTCGAGTCCAAGGGCCACCAGGTCGTGCCCAGCTCACCGGTCGTGCCCGGCGATGACCCGACGCTGCTGTTCACCAACGCGGGGATGAACCAGTTCAAGGACGTGTTCCTCGGCTTCGACAAGCGGCCCTATACGCGCGCGGCCACCGCGCAGAAGTGCATCCGTGCCGGCGGCAAGCACAACGACCTCGAGAACGTCGGCTACACCGCGCGCCATCACACGTTCTTCGAGATGCTCGGCAACTTCAGCTTCGGCGACTACTTCAAGCGCGACGCGCTGAAGTACGCATGGGAGCTGCTGACGGTGAATTTCAGGCTGCCCCAGGACAAGCTGTGGGCCACCGTCTACGCCGAGGACGATGAGGCGTACGACATCTGGGTCAAGGAGATCGGCCTGCCGGCCGAGCGCGTGGTGCGCATCGGCGACAACAAGGGTGCGCGCTACGCGTCGGACAACTTTTGGATGATGGGCGACACCGGCCCGTGCGGGCCGTGCTCGGAGATCTTCTACGACCACGGTCCCGATGTGGCCGGCGGCCCGCCGGGCACGGCCGAGGCCGACGGCGACCGCTACATCGAGATCTGGAACAACGTCTTCATGCAGTTCAACCGCACCGAAGACGGCGTGATGCACAAGCTTCCGAAGCCCAGCGTCGACACCGGCATGGGGCTGGAGCGGCTGACCGCGGTGCTGCAGCACGTGCACTCGAACTACGAGATCGACCTGTTCGAGCGACTGCTCGCGTCGACGCGCGACGCAGTCGTCGCTGCCGGCGGTGCGCAGATCGCCGACTTGCAGACGCCGTCGCTGCGCGTGATCGCCGATCACATCCGGGCCTGTGCGTTCACGGTCACCGACGGTGTGATCCCCGGCAACGAGGGCCGCGGCTACGTGCTGCGCCGCATCGCGCGGCGCGCGATCCGCCACGGCTACAAGCTCGGCGCGCGCAAGCCGTTCTTCCACAAACTGGTGGCGCCGTTGGCGGCCGAGATGGGTGATGCCTATCCCGAGTTGCGGCGCGAGGCGGCGCGCGTGACCGATGTGCTGAAGATCGAAGAGGAGCGCTTCTTCCAGACGATCGCCAACGGCATGGAGATCCTTGAGAAGGAGGCTACCTACACTCTGAAGGCGGAGTCCGGAAAGTACGACATGCTCGGCGGCGAGGTCGCCTTTAAGTTGCACGACACATATGGATTTCCGCTTGACCTCACTGCTGACGTATTGCGCGAGCGAGGCATGAGGGTCGACGAATCCGGCTTCAACGCCGCGATGACCCGCCAGCGCGAGCAGGCGAGGGCGGCGGCGAAGTTCAAGATGGCCGCGGGCCTGGCGTACGGCGGCACGCCCACGACGTTCCACGGCTACGAGAGCCTGGCGCGCGACGGCGCCAAGGTCACCGCGCTGTACATCGACGGTGCACCGGTGCAGCAGGTGAAGGCAGGCGACGACGCGGTGATCGTGCTCGATCACACGCCTTTCTATGCCGAGAGCGGCGGCCAGGTCGGCGACACCGGCGAGTTGCGCAATGCGACTTCGCGTGCGCTGGTCGAGGACACGACCAAGATCCAGGCCGACGTGTTCGGTCATCAAGTGCACGTGGCCGAAGGCACGATCGCGGTCGGCGATGCGCTCAACGCGCGCGTCGACGGCGACCAGCGTGCCAAGACGATGCGCAACCACAGCGTCACACACCTGATGCACAAGGCGCTGCGCGAAGTGCTCGGCCCTCACGTGCAGCAGAAGGGCTCGCTGGTCGATGCCGAGCACACGCGCTTCGACTTCGCGCACAACGCGTCGATGACCGACGAACAGATCCGCAAGGTCGAGTCGATTGTCAACGCCGAGGTGTTGGCCAACACGCCGACCCAGGCGCGCGTGATGCCAATGGACGACGCGCAGAAGCTCGGTGCCATGATGCTGTTCGGCGAGAAGTACGGCTCCAACGTGCGCGTGCTCGACATCGGCACCAGCCGCGAGCTGTGTGGCGGTACGCACGTGCAGCGCACCGGCGACATCGGTCTGTTCAAGATCGTCTCCGAGGGCGGCATCGCCGCCGGCGTGCGCCGCATCGAGGCGGTCACGGGCGACAACGCGCTGGCCTACCTGCAGCAGCTGGAAGACACGGTGTCGCAGGTGGCGGGCAGTTTGAAGGTCACGCCGGCCGAGGTGCAGGGGCGCGTCGGCGCCGTGCTCGACCAGGTGCGCAGCCTGGAGAAGGAACTCGCGGCGCTGAAGGGCAGGCTCGCGTCGGCGCAGGGCGACGAGCTGGTGGCGCAGGCGATCGACGTCAAGGGCCTGAAGGTGCTGGCCGCCACGCTGCAGGGTGCCGACGCCAAGACGCTGCGCGAGACGATGGACAAGCTGAAGGACAAGCTGAAGAGCGCCGCCATCGTGCTGGCCGCGGTCGACGGCGCCAAGGTTCAGCTCGCCGCCGGCGTCACCAACGACAGCACCGCGCGCGTGAAGGCGGGCGACTTGGTCAACTTCGTCGCGCAACAGGTCGGCGGCAAGGGCGGCGGCAAGCCCGACCTCGCGATGGCCGGCGGTACCGACGCCGCCAAGCTGCCGCAGGCGCTGGCATCGGTGCGCGGCTGGGTGGCCGAGCGCCTGTAGGCCGGTCACCCTGCACGCATTCGCACAAGGTCGCTGGATCGAGGCAGCGGCGGCCGTCGCGCCATCAGCTTTTGGGACCATGATCGACCGCTCCGAGCCGAAGCAGGAGGAACCCATGGCCGACATCACGATCCGCCGCGTGCGCATCAGCGACGCCGAAGGCCTGGCCGCGTTGATGTCGGATCCCGAGGTGTTCAGCGGGTTGCTGCAGCTGCCGCATCCGAGCATCGAAGGCTGGCGCACGCGCCTCACCGAATGGGACGCACCGGGCCGCCAAGAGCTGATGCTGGTGGCCGAAGCGCAGTCGCGCATCGTTGGCAACGCCGGGCTGCATCCGGTGTCGCCGGCGCTGCGTCGGCGGCACGCCCTGGGCATCGGCCTGTCGGTGGCCACCGATTGGCAGCGCCGCGGTGTCGGCACCCGCTTGATGGCGGAGTTGCTCGACGCGGCCGACCGCTGGCTCGGTTGCCTGCGCATCGAGCTGGAGGTGTACACCGACAACGCGGCCGCGATCGCGCTGTATCGCAAGTTCGGCTTCGAGCACGAAGGTACTCATCGCGCATACGCCCTGCGCGATGGCCGCTACGTCGACACCTACTCGATGGCGCGCCTGCACCCGAACCCGCCGCGCATCGGCGCCTGACGGCGCGCCATCGCGACGCTGCGCTTGCCGCGGCCTCGTGCTTGACCCCGGCGGCCTTGCAGGCCACGGCCATGGCGTACAGTGCATGCCAGCAGGCCGCGCATGCGCTTCACCTTCTCGTTCGACCGCCGCGTGTTGCTTGGCGCAGCATTGGGGCTGGCCACCGGCGCGCGCGCGCACCAGTTGCGTCCGTGGCAGTCCACGACGCCGGCGCCTCCGCTGTCGCTGAGCGACCTCGACGGCAGGACGTGGGATTTGCCGGCCCTGCGCGGCCGTGCGGTGGTGCTCAACTTTTGGGCCACCTGGTGCGAGCCATGCCGCGAGGAGATGCCCTCGCTGCAGGCGCTGGCCAAGCGGCATCACGCCGATCCGATGGTCGTGCTGACGGTCAACTACCAGGAGTCCGAGCCGGGGATCCGGCGCTTCCTCGAGCGCGTACCATTGGCGCTGCCGGTGCTGCTCGATCGCGACGGTGCGGCGACCAAGGCGTGGACGCCGCGCGTGTTTCCGACCACCGTGTTGATCGATCGCAGCGGCCGTCCGCAGCATCAGGTCGTCGGCGCGGTGGATTGGGCCGGCGACGAGGCACGCCGCTGGGTCGCCGAGCTGTTGGCATCGGCCCCGCAGCGCACCTGACATTTGTTCGGCTCACAGCGGAAGACCAACAACGATGAATGCGGAGGCCGCCGTAGCGGAGGCGGTGGGCAGCGACTACGAGCGCGTGTGCTGGCGGCTCGCCGGTTTCGACGCCCGTGTGTCGCCCGAATGGGTCGATGGCTTCCTGACCGGTGTGCTCGCCGGGCCGCGTGCGATCGCGCTCCATCAATGGCTGCCGGCGATGCTCGGCGACGCCTTTGCACGCGTGTTCGCCGACCCGCTCGATGCCCGTCAGGCGCAGCGTGCGTTGTCGTCGCGCTGGAGCGAGCTGGCCCAGCAGCTCGACGCAGAGACGCTGGTCGACGATCCGCACAGCGTGTACTTGGCACCATGGATCGTGGCGTACGAGGACCATGATCGTGAGGCCTTCGTTGCGCACGGGCTGGGTGATGCGGAGCAGGCAGCCAACGAGCTGCGCCCCGGAGTCGCGTGGTCGCGCGGCTTCCTGGCAGCGGTCGACCATTTCGCGTCCGATTGGGTCGCTCCAGCGCCGGACGCCGCAGACGCAAAGCGTTATCACGACGCCATGGCTTGCATTCGCGAGCTGCAGGCGCCTCAGGCCCGCACGCTGGCGTCCGACCGCGACGCGCAGATCGACGCCGCCTGCCTGGCTGCACAGCGATTGCGGCTGTACTGGGTCGACCACGCGCCGAAGCCGTCGACACGGCGCGTCGAGGCGATGCCCGGCCGCAATGAGCCTTGCCACTGCGGCAGCGGATTGAAGTTCAAGAAGTGCCACGGCGCGGCACGCTGAGCACGCGAGAGTCGCCATCGCACGCTGCTACATTGCGCGCCATGTCTGAAGCGCTGCAACTCGACGGCCGGCACATCGTGCTCGGCCTGAGCGGCGGCATCGCCTGCTACAAGGCGGCCGAGCTGGCGCGCGCGCTGGTCAAGGCCGGCGCCACCGTGCAGGTGGTGATGACCGAGGCCGCCGAGGCATTCATCACGGCGGTCACGATGCAGGCGTTGAGCAACCGGCCCGTCTTCACCAGCCAATGGGACACGCGCGAGCCCAACGCAATGGCGCACATCAACCTGACGCGCGACGCCGATGCG
>DASTZF010000282.1:0-4016 GCA_035764445.1 Burkholderiaceae bacterium
AGCACGCGCGGAAAGGTACCCCACAGGCGTGGGTGCGGGTGCTTGTCGTGCGGCAGCCCGTCCGATCCGATCATGCTGCGCGGGTGCGACAGCACGCGTTGCACGTCGTCCTCGCGCATCTGGAAGTAGCACGCGCCGCCGGGCTTCAGACGGATGCAGGCTTCGCGCTGCGTCACGCCCCACTCCTCGGCGATCGCGGACAGCAGCCGGCCCGTCGCTTCCGGATGGGGCGCCGACCAACTGATCAGCACGTCGATGACCCCATCGACCAGGTCCTCGCGCAGCACGGTGGATCCGGCCACGTAGGGGTACACGTCCAGCGCAATTTCCTGGCGCTCGGCCAGGTGGTCGATCAGCGGCAGCGTCTGCAATGTGCGGCCCCAATTGGCAGGCCCGGCGCACTTGTGATGCGAGATGATCAGCGGCACGCCCGCGGCGAACGCGGTGTCGCTGGCCTCGTGCATCGCGTCGAGGATGTCGGCCATCTCGGAGCGCAGGTGCGTGGCGTACACCCCGCGGTGGCGGGCCACCACGCGCGCCAGCGCCATCACCTCGCTGGCCGGTGCCGGCATCGCCTCGGCATAGAACAGCCCCGACGACAGGCCGATCGCCCCTTCCGTCAGGCAGCGCTCGAGCAGCGCGCACATCGCCTCGAGCTCGGCGTCGCTGGCCGGGCCCGACAGATCGCTCATGCACGCGTGACGCAGCGTGGTGTGCCCCACCAGCGGAGCCACGTTGAGCGCCGGGCGCGCCTGCGCCACTGCCTGCACGTACGCCGCCATCGACGCGAAGCGGAACGACCGCCCCAGCAGCGTGAGCGCGCCCTGCGGCTCGTCCACCACGTACGGCGCCACCGACAGACCGCAGTTCCCGGTCACCACGGTGGTGATGCCCTGCGTCAACTTCGGCGTCATCTCGGGCGCGTCGAGCAGAACCGCATCGTCATGGGTGTGCGCATCGATGAAGCCGGGCGCCACCACCAAGCCGCGGCAGTCCACCGCCTCCACCTCGCTCAACGACAAACCCGACGGCAGTTGCGTTCGCAGGTTCGGACCCACCGCCACGATGCGGTCGCCGCGCAGCAGCACGTCGTCCGCGCGCGCCGGCTCGCCGCTGCCGTCGACGACGAGGCCATGCTCCAGCAGCGTGGCGCGGATCATCGCCGGCGGCTCCTTCGAGCGCCTAAGCGCGGCGCGTCGGCGCGCGATGCGTCGGCGAGGCTGTGATGCGGATGCATGTCCACGCCGCGTGTGGCCAGCATGTGCTGGATATGGGCCAAGCGCCGTGCGGCCTTGTCACCGAGGCGCTGCGCCACCAGAACCGTCAGGATCTCGATCACGGTCAGATGCGCCAGGTAGGCCTCCGGCCCGACCGGCATCACCGGGTCGGGTGCCACCTCGATCGCGAGCACGATGTCGGCCATGCGTGCCAGCGGCGAGTTGCCCTGAGTGAGCGCGATGATCGTGGCACCGCGCGAGCGCGCCACGTCCACCGCCTCCAGCAGCGACGGCATGCCGCCGACGTGGGTGATCGCCATGACGACGCCGCGGCGATCGATGGTGGACGCCGAGGTGAGCTGCACGTGCGGATCGAGGTAGGTGTTGGACGCCACCCCCAGCCGGAACAGCCGCGCGTGCAGGTCCATCGCCATGAAGTTCGACGTGATGCCCACGCCGTAGCAGTCCACGCGAGCCGCACGTACCAACGCATCGGCGGCGGCCTGCACGGCCGCGGGCGACAACTGCGCCTGCACGCCATGGACCGCGGCCGCGGCGCCGCGCGAGATCTTGTCGATCACCTGCCGCACGTCGTCGCTGACGCGCACACGACGGTTCAGCGGTGAGCCGCGCACCGCCAGGTCCTGCGCGAGGGCGATCTTGAACTCGCGCAGCCCGGCATAACCCAGATCGCGGCAGGTGCGCATCACCGTGGGGACCGAGCTGCCGGCGCGCTGTGCGAGTTGCTCGAACGTTTCGTCGAGCACGCGTTGCGGGTCTTCCAGGATCAGCTCGAGCACCTTGCGTCGCGACCTGGGGGCGCGGTCGATGATGGCGGTCACCTGATCACGCACGCGCGAGCTCAGCGCCGTGCCGGCGGAAGGTGGTGAGCGGCGCTCGGTGCTACGGAGACGATCCATCGCTCGCTCTTGCTTCACGCGGTTCGGCGCAGCCGCGGATCGAGCAGGTCGCGGATGCCGTCGCCCAGCAATTGCAGCGACAACGCGGTGACGATGATCGCCAGGCCGGGGAACAACACGATCCACAGCGCCTGGTGGGCGTAGGCCTGGCTGCCCGCGACCATCGTGCCCCAGGTGGGAATCTCCGGCGGCACACCGACTCCGAGGAACGACAGCGCTGCCTCGGCCAGGATGGCGTACGCGAAGATGAAGGTGCCCTGCACGGTGATCGGCGACACCAGGTTCGGCAGCACATGGCGCCACAGGATGCGCGCGGTGGGCGCGCCCAGCGCGCGTGCCGCCTCCACGAACAACAGCTCGCGCACGACCAGCGTGGAGGCGCGCACCACGCGGGCCACGCGCGGCGTGTACACCAGGGCCAGCGCGAACACCACGTTGAGCGTCGACGCACCCAAGATGCCCACCAACGCAATCGCGAGCAGGATGTCGGGGAACGACATCATCGCGTCGACCAAGCGCATCAGCAGGGGATCCAGGCGCTGAAAGTAGCCCGCCGCGAGGCCGAGCACCGTGCCGGCGGCCACCGCGCAGAGCGCTGTGAGCGCGGCGATGGCCAGCGAGTAGCGCCCGCCGAAGGCGATGCGTGCGAACAGGTCCCGCCCCAGCTCGTCGGTGCCGAGCCAATGGGCCACCGAAGGCCAGCGCAGCCGCTGCGACACCGCCGTCTCGTTGGGGTCGAGCCCGCTCAACGGCCCGGCCATCAGCGCGACCGCGATCACCACCACCAGCATCACGGCGGCCATCAGCACGATGCGGCGGCTGAACAGCTTGCGCACGGCCAGCGGCATGCGCACGGCCCCAGGGGTCATGTCCTGACCCTCGGGTCGACCACCGTGTAGAGCAGGTCGACCAGAAAATTGATCACCACGTAGATCGCGGCCACGATCAGCAGCGCTCCCTGAATCACCGGGTAGTCGCGCCGAGTGACGGCGCTGACCACCAGATTGCCCACGCCCGGCAGGCCGAACACCGTCTCGGTGACGACCGCGCCGCCGATCATCAGCGCCACCGTCAGGCCGATCACCGTGACGATCGGCACCAGCGCGTTGCGCAGCGCGTGCTTGAAGATCACGCGATGCTCAGGCAGGCCTTTGGCGCGGGCGGTGCGCACATAGTCCTCGCCCAGCACGTCGAGCATCGAGGCGCGCGTGAAGCGGATGATCAACGCGGAATTCAGGACCCCCAGCACCGTGGCCGGCAGCACCAGGCAGTGCAACCGCTGGGCGAGCGATGCTCCTGGCTCGCCATAGCCCGACACCGGGAACCATCCCAGCGACACCGCGAAGATCTGCATCAGCACCAAGCCGAACCAGAAGCTCGGCACGCTCGCGCCCAGCATGGCGAATCCGGTCAGCAACTGATCCGAGGCCCCGCCGCGAAAGACCGCAGAGACGACGCCGCAGGGCACGCCGATGAATGCTGCGATCAGCACGGCCAGCGATGCCAGCAGCGCGGTGGGCTCCGCGCGTTCCCACAGTGCCTGCGTCACGGGCCGCTGCAGGAAGATCGACTGCCCGAGGTTGCCGTGCAGCACCTCGCGCAGCCAGTAGCCGAACTGCAGCGGCAACGGCTGGTCGAGCCCGTAGTCCTTGCGGACGCGCTCGATGTCGGCCGCGGTGGCCTGGTCGCCCAGCAGCACCGCGACGGGATCGCCCGACGCGGCACGCGTCAGCACGAACACCAGCACGGCCACCAGCGCCAGCACCGCCAGCATGCCGGCGGCGCGCGAGGCGATGAAACGCAGCATCGTCTCGAACGACCGACTTACTTGATCTTCGCGTTCCAGAAGAACGGCCAGGTCGCGGGCTGGTAGTTGTCC
>DASTZF010000283.1:0-14176 GCA_035764445.1 Burkholderiaceae bacterium
GCCCCTCGTCGGCGTGCACAGTGATGCCCTCGAAGTCGTGGTATGCGACGCGGCCGTGCAGCTGCGCCGAATAGAAGTTATCCATCGACAGCCCGGCGCGCGCGCCGGCCACCGCGCAACCCGCGGTGGTGTGGGTGTGCATCACGCAATGCGCGTCGGCGATGCCGCGGTGGATCGCCGAGTGCACCGTGAAGCCCGCCGGGTTGACCGGCCAGCGCGACTCGCCGATCACGCGGCCGTCGACGTCGATCTTCACCAGGTTCGACGCCGTCACCTCGCTGTAGTGCAGCCCGAACGGGTTGATCAGGAATTGGCCGTCGGCGCCCGGCAGCCGCACCGTGATGTGGTTGTAGATCATCTCCACCCAGCCCAGCATCGCGAAGATGCGGTAGCACGCGGCCAGTCGCTGGCGCAGTTCGCGTTCGGTGGTTGCCATCGGCGCGCTCCGGTTCTCGCCGGCGCACCGGCGCCAGCGATTACGATCTTGCCACGCGCGATCTGCGGGCTTCTGACAGGGACGCAACCGGGCATGCGCCAGCGTCCGACAGCGCCCGTAAGCAAACGTGAAATCCACAGCAGACGAACCAGGACCGGTTTTCTAAACTTCGCCGCGTTGCAGTTGCGCCGTTTCCGTGTCGCTGGGATCGGTGTCCATCAAGGAGTTCGCACCGTGTTCCATCGACCTTTGCTGGCCGCAGCGCTGCTGTGCCTTGCCGCATTCGCGCTGCCAGCGTCCGCCCAGACCACCGAGGTCAACGGCGTCAAGTTCAACAACGCCGTCGCCGTGGGGGGCAGCACGCTGCAGCTCAACGGCGCGGGCACGCGCTACAAGACCATCATCAAGGTCTATGCCGCGGCGCTGTACCTGCCCGCGAAGGCGGCGACGCCCGACGTGGTGCTGGCGGCGCCGGGGCCCAAGCGCATGCAGGTCGTGATGCTGCGCGACATCGATGCCAACGAGCTCGGCAAGCTGTTCACGCGCGGCATGGAGGACAACTCGACCCGCGAGGAGTTCGGCAAGACCATCGCCGGCACGCTGCGCCTGGCCGACATGTTCGCGGCCCGCAAGAAGCTCCTCACCGGCGAGCAGTTCACGATCGACTACCTGCCGGGCCGCGGTACGCTGATCTCGATCAACGGCCAGCCGCAGGGCGAGCCGGTCAAGGAGCCCGAGTTCTTCAACGCGCTGATGCGCATCTGGCTGGGCAAGTCGCCGGCCGACGCGCTGCTGAAGAACGCGCTGCTCGGCGCCAGCGCACCCGAGCGCGTGATCTGACCGCGCGGCGTCAGCCGGCAGCGAGCTCGCGGCGCATCGCCGCGATCACCGCCGCGTAGTCGCGCTGCCCGAAGATCGCGCTGCCGGCCACGAACGTGTCCGCCCCGGCTGCGGCCGCGCGGGCGATGTTGTCGACCTTGATGCCGCCGTCGACCTCGAGCCTGATGTCACGTCCGCTGGCGCCGATCAGCCGGCGCAGCCGCTCGATCTTGCGCAGCGCCGACGCGATGAAGCTCTGGCCGCCGAAGCCGGGATTCACGCTCATCACCAGCAGCAGGTCGACCTTGTCGAGCACCCACTCCAGGCCCTCGATCGACGCCGCCGGGTTGAACACCAGCCCCGCCTTGCAGCCGGCGTCGTGGATCAGCTGCAGCGTGCGATCGACGTGCGTGCTGGCATCGGGGTGAAAGCTGATCCAGTCGGCGCCCGCCTTGGCGAACGCCTGCGCCAGCGCGTCGACCGGCTGCACCATCAAGTGCACGTCGATCGGCACCCGCGTGCCGTCGGCTTGGACCGCGTGCTTGCGCAGCGCCTCGCACACCATCGGGCCGAACGTCAGGTTCGGCACGTAGTGGTTGTCCATCACGTCGAAGTGGATCCAGTCGGCACCGGCGGCGATCACCGCGCGCACCTCGTCGCCGAGGCGCGCGAAGTCGGCCGACAGGATGCTCGGGGCGATGCGATGCGTGCGGGTCATGCGGTGCGGCGCTGCCGGGCTGTGGCCCGCCCATTGTCGCAGGCGCGCCGCGGCTGCCGGGCAGCGCGCCACCCGCGATCCGGCCGCTGCCTAGAATGACGCATGTCCAAGCCCGAGCTCTCGTGCAAGGTCGTCGTGCGGCCGCTGCCGGAACAAACCGATGCGGCCAAGGACCAGTACGCGTACGCGTACACGATCAACATCACCAACACCGGCGACACCGCCGCGCAGCTGATCGCGCGGCAGTGGTGGATCACCGACCACCGCGGCGACGTGCAGGAGGTGCGCGGCCTGGGGCTGGTGGGGCATCAGCCGCTGCTGAACCCGGGCGAGAGTTTCGAGTACTCGAGCTGGGCGCAGATTGCCACGCCGATGGGCACGATGCGCGGGCGCTACATCTGCATCACGCACGACGCGCACTGGTTCGAGGCCGAGGTGCCCGAGTTCATGCTGGCCGACCCCGCCACGCTTCACTGACCGTCTTGGTCGTCGCGCCGCTCGCCACGGCGGCGGCCGGCGAACATGGTCCACCAGACGATGAACAGCAGCGCCGCCAACGCGGCCAGCATTTCGAGGACGATGACCCACATGCGAAGCGCCCGGCTGCGCGGCAGCCGGTCCGTCGATTGGCGCGGCGCCCGTGGCGGCCGCGTCATCGATGCACGCGGCCTCGGCGGCTGCGTGGTGGCACTGATTCTAGG
The DNA here is from genome assembly GCA_035764445.1 of Burkholderiaceae bacterium. Taxonomy (GTDB): domain Bacteria; phylum Pseudomonadota; class Gammaproteobacteria; order Burkholderiales; family Burkholderiaceae_C; genus JAEUPI01. The sequence continues at coordinate 2,675 of DASTZF010000283.1, forward strand.
CATCGCCGCGGGCTGCGCCGAGCCGGCGGCGCCCGCGGCGCCGCCGCCCACCTCGCCCGCAGCGGCGCCGGTCACCACGCCCGCCGCGCCTCCAGCCGCCGCGCCGCGCGCCGCGCCAGCGGCGACACCCGCGGCGCGCGCGATCGGCCCCGTCACGGCCGGCGCTGCCGCAGCGACGACCATCGTGCGCGCGCGGGCGCGCTGGGTGCCGGCGTCGTGGAGCGAGCTGCCGGGCTTCGCCGACGACCGCACGCGCGAGCTGTGGCCCGCGCTGCTGGCCGGCTGCGCCAAGCCGGCCGACGGCTGGGCCGGCGTCTGCGCGCTGGCGCGCGCGCTGCAGCCGGCCGACGACGTGCAGGCGCGCGAGTTTTTGCAGCGCACCTTGCAGCCGTATCGAGTCGAAGCGCTTGACGGCCAGACGCAGGGGCTGGCCACCGGCTATTTCGAACCGCTGCTGGCGGCCAGCCGCGTGCCGCGTGGCGCGCAGCACATCGCGCTGCTGCGACCGCCCGCCGACCTGGCCACGCGCAGGCCCTGGTGGACGCGGGCGCAGCTCGACACCGTGCCCGCGGCGCGCGCCAGCGCGCGCGGCAGCGAGATCGCGTACGTCGCCGACCCGCTCGACGCGCTGCTGGTGCAGGTGCAGGGCTCGGGCCGCCTGCGCGTCACCGAGCGCGACGGCCGCGAGCGCATGTCGCGCATCGCCTATGCGGGCCACAACGACCATGTCTACAAGTCGGTCGGCCGCTGGCTGATCGAGCAGGGCGAGCTGCGTGACGACGAAGCCTCGTGGCCCGCGATCCGCGACTGGGCGCGACGCTATCCCGAGCGGGTCAACGAGCTCGTGTGGAGCAACCCGCGGGTGGTGTTCTTCCGCGAGGAGCCGCTGCCCGACGAGACGATCGGCCCGCGCGGCGCGCAGGGGGTTCCGCTGACGCCGGCGCGCTCGGTGGCGGTCGACCCGCTGGCGGTGCCGTACGGCACCGTGCTGTGGCTCGACACCACCGAACCGATGGCGGCTCAGCAACCGCTGCGCCGCGCGGTGATGGCGCAGGACACCGGCAGCGCGATCAACGGCGCGGTGCGGGTCGACTACTTCTGGGGCTGGGGCGCGCTGGCTGAAGCGCAGGCCGGGCGCATGAAGCAACCGTTGCGGCTGTGGGCGCTGTGGCCGCGCTGAGGCCGCGCGCGAGCCCGAGTGCCTAGCCGACCTCGACGCGGTTGCGGCCGGCCTGCTTGGCGTGGTAGAGCGCGCGGTCGGCGCGATCGATCGCCACGTCCTGCGCCTCGCCTTCAGCCACCTGCACCAGGCCGGCCGAGAAGCTGACCTTCAGGTCCGGCGCGATGCCCGCGAAAGCGTCGCCGGTGCAGACAGCTCGGCGCAGGCGGTCGAGCACCACGTGCGCATCGTCGAGCCGCGTACCTGGCATCAGCAGCAGGAACTCCTCGCCGCCCCAGCGCGCCAGCGCGTCGGCAGCGCGCAGCTCGTCCTTCAGCACGCCGGCGAAGCGCCGCAGCACCTCGTCGCCCGCACCGTGGCCGAGGTTGTCGTTGATGCGCTTGAACCAGTCGATGTCGAGCACCGCCACCGCCAACGGCCCCTGCCCGCGGTCGATGCGCGGGTGCTCGCGCGCCAGCAGCTCCACCATCGCACGGCGGTTCAGCAGGCCGGTCAGCGCATCGCGGGTGGCCAGCTCGCGGTTCAGCGCCAGCGCGTCGGCCAGCTCGTTCTTCTGCTGCGCCAGCCTCGCGCGCAGCCGGCCCAGGCGGATCGCCAGGCTCGAGGTGCCCCCCACCACCACCAGCGTGAACAGGAAATGCACGCCCTCCTCGCGCGGCGGGTAGCGCAACGGCGACGTGCCCGAGCGCCACAGCATCACCGCGGCCAGCAGCACGACGGCCAGCAGGGCGAGTGCGCGCGCCTGTCGCGGCTGCAGGATGAACATGCCGAACATGACCACCAGGATCATGATCGAGATCACCGCGCCGCGTGCGGGGCCGGTGATCGCGTACGACCAGCTGGTGCTGACGATCGCGAACACCATCTGCGGCATCGTCAACGAAGGCTCGGACGACAGCCGTTCCGACAGCCCGCTGCGGATCAGCGCGTAGAAGCCGAGGCCTCCGCACAGGTTGAACAGCGTCAGCCAGTTCGATTCGGTGAGGTCGACCAGCCCCAGCATCACCTCGCCGTGCTGGACCAGCGCGAACACCGCGTAGACCACCAGCGCGATGAGCGCCATCGACGAGCGCACGCGCAGCGGCCCGACCGATCCCAGCAGCCAGCCGGCCCTCAGATCACGCGCTGCGGTGGTTGCTGCCTCCATCCGTCCTTGTATCGACGCCGCCACGGCCGACTTGAGCCAGGGGTGCGACGCACGGCTGCTTCCCCGCGTGCATTGTGCAGCCCAGGGGCTACGCGCGCAGGTGTGACAACGGCAAGGCTGCGCCCGATTTCACTTCGCCGAGCGAAAAGCTGGTGTGGATGTCCTTCACGTTGGGCAGTTTGAACAGCGTGTCGCGCGCCCAGCGTGAATATGCATCGAGGTCGGTCACCACCACCTGCAGCTCGAAGGTGCCGGCGCCACTGATGTAGTGGCAGGCCACCACCTCGGGCAGCGCGCGGATGGCGTCTTCCAGCGCGCGCGTCGCGCTGGCGTTGTTGCGTTCGGCGTCGACGCGCACGAACGCCAGCACGCCGAGCCCGACCCGCCGGCGGTCGAGCTCGGCGCGGTAGCCGGTGATGTAGCGCTGCTGCTCGAGCCACTTGACGCGCCGCCAGGTCGGTGCCGCCGACAGCCCGATGCGCGCGGCCAGCTCGGCATTGGACAGCCGCGCGTCGCGCTGCAGCTCGCCGAGGATCGCGATGTCGTAGCGGTCGAGCTCGGGGCCGTGGTTTTCGTCGGCTGCGACCGCAGAGTCGGCCGCCGCGCGCGAAGATGAGGTCCCCGCGGGGGCATGGCCCCGCGCGTGCTGGCGTCGCTTGAGAACGCCGCCATTGCGAACATTCCTTTCCTTGCCTGCCATGGTGCGAGAAAGATCGTTGCTCAAAGTATCGCTTCGCGGGCATCAAAAGAAAAGACTTCAAACTGCGCGGCGCCTACACTGACGCTTTGCCCGCCGCAGGCCGCGCCAGCCGCCGCCCGAAGGAGAGATGCCCCGATGAACGCCCCGCTGCCCGAGTCGATCCGCAAGGCGCTGGAGACCGTCACGCTCGACGACAAGTACGCGCTGGAAAGCGGCCGCGCGTTCATGAGCGGCGTCCAGGCGCTGGTGCGGCTGCCGATGTTGCAGCGCGTGCGCGACGCCAAGCGCGGCCTCAACACGGCCGGTTTCGTCAGCGGGTATCGCGGCTCGCCGCTCGGCGGCTACGACCAGGCGCTGTGGTCGGCCAAGAAGCACCTGGCGGCCAACCACGTGGTGTTCCAGCCCGGCGTCAACGAGGAACTCGCGGCCACCGCGCTCTGGGGCACGCAGCAGCTCGAGTTCGACAAGGCGAACCAGAAGTACGACGGCGTGTTCGGCATCTGGTACGGCAAGGGCCCGGGCGTCGACCGCTGCTCCGACGTCTTCAAGCACGCCAACCTGGCCGGCACCGCCCCGCATGGCGGCGTGATCGCCGTGGCCGGTGACGACCACGTCGCCAAGAGCTCGACCGCCGCACACCAGAGCGACCACATCTTCAAGGCGTGCGGGCTGCCGGTGTTCTTTCCGTCGAGCGCGCAGGACATCCTCGACCTCGGGTTGCACGCATTCGCGATGAGCCGCTTCGCCGGCGTGTGGACGTCGATGAAGACGATCCAGGAGGTGGTGGAGTCGGCCGCCAGCATCGACGTCAGCCCCGAGCGCGTGAACATCGTGCTGCCGGGCGAGTTCGTGATGCCGCCCGGCGGCGTGCACATCCGCTGGCCCGACACCGCGCTGGTGCAGGAAGCGCGGCTGTTCGACTACAAGTGGTACGCGGCGCTGGCCTACGTGCGCGCCAACAAGCTGAACCACAACGTGATCGCCGGGCCGAGCGACCGCTTCGGCATCATCGCCAGCGGCAAGGCGTTCAACGACACGCGCCAGGCGCTGGCCGACCTCGGCCTCGACGACGACACCTGCCGGCAGCTGGGCATCCGGCTGCACAAGGTCAACGTCGTGTGGCCGCTGGAGGCGACCATCACGCGCGAGTTCGCGCAGGGCCTGAGCGAAATCCTGGTGGTCGAGGAGAAGCGCCAGGTCATCGAATACCAGCTGAAGGAAGAGCTCTACAACTGGCGCCCCGACGTGCGGCCCAACGTGCTGGGCAAGTTCGACGAGGGCGACCAGTCCGGCGGCGAGTGGAGCCAGCCCAATCCGAGCGGCAACTGGCTGCTGCGGGCCAATGCCGACCTGACGCCGGCGATCATCGCGCAGGCGATCGCCAAGCGGCTGAAGAAGCACGGCGTGCCGAGCGACATCGTGGCGCGCATGGATTCGCGCATCGGCGTGATCGAGGCCAAGGAACGCGCGCTGGCCAGCGGCGCCACCGGGGGGGCCGACCGCCAGCCGTGGTTCTGCTCGGGCTGCCCGCACAACACCAGCACCCGCGTGCCCGAGGGCTCGCTGGCGATGGCCGGCATCGGCTGCCACTTCATGGCGGTGTGGATGGACCGCGCGACGGTGGGCTTCACGCAGATGGGCGGTGAAGGCGTGCCGTGGGTCGGCCAGGCGCCGTTCACGAAGCGGCCCCATATGTTCGCCAACCTCGGCGACGGCACGTACTACCACTCGGGCTTTCTGGCGGTACGCCAGGCGATCGCGTCGGGCGTCAACGTCACCTACAAGATTTTGTTCAACGACGCGGTGGCGATGACCGGCGGCCAGCCGATCGACGGCACTCTGACGGTGCCGCAGATCACCCGCGAGCTCGAGGCCGAGGGCGCCAAGCGGATCGTGGTGGTGACCGACCAGCCCGAGAAGTACAAGGCGCCGCTCAACCTCGCGCCCGGCGTCACGGTGCGCCACCGCGACGAGCTCGACGCGGTGCAGCGCGAGCTGCGCGACACCGAGGGCTGCACGATCCTGATCTACGACCAGACGTGCGCCACCGAGAAGCGCCGTCGCCGCAAGCGCGGCAAGATGGAAGATCCGCCCAAGCGCGTGGTGATCAACGAGCTGGTGTGCGAAGGCTGCGGCGACTGTTCCGTCCAGAGCAATTGCCTGAGCGTCGAGCCGGTGGAGACCGAGTTCGGCCGCAAGCGGCGCATCAACCAGAACACCTGCAACAAGGACTATTCGTGCCTGAAGGGCTTCTGCCCGAGCTTCGTCACGGTCGAAGGCGGCCAGCTGAAGAAGCCGAAGAAGGAAGCCAGCCGCACCGACCCGAGCACGTTGCCCGAGATTCCCGAACCGACCTTGCCGCTGGCCGAGAGCGCCTGGGGCATCGTGGTGGCCGGCATCGGCGGCACCGGCGTGATCACGATCGGCCAGCTGCTCGGCATGGCGGCGCACCTCGAGGGCAAGGGCGTCGTCACGCAGGACAGCGCGGGGTTGGCGCAGAAAGGCGGCGCCACCTGGAGCCACATCCAGATCGCCAACCGGCCCGAGGCGATCCACACCACCAAGGTCGACACCGCGAAGGCGAATCTGGTGATCGCCTGCGACGGCATCGTCGCGGCCGGCAAGAGCACTCTGGCGCTGATGCGCGAAGGCCGCACGTACGTGGCGCTGAATTCGCACGCCACGCCGACCGCGGCGTTCGTCGGCAACCCCGACTGGCAGTTCCCGCAGGGCGGCTGCGAGGCGGCGCTGCAGGCCGCGGTGGGCGCCGAGAAGCTGGGGCTGATCGACGCCGACCAGGTGGCGGTGCAGTTGTTGGGCGACTCGATCTACAGCAATCCGCTGCTGCTGGGCTACGCGTGGCAAAAGGGCCAGGTGCCGGTGAGCAAAGCGGCGCTGCTGCGCGCGATGGAGCTCAACGCCGTGCAGGTGGAGAACAACAAGGCCGCATTCGAATGGGGCCGGCGCTGCGCGCACGAGTTCGCACAGGTGAGCGCGCTGTTCAAGACCGCGCAGGTGATCGAGTTCGTGAAGAAGCCGTCGCTCGACGAGATGGTCGCGCGGCGCGTGGAGTTCCTCACCGGGTATCAGGACGCCGACTACGCGGCGCAGTACCGCGGCTACGTGGCCAAGGTGCGCGCGGCGGAGACGGCGCTGGGCAGCGGCAGCAGCACGAAGCTGGGCGAGGCGGTGGCCCGCTATCTGTTCAAGCTGATGGCGTACAAGGACGAATACGAGGTGGCGCGGCTGCACACCGACCCGGGCTTCACGAGCAAGATCGAGTCGATGTTCGAGGGCGACTACAAGCTGGTGCACCATTTGGCGCCGCCGCTGACCGCCAAGCGCAACGAGAAGGGCGAGCTGATCAAGCGGCCCTTCGGGCCGTGGATGCGCACCGCATTCGGCGTGCTGGCGAAGCTGAAGGGCCTGCGCGGCACGCCGCTGGATGTGTTCGGCCACACCGGGGAACGCAGGGCCGAGCGGAGGCTGATCGACGAGTACAAGGCGTGCGTCGACGAGCTGCTGCGCGGCCTGACCGCCGAGAGGCTGGCGGCCGCCACCGAGATCGCGCGCATCCCCGAGGAGATCCGCGGCTATGGGCACGTGAAGGCACGCCACCTGGCGGCGGCGCGCAGCAAGTGGGACGGCCTGATGCAACAGTGGCGCGCGGGAGCAGCCATAGCGACGACACAGCCGGCAGCCGCTGCGGGCAGCGCGAGGGCGACTGCTGCCTGAGATGGGAGGCCGAGGGAGAAGGATCGGCAGCGCCGCGCACCAGTGGCGCGGCGACACAGTCAGATCGAGTCGAGCGGGCTGCGCACGCCGCGCCCACCACGGTTCAAGACGTGGGTGTAGATCATCGTGGTCTTGACGTCGCTGTGGCCCAGCAGCTCCTGCACCGTGCGGATGTCGTAGCCGGCCTGCAGCAGATGGGTGGCGAACGAGTGGCGCAGCACGTGCGGTGAGCAGGGCTTGACGATGCCCGCGCGCCGGGCCGCGCCGGCGACCGCCTTTTGCACCGTGGTCTCGTTGAGGTGATGGCGATGCTCGGCGCCGGTGCGCGGATCGACCGAGCGCACGGTGGAAGGGAACACCCACTGCCAACCCCATTCGCGCCCGGCGTTGGGATACTTGAGCTCGAGCGCATCGGGCAGCCAGACATCGCCGTGGCCGGCGGCGAGGTCGCGCAGGTGCAACTGCTGGACCTTGGCGACGTGGGCATGCAGCGGCAGCACGAGGTTCTCGGGCAGCACGGTGACGCGATCCTTGGCGCCCTTGCCGTCACGGATGACGATCTCGCGGCGCTCGAACTCGATGTCCTTGACGCGCAGGCGCAGGCACTCGAGCAGGCGCATGCCGGTGCCATACAGCAGCGACGCCACCAGCCCCATGGTGCCCTTGAGGTGCCCCAGCAGGGCCCGCACCTCCGAGGGCGTGAGCACCACCGGCAGCCGGCGCGACAGCTTGGCGCCGACGATCTCGTCGAGCCAGGGGAGTTGCAGCCCCATGACCTCGCGATAGAGAAACAGGAGCGCCGACTTCGCCTGGTTCTGCGTCGGCGAGGCGACCGAGCGCTCGACCGCCAGATGCGTGAGGAACGCCTGCACATCGCCGGCGCCGAGGTCGCGCGGATGGCGCTTGCCGTGGAAGAGGACGAAGCGACGCACCCATTCGACATAGGCCTGCTCGGTGCGGATCGAATAGTGGCGCACCCGAAGAGCGTGGCGCAGCCGTGCGAGCAAAGTCGGTGGCGGTGGTGGAGTCTGTGACGGCGAAGCTGGCGCAGCTGGTGCTGGCGACGGCGATGTTGGCTCGAGCACACCGGAGACTCGGGGGTTGTCGCGGTCGTGTCCGCGACTTGTTGCCGGTAAACCAGGGCACTCGACCGGCGAGTTGGCCTTGACGAAGTCCGGAGTTCCCGCTGACAGTGTGGCAGCGCCCACCGCGCCGGATGCAGGACCGGGCTTGCCAGTGCGAGCACGCGGTCGCTCGCGGCGGTCCGCAGGAGTAGGAGCAGGAGCCTTTGGTGCTTGACGAGGATGCGTTCTCTTGGCCATGCCGAAGAATTTAGGCAGGCCATTGCACCGACACATCGCCCTCAAGGCGGTGGCGAAGTGGGCACCCGAAAGGGGGTTACGAATGTCTGACGCAACCCCGGCACACCAGATTAGGCGGAAGGAAGCGGCGCAAGCGCTTCCGTCTATTTAACGTTAGGCCACACATCACCAACTGCAAACGTCGCCTTCATGAACACTCGTTTCGTGCTCGCCGCGCTCGTCGTTGCAATGCTGTCGGCCTGCACTAGCTCGTTCTGGTACACCCAGATCCAAGGTGCGCAGTACGACAAATGCGACAAACTGGCCGCCGCGGAAGACCGGCGTCGTTGTAGAGCCGAGACACAGCCCGACAAAGACAAGTACGACAAAGACCGCGAGGCCACCAGAGGTGCGTCCAAATAGCGCCACTTCGCACCACATAGGGTCATCTGTGTGGCCTAACCCTTCGCTGCACACCGACGTGCTACGGCGGCTGCGCCAGCCTCCGCACGCGGGTGAGCTCAAACGTTAGGCCGCATTCCATGAAGTTCGTCGAGCCGCGGCGCCCCAATCCGTTCTCCAATCCACTCCTTCGCCTGGCACTGCACTCAGTGGCTTCTGTGCTCCTTCTGGTCGCTCTGCATGCCGTCCTTACCGTGGGGTTCAACGCGCAGTTTTGGTTGTCTGTTGCTGCACTTGCCGGTCTGGAGCTGATTTGGATCTACTTCGCTCTTCGTCGTTGACCGCCAGCCTCCAGCAAATGCTGCCTAACCCTTCGCTGCACCCGAAGTGCTACAGCAGGCTTCGCCTGCTTCCGCACTCGGGTGAGCTCAAACGTTAGACCGCATGGCCCTTCCAGGCGCCGGCACCGAGCAAGGCCACGCCTCTCGCTGTCCGCGCTGTGCACCGAGCTCTGCCACGAGCGCGCGGCTCAGGCCTGGCGTCTCGAGTCTGTGCGCTCCGCACGCCGCGCTGCGTTCTCGGCCTGCTCCGTCGCTTCCGGTTCTTGCCCGTGACCGCGCAGCCCGGTAGCCTTCGCGCCATGCAGCCATCGCCAATGCGGGCCACGCGGCCTAACGTCGGCCGTACCGCCCTTCCACCGAGCACTGCGACGGCCGTACCCTTCGCGGGCTCATTCGGCCTAACCCTGCGTTCGAGACCGACGCTCTCTAGCCGCCTGCGGCGGCTAGAGCCCGCGGCTCAACGCAAACGTTAGGCACCAGATGCGTGGCTACTGGGACATCGACCGATCCACCTCGCACTGTGTCACCTTCGTCGAGGCGAGCGAGGTGGACAACGAACTGATCGAGTTCGTCGCTGCAATACGGCGACGTGGCTTTCGCATTGCCTATGTTGACTGCTCGAAGTTTAAGGACCGTCCCTGGGAGATTGGTAGCGAACTCGGCTACCAGCTGAAGACCGATCACCCGCCATACCATGAAGCGCACGAGCTCAACGTCGTACGTTGGCTGGACGATTTGATTTGGCTAGCCCATTCAACGCCCGGTGTCGTCATGGTCCTCGACAACGCCCACCTGGTCTTTGGCGAGCATCGGCGCCACATGACTCAGCTGCTGGAGGCCTTCCTTGTTCAAGTGCACCATTGGCTGGAGCGAAAGGTGCCGTGCCACCTGTGCTTCCAAATGTCGCCGCACCCATTGGTCAAAGAACTCTTCTCCGGGCAAGATGGTGCCTAACTCCTCCATCGAGCGGACCCACAACGGCTGGCTTCGCCATCCGTTGCGGTCCGCTCATGTCGAACGTTAGGCCGCAGACAACAATGCCGCATGCCTGACGGTCGGTCCACTTGGCTACGCACACGCAGTAGATCGGAGGCACCCATGATTCTCGTTGTCGGCAGCGTCGCCGTTCAAGAAGGGCAGCTCGCTGAGGCTCTGGCGCTGAGCCAAGCGCACGTGGCTCGCTCGCGCAGCGAACCAGGATGCTTGCTTCACGGGGTCCATCAAGACACTGAGAATCCGAATCACCTCGTGTTCATCGAAAAGTGGGCAGATCAAGAGTCACTGCGCAAACACTTCAACGTTCCAGACTCGCGCGCCTTTGCAAAGGCACTCTCTAGGCTGGCCGTCGAGGCTCCAGCGCTCGAGGTTTACGATGGGGCGCCTGTCCGTGTGTAGTTGGCTGCGGCCTAACCCTTCGCTGCACCCGAACCGCCACAGCCGCCTTCGGCGGCTTCCGCGATCGGGTGAGCTCAAACGTTAGGCGCCTCATGTCGGACGTCGGCCTCACCCATGTTGCGCTTCCTGTTCACTCGCTGGCGGCCAGCGTCGCTTTCTATGCGAAGTACGCGAACATGCAGGCCGTGCATCGTCGACCAGGCGTGGTTTGGGTGAGCGACCGCACAAGGCCGTTCGCGTTGGTGCTCATCGAAACATCGAACCCAATCAAGCCTCTGCTGCCCATGGCTCATCTTGGCGTCGGAGTGCCGTCGCGGGAGGAGGTCGATCGGTTGTGCCAACTTGCGCGAGAGGAGCAATGTCTGGCACGCGAGCCGGAAGACTCCGGACCCCCAGTGGGCTACTGGGCGCTAATTCGCGACCCGGACGGTCATACGCTTGAGGTGGCGTATGGTCAAGAACTGGGCAACGCCGTTGAGAGCGGGGCAGAACCCTTCCATCGGGCGGACCCGCCCACACCCCCGCCCGCTGAAGCTTCGACGCCAAGGAGGTCGTCATGAAGACTCACACACCGCATCTGATTCGCCTCGCAACGCTGGCTCTTACCACTTTCAGCTTGTCGCCTGTCGCTCTAAGCGCCAAAGACCTAGGGGAGCAAATTGTCGGCATGTGGCTACCGGTTTCGCAGTATGTCGACCAGGAGGGCAGGAAACTGGAGCCCTTCGGGTCCGACCCTAAAGGCATCGTCATCTACGATGACAGTGGGCGGTTCGTTCTCATGCTGCAGCGGGCAACCTTGCCAAGATTTGCCTCCAACAATCGTCTGGCCGGCACGCCAGAGGAGAACAAGGCCATTGTCCAAGGGAGCATCGCGTACTTTGGCAAGTACACGTGGACCAGAAGGAGGGGAAGCTGAAGCTGCATTACGACGGCAGCACCTACCCGAACTGGGATGGCGAGGATCAAGTACGCCTGATCCAGATCTCAGGCGATGAGTTGCAAATGGTGAGCCCAGTTTCAGCTGTGGGCGGTGGTGCGTTTACCTCGTACTTCGTCGGGCAAAGTAGGGTTGCTTGCAGGTGCATCCATCAAACCTTGCGCATCGCACGCCGCCTAACCCTTCGCTGCACACCGACGCGCTACGGCCGGCTTCGCCGGCTTCCGCGCGCGGGTGAGCTCAAACGTTAGGCGGTGTACGTTGTCGCGCGGTCTACGAATTGGTGCAACGCTCGTTGGTGGCCCGCTTTTCGCGCTCCTCGTGCTGCATTCGGCGTGCACGGCATCGCCAGCGAATCTTGGCG
>DASTZF010000284.1:0-2519 GCA_035764445.1 Burkholderiaceae bacterium
CGTGACCGCGTCGCGAACGTCGTTGACCGCACGGTCGAGGTCCTTGCCGAAGTGGAACTCGACGCTCGTCGTGCTGGTGCCGTCGGAGATGCTCGACATCGTGTGCGCGACGTCGCCCACCGTGGCCACCGCGTTCTCGACGATGCGCGTGACCTGCGTCTCGAGCTCGGCCGGCGCCGCACCGGGGTCGGTGATCGTCACCGTCACCACCGGAATGTCGACGTCGGGAAACTGGTTGATGCCCAGCTTCTTGAAGCCGACGATGCCGGCGAAGGTGAGCAGCAGGAAGGTGACGATCGCCGGAATCGGCTTCTTGATCGACCAGGCGGACAGATTTTCCATGGCTGGGCTTCCTTACTGTTGCGCCACTTGCTGCGCGGCGGTCGGCTGGGTGGCAATGTGCACGCGCTCGCCGTCCTTGACGAAGCCGGCGCCGATGCCGACCACCTTGTCTTCGGCTGCGAGGCCCGAGGTCACCTCGACCAGGCCGCGCAGGCGCATGCCGGTCTCGATGCGCTTCATGTGCGCCACCTGGTCGGCGCTGACCACGTAGACGAACGGATAGCCGTCGCGCGTCAGCACCGCAGCCTCCGGCAGCGCGATGCCGCGCACCTGCTGGATCAGGATCTCGCCATTGGCGTGCGTGCCGGCCTTGATCGTCGCGGTCTTCGGCAGCGCCACGTGCACCAGGCCGTTGCGCGTGTTGGCGTCGAGCGTCGGCGCGATCAGCCGCACGGTGGCGTCGATCGGCTCGCCGCCGTCCAGGCGCACGCGCACGCTGGCGCCCGGTTGCACCTGCGTCATCGAATGCGCGGGCAGTTCGGCCATCCATTCGAGCTGGCCGTCCTTGATCATGCGGAACAGCTCGCTGCCCGGCTGCACCACCTGGCCGACGGTGGCCAGCTTCTTCGAGACCACGCCGGCGTGCGGTGCCAGCACGCGCGTCTGCGCGATGCGCACCTCGAGCTCGCGGCGCTGCGCCTGCGCGAGATCGACCTTGGCCTGCGAGGCTGCCGCGTTGTGGCGCCGGGTCTGCAGCACCTCGGCGCTGTAGACGCCGGCATCGACCACGCGCTCGGCGCGATCGAGGTAGTCCCTGGCCTGCGCCAGCTCGGCCTGCGCCTGACGCAGCGACGCGTCGCGCTGCGCCAGCTCGGCGCGCAGCAACGCATCATCGCCGCGCGCCAGCAGCTGGCCGCGCTGCACCACGGCGCCCACTTCGACCAGCACCTCGGTCAGGCGCACGCCGCTGGCGTCGGACCCGATGATCAGCTCGTCGCGCGCCATCACGGTGCCGGTGGCGGCGATCGAGCGCGCGAACGGCATCGACAGCGGCGACACCAGGCCCACGGTGACGCCGGTGGCCGCTGCGGGCTTCGTTGCTGCACTGGTCTTCGGCGCGGCGGCCTCATCGCCGCCGACGAACTGCTTGCCAAAGACGATGGTGGTCACGCCGACCACGGCCACGCCGACCGCGATGGCGAGCAGGCGCCGCTTCGCAGTGACTTCGATCGCCCGTTTGACGGGGCTTAGGCGATGGGGAACTGGTTGCATGGAAAACTCTCCTCGATCGGTGAACAAAATTCGGGCTTGCGCGGTGGCGTCAGACCATCGCGTCGGATCAACTGGTGCGGCGTTCAGCCGCCGCGTCGTGAGTCGGGCGCGGCTTGCGCGGTGGCAGCAGTCGGCGCTGCGCTCGCGCCGCTCGCGGCTTGCGTCGGCGCGGTGTACCCGCCGCTGGCACTTGAAGTCGGCGCCGCGTACCCGCCGCTGGCACTTGAAGTCGGCGGCGCGTACCCGCCGCCGAGGGCCTTGTAGATCGCCACCTGCGCCGTCATGCGGTCGCGGTGCGCGTCGACGCGCGACAGCCGCGCCTGGTAGAGGTTGCGCTCGGCGTCGAGCACGTCGAGGTAGCTGAGCGCGCCGGCGCCGAAGCCGGTGGCCGCGATCTCGCGTGCTCGCGTCAGCGACGCGACGCGCGAGCCTTCGGACTGGTACGCCTGCTGCGTGTGGTCGAGCGCGGCATACGCCTCGCGCAGATCGAAGTACGCGCCGGCCACCGTCTTGCGGTAGCCGGCGTTGGCCTGCTGCTGGCGCGCCTCTTCGGCGTGGATCTGCGACTGGATGCGCCCACCGTCGAAGATCGGCTGCGTGACGCTGGCTGCGATGCTCCACAGGAACGCCGGGCCGCTGAACAGATCCGACAGCGAGCGCGCGTCGGAGCCGACCACGCCGCTGAACGCCACGCGCGGATATGCGCCTGCACGTGCGGAAGCCACGTCGTAGTGCGTCGCCGCGAGCTCGGCTTCGGCCTGCCGGATGTCGGGCCGGCGCTGCAGCAGGCGCTCGACACCGGCCTGCGGCAGCAGCGCCGGTGCGAGCTGGCTCTCGTCGAGCGTGGCGCGCACGATCGGTTGCGCGGTCTCGGGTGTCTGCCCGATCAGCAGCGACAGCGAGCGCTCCAGGCTGACGCGCGAGCGGTTCAGTTGCGCCAGGGTCGTCTCGGCGCTCGTCACCTC
>DASTZF010000285.1:0-29330 GCA_035764445.1 Burkholderiaceae bacterium
GATGCGGCAGGCCAACCGCATCGTGCGCCAGTGCGTCGACTGGCTGCGCGCCAACCCGAGCGGCCCGGTGATCACCGACAACCTGAAGGTCGCCGCGCCGCCGCGTGTCGACATGAAGGCCAACATGGAAGAGCTGATCCACCACTTCAAGCTCTTCACCGAGGGCATGCACGTGCCCGAGGGCGAGGCCTACGCAGCGGTCGAGCACCCGAAAGGTGAGTTCGGCATCTACTTCGTCAGCGACGGCGCCAACAAGCCCTACCGCATGAAGATCCGGCCGCCCGGCTTCGTGCACTTGGCTGCGCTCGACGAGATGAGCCGCGGCCACATGATTGCCGACGCGGTGGCGATCATCGGCACGATGGACATCGTGTTCGGCGAGGTGGATCGATGAGTGCAACGACTACCGCGCTCGTACTCAGCGATGCCACCAAGGCGCGCTTCGCGGCCGAGGTGGCCAAGTACCCGCCCGACCAGCAGCAGTCGGCGGTGATGGCCTGCCTGGCCATCGTGCAGCAGGAGCAGGGCTGGGTCAGCGCCGAGGCCGAGGAAGTAGTGGCTGCGTACCTCGGCATGCCGCCGATCGCGGTGCGCGAGGTGACCACCTTCTACAACATGTACAACCAGCAGCCGGTGGGCCGCTTCAAGCTCAACGTCTGCACCAATCTGCCGTGCCAACTGCGCAATGGCCAGCACGCGCTGGAGCACCTGTGCCGCAAGCTCGGCATCGAGGAGGGCGGCACCAGCGCCGACGGTCTGATCACGGTGCAGAAGAGCGAGTGCCTCGGCGCCTGCGCCGATGCGCCGGTGCTGCTGGTCAACGACCGCCAGATGATCAGCTTCATGAGCGATGCGCGGCTCGATGAACTCGTCGCCACGCTGAAAGCGAGCGTTAAGTGATCGTGCTACCCGACCTGTCGAAGTTCCAGGCCGATGGGCGTAAGACCTGCTTCCACGATCGCCACATCGGGGCGCAGATCTATGCCGGCCTCGACGGCAGCAACTGGCGGTTGAAGGATTACGAAGGGCGCGGCGGCTACACGGCCCTCAAGAAGATGCTGGGCAAGGGCGGCGGTGCCGCGATGACGCCCGAGCAGGTGGTGGCCGAGGTCAAGGCTTCGGGCCTGCGCGGCCGCGGCGGCGCCGGCTTCCCAACCGGCCTGAAATGGAGCTTCATGCCGCGCGCCGTACCGGTGCAGAAGTACCTGGTGTGCAACTCCGACGAGGGCGAGCCCGGCACCTGCAAGGACCGCGACATCCTCGCCTACAACCCGCACATCGTGATCGAAGGCATGGCGATCGCCGCCTACGCGATGGGCACGACGGTCGGCTACAACTACATCCACGGCGAGATCTTCGAGGTCTACGAGCGCTTCGAAGAGGCGCTGCGGGAGGCCCGCGAAGCCGGTTACCTGGGTGACAACATCCTCGGCAGCGGCTTCAAGTTCCAGCTGCACGCGTTCCACGGCTTCGGTGCCTACATCTGCGGCGAGGAGACAGGGCTGCTGGAGTCTCTCGAGGGCAAGAAGGGCCAGCCGCGCTTCAAGCCGCCGTTCCCGGCCAGCTTCGGTCTTTACGGCAAGCCCACCACGGTCAACAACACCGAGACGTTCGCCGCCGTGCCGTGGATCATCAACCACGGCGGCGAAGCCTACCTAGCGATCGGCAAGCCGAACAACGGCGGCACCAAGATCTTCTCGATGGTCGGCGACGTCGAGCTACCGGGCAACTACGAAGTCCCGATGGCGCTGCCGTTCGCCAAGCTGCTCGAGCTTGCCGGCGGCGTCAAGGGCGGCCGCAAGCTGAAGGCCGTGATCCCCGGCGGCTCGTCGGCGCCGGTGCTGCCGGCGTCGATCATGATGGACACCACGATGGACTACGACTCCATCGCCAAGGCCGGCTCGATGCTCGGCTCGGGCGCGGTGATCGTGATGGACGAGACGCGCTGCATGGTCGACGCGCTGCTGCGGCTGGCGTACTTCTACATGCACGAATCGTGCGGACAGTGCACGCCGTGCCGCGAGGGCACCGGCTGGCTGTGGCGCATGGTGCATCGCATCGAGCACGGCCAGGGTCGCCCCGACGACATGACGTTGCTCGACTCGGTGGCCGACAACATCATGGGCCGCACGATCTGCGCGCTCGGCGATGCCGCTGCGATGCCGGTGCGTGGCATGCTCAAGCACTTCCGTGACGAGTTCGCCTACCACGTCGAGCACAAGCGCTGCATGGTCGGCCCGGGTGCGCAGCGCAAGGCGGCTGTGGGCGAGCTGACCCCCGCCTGATCCAACGACAAACGCTCATGGTCGAAATCGATCTCGACGGCAAGAAGGTCAGCATCGCCGAAGGCAGCATGGTGATGCATGCGGCCGACGCGGCGGGCATCTACGTGCCGCACTTCTGCTACCACAAGAAGCTCAGCATCGCGGCCAATTGCCGCATGTGCCTGGTCGAGATCGAGAAAGCGCCCAAGCCGATGCCGGCCTGCGCGACGCCGGTGACGCAAGGGATGGTGGTGCGCACCAAGAGCGACAAGGCGCTCAAGGCGCAGAAGTCGGTGATGGAGTTCCTGCTCATCAACCACCCGCTCGATTGCCCGATCTGCGACCAGGGCGGCGAGTGCCAGCTGCAGGACCTGGCGGTCGGCTACGGCGAGTCGGCGTCGCGCTACACCGAAGAAAAGCGCGTCGTCTTCCACAAGAACGTCGGCCCCCTGATCTCGATGGAGGAGATGAGCCGCTGCATCCACTGCACCCGCTGCGTCCGCTTCGGGCAGGAGATGGCCGGCGTGATGGAATTCGGCATGCAGCACCGTGGCGAGCACGCGGAGATCACCACCTTCGTCGGTCGTACGGTCGACTCCGAGCTGTCGGGCAACATGATCGACATCTGCCCGGTCGGTGCGCTGACCAGCAAGCCGTTTCGCTACAGCGCGCGCACCTGGGAGCTGTCACGCCGCAAGAGCGTCAGCCCGCACGACTCCACCGGTGCCAACCTGGTGGTGCAGGTGAAAGGCGACCGCGTGATGCGCGTGGTGCCGCTGGAGAACGAAGCGGTCAACGAGTGCTGGATCGCGGACCGCGACCGCTTCAGTTACGAGGCGCTCAACGCCGAGTCGCGACTCGCCAGCCCGATGATCAAGCAGGATGGGCAATGGCGCGCGGTCGGCTGGGACGTGGCGCTGAACTACGTCGCCGATGGGCTCAAGCGCATCAAGGCCGAGCATGGAGCATCGGCGATCGGCGCGCTCGGGTCGCCCCACAGCACGCTCGAGGAACTGCACCTGCTGGCCAAGCTGACGCGCGCGCTCGGCAGCGAGAACATCGACCACCGCCTGCGCCACAGCGACTTCGGCAACCGTGCCCCCGACGGCGCGGCGCGCTGGCTCGGCTTGCCGATCGCGGCGCTGTCCAAGCTCGACCGCGTGCTGGTGGTCGGTTCGTTCCTGCGCAAGGACCACCCGCTGTTCGCCCAGCGGATCCGCCAGGCGGCACGCCATGGCGCGCAGGTGATGAGCCTGCACGCAGTGCACGACGACTGGGCGATGACGGTGGCCCACAAGATGACCGCGGCACCGAGCGCGTGGGCGCAGGCATTGGCCGGCGTCGCGAGCGTGATCGCGCAGGCCAAAGGCAGCGCGGCGCCGGTCGACGGGCAGCCCGACGATGCCGCGCGTGCTGTGGCGGCCAAGCTGATGTCGGGCGAGCGCAAGGCCGTGCTCCTGGGCAACGCGGCGATGCAGCATCCGCAGGCCGGCACGTTGCTCGCTCTGGCGCACTGGATCGCCGAGCAATGCGGCGCGAGCGTCGGCGTGCTCAGCGAGGCGGCCAACAGCGTGGGCGCGCAATGGGTGCGAGCGCTGCCTGGGCCCACAGGCCTGCACGCGGGTCAGATGCTGTCGCAGCCGATGAAGGCGCTACTGCTGCTGAACGCGGAGCCCGCGCACGATGCCGCCGACCCGGCAGCCGCGCGCGTGGCGCTGCAAGGGTCGGGCTTGGTGGTGGCAATGACGCCGTTCCGCGACGCGGCGGTCGATAACGCCGACGTGCTACTGCCGATCGCGCCGTTCTCCGAGACCGCGGGCACGTTCGTCAATGCGGAGGGCCGTGCGCAGAGCTTCCAGGGTGTCGTCAAGCCATTCGGCGAAGCGCGGCCGGCGTGGAAGGTGCTGCGCGTGCTGGGCAACCTGCTCGGATTGACCGGCTTCGACCATGACAGCGCCGAGGTGGTGCGCGAGGAGGCACTGGCCGACCTCGACACCGCGGCGCGTCTATCTAACGCACCAGTCGGTGCACCGCGGGTGACGACGCCAACGCATGGCCTGGAGCGCGTGTCCGACGTGCCGATCTACGCTGCCGACTCGCTGGTGCGCCGCGCGGCCGCGCTGCAGGCCACCCGCGATGGGCTGCCGCCGGCGGTCGGGCTGCCACCGGCGCTGTGGGCCGAACTCGGCCTGCGTCCCGGCGCCGAGGTGCGTGTGTCGCAGGGCAGTGCAAGCGCGGTGCTGCCGGCGCGCGAAGACGCCACGCTGGCGGCCACCGCGATCCGCGTGGCCGCCGGGCATCCGAGCACCGCCACGCTCGGTTCGATGTTCGGCGCGATCAGCGTCGCAGCGGTCTGACCGGAGACGTCGGTGCTCGCGCAACTCAACGAATTCGGCATCTCGGTGTTCGGCACCGAGGCTTGGCACGCCGCACTCGTGGTGGGCTGGGACCTGATCAAGATCATCGCGCTGGTGCTGCCGCTGATGGGTTGTGTCGCCTATCTGACGCTGTGGGAACGCAAGGCGATCGGCTGGTCGCAGATCCGTCCCGGCCCCAACCGCGTCGGCCCGCTCGGGCTATTGCAGCCGATCGCCGACGCGGTGAAGCTGATCTTCAAGGAGATCATCCGCCCGAGCGCCGCCAGCAAAGGGCTGTTCTTCCTCGGCCCGGTGATGACCATCATGCCGGCCCTGGCCGCCTGGGCGGTGATGCCGTTCGGCCCCGAGAAGGCGGTGTCGAACATCAATGCCGGGCTCCTGTTCGTGATGGCGATCGCTTCGCTCGAGGTGTACGGCGTGATCATCGCCGGCTGGGCATCGAACTCGAAGTACGCGTTCCTCGGCGCGTTGCGCGCGTCGGCGCAGATGGTCAGCTACGAGATCGCGATGGGCTTCGCGTTCGTCGTCGTGCTGATGGTCTCGGGCAGCCTCAACATGACCGAGATCGTGCAGGTGCAGGCGCGCGGCTGGTTCGCCGACCACGGCGCCGGGTTCCTGTCGTGGAACTGGTTGCCGCTGCTGCCGATCTGCATCGTGTACTTCGTCTCGGGGCTGGCCGAGACCAACCGGCATCCGTTCGATGTCGTCGAGGGCGAGTCCGAGATCGTGGCCGGGCACATGATCGAGTACTCCGGCATGGCGTTCGCGATGTTCTTCCTCGCCGAGTACGCCAACATGATCCTGGTGTCGGCGCTCGCCGCCACGCTGTTCTTCGGCGGCTGGACGGCACCAATCGGCTTCGCGCTGCTGGGCATGGAGACGCCGCGCTGGATCGCCGACACCCAGTGGCTCTGGGACTGGTTTTGGCTGTTCGGCAAGACATTCGTGCTGGTCACCGTGTTCCTGTGGGTGCGCGCCACGTTCCCGCGCTTCCGCTACGACCAGATCATGCGGCTGGGCTGGAAGATCTTCATCCCGGTCACGCTGGTGTGGCTGGTGGTAGTGGGCGTGTGGATGCAGACGCCGTTCAACATCTGGAAGTAGGTCTATGAAGCCCCCACGCTCACTTCTTTGGCTGCGGCCGGCGCTTCGCGCCTTCACATCGCTGCGCGATGTGAGCCTGCGCCGCAACCTTCGGTTGTCGCTGCCCCCCGAGGGGGCGCAGGCCTCCCTTGGGGCGGCCCGGCAGGAGGCCTGATGGCCACCGCATCCGCCATCAAGGATTTCTTCTCCAGCTTCATGCTGCTGGAGCTGCTCAAGGGCATGAAGCTCACCGGGCGTCACTTCCTGCAGAAGAAGATCACGATTCAGTTTCCGGAAGAGAAGACGCCGCTCAGCCCTCGCTTTCGTGGCCTGCACGCACTGCGCCGCTACGAGAACGGCGAGGAGCGCTGCATCGCGTGCAAGCTGTGCGAGGCGGTGTGCCCGGCGCTGGCGATCACCATCGAGAGCGAGGTGCGGGCCGACGGCACCCGCCGCACCACGCGCTACGACATCGACATGACCAAGTGCATTTACTGCGGCTTCTGCGAGGAGAGCTGCCCGGTCGACTCGATCGTCGAGACCCACATCTTCGAGTACCACGGCGAGAAGCGTGGCGATCTGTACTTCACGAAGGACATGCTGCTGGCGGTGGGCGACCGCTACGAGAAGGAAATCGCTGCAGCCAAGGCCGCCGACGCCAAGTACCGCTGACGCTGCTGCGACCAGGCCGCGACCGGACAACAACAACCCATGACCATCACCAGCGCGCTGTTCTATCTGTTCTCGGTGGTGCTGCTGTTCGCCAGCGCGCGCGTCATCACCGCCCGCAGCACCGTCCATGCCGCGCTGTACCTGGTGCTGGCGTTCGGCAACGCGGCCTGCGTGTGGCTGCTGCTGCGCGCCGAGTTTCTGGCCATCGCGCTGGTGCTGGTGTATGTGGGCGCGGTGATGGTGCTATTCCTGTTCGTCGTGATGATGCTCGACCTGAACAGCGATCGCTTCCGCGAAGGCTTCTGGAAGCATCTGCCGCTGGCCGGCCTGGTGGGTGCCGTGATCGCGTTGGAGATGGCGTTCGTGCTGATTCGCGGCTTCGACGTGCGCAGCGCGCCGGCGATGGCCGGCGCCGCTGCCGACATGGGCAACACCAAGCTGCTTGGCGTCGCGATCTTCACGCGCTACCTGTATCCGCTGCAGGTGGCGGCTGTGCTGCTGCTGGTGGCGATCATTGCGGCGATCTCGCTGACCTTGCGCCGTCGCAAGGACAGCCGCTACATCAATCCGGCCGATCAGACGAGGGCGCGCAAGGCCGATCGCCTGCGCATCGTGCAAATCAAGCCAGTGGTCGAGCCGGTGCCGCCGAAGCCCGCCGACGGCGCCGCGGCGGGTGCTGCCGGAGCGGCCAAGTCATGAACGCGGGGCTGGCATGAACCTCGGCACCATCACGCTGGGTCACTACCTGTCGCTCGGTGGCGTGCTGTTCGCGCTGTCGGTGATTGGCATCTACCTGAACCGCCACAACCTGATCGTGCTGCTGATGGCCATTGAGCTGATGCTGCTGGCCGTCAACCTGAATTTCGTGGCCTTCTCGCACTACATGGGCGACATGCAGGGCCAGGTGTTCGTGTTCTTCATCCTCACGGTGGCGGCCGCCGAGTCGGCGATCGGGCTGGCGATCCTGGTGGTGCTGTTCCGCAACCGCGCGACGATCGACGTCGAGGATCTCGATGCACTGAAAGGCTGACGCGGGCGAACATGGCATCGATCTCTCCCAATTTGCTGCTGACGGTTGCGCTCGCCCCGCTGGTCGGCGCCGTGGTGGCCGGCCTGTTCGGCTCGAAGGTCGGCCGCAAGGGCGCGCACCGCGTCACGATCCTCGGCATGTGGGTGTCGTTCATCGCGTCGACGATCGTGCTGTGGCAGGTCGTCGCCGACGGCGCGCACTTCAACGCCACCATCTACGAATGGATGGGCGTCGGCGGCTTGAAGATGGAAATCGGCTTCCTCATCGACGGCCTGTCGGCCATGATGATGGCGGTGGTGAGCTTCGTCTCGCTGATGGTGCACATCTACACCATCGGCTACATGGAGGACGATCCCGGCTACCAGCGCTTCTTCTCCTATATCAGCCTGTTCACGTTCTCGATGTTGATGCTCGTGATGAGCAACAACTTCCTGCAGCTGTTCTTCGGCTGGGAGGCGGTGGGGCTGGTGAGCTATCTGCTGATCGGCTTCTGGTTCAAGCGGCCGACCGCGATCTTTGCCAGCCTGAAGGCGTTCATCGTCAACCGCGTCGGCGACTTTGGCTTCATCCTCGGCATCGGCCTGATCGCCACCTACGCCGGCACGCTGAGCTACGCCGAGGCGTTTGCCAGAGGCGGCGAGCTCGTCAAGCTTACGCTGCCGGGCAGCGACTGGATGCTGATCACGGTGATCTGCATCGGCCTGTTCATTGGCGCGATGGGCAAGAGCGCGCAGTTCCCGCTGCACGTGTGGCTGCCCGACTCGATGGAGGGGCCGACGCCGATCTCGGCGCTGATCCACGCCGCGACGATGGTCACCGCCGGCATCTTCATGGTCGCGCGCATGAGCCCGCTGTTCGAACTGTCGGACACCGCGCTGTCGGTGGTGATGGTGATCGGCGCGATCACGGCGCTGTTCATGGGCTTCCTCGGCGTCGTGCAGAACGACATCAAGCGCGTGGTTGCGTACTCGACGCTGTCTCAACTCGGCTACATGACGGTCGCGCTCGGCGTGTCGGCTTACTCGGTGGGGGTGTTCCACCTGATGACACACGCGTTCTTCAAGGCGCTGCTGTTCCTGGCCGCCGGTTCGGTGATCATCGGCATGCATCACGACCAGGACATCCGCAACATGGGCGGCCTGTCCAAGTACATGCGCATCACATGGATCACGTCGCTGGTGGGATCACTGGCGTTGATCGGGACGCCGTTCTTCTCGGGTTTCTACTCGAAGGACTCGATCATCGAGGCGGTCCACGCGAGCCACCTGCCCGGCGCGGGGTTCGCCGCGTTCGCGGTCACCGCCGGTGTGTTCGTCACCGCGTTCTACTCGTTCCGCATGTTCTTCCTGGTGTTCCACGGCCAGGAGCGCTTCCACCACAAGCCGTTCCCGGGTGAGCACGACCATCACGACGATCACGGCGGCGGCTCGCACTATCCGCACGAGTCGCCGTGGGTGGTGACCTTGCCGCTGGTGCTGCTGGCGATCCCGTCGGTGGTTGCCGGCTACGTGATCGGCCCGATGCTGTTCGGTGGCTTCTTCGACGACTCAATCGCCGTCGATGCGTCGCGTCACGTGGCGATGAAAGAGCTCGGCGAGCACTTCCACAGTGCGGTGGCGATGGCACTGCACGCGTTCACGACGCTGGTGTTCTGGCTGGCCGCTGCCGGCGTGGCCGCGGCCTGGTGGTTCTACCTGAAGCAGCCGTCGCTGCCGGCAGCGATCGCGCGCACGTTCAGCCCGATCCAGCGGCTGCTCGAGAACAAGTACTACATGGACTGGATCAACGAGAACCTCATCGCGCCAGCTGCGCGCGCCACCGGGCGTGGCTTGTGGAAGGGCGGCGACCTCGGCGTCATCGACGGCGTGGCGATCGACGGGTCGGCCGCCGCGGTCAACGGCTTTGCGCGCGTCGTGCGGCTGCTGCAGACCGGGCGGCTGTACTGGTATGCGCTGGTGATGCTGTTCGGCGTGATCGCGCTGCTGACCTGGCGCATCTGGCCGAACCTCGTGCCGGTGCTCACCTCTTTCTGGGGGCGCTGAGATGGTAGCCACCACGCTCACGTTGATGGCTGCGGCCGGCGCTTCGCGCCTTCACATCGCTGCGCGATGTGAGCCTGCGCCGCAACCTTCGGTTGTCGCTGCCCCCCGAGGGGACGTCAGCCTCCTTCAGGCGGCTCGGCGGAGGCTGAATTGGGCCTGCTGAGCGCCGCCATCTGGTTGCCCATTGCGGTGGGCGTGCTGCTGTTCGCGATCGGCCGCGACGACAACGCGCGCGCGGTGCGCTGGGTGGCGCTGATCGGCTCCATCGCGTCGCTGCTGGTCACGCTGCCGCTGATCAGCGGCTTCGACACCCGCGTGGCGACGATGCAGTTCGTCGAGAACGTGCCGTGGATCGAGCGCTTCAACGTGCGCTATCACCTCGGCGTCGACGGCATCTCGCTGTGGTTCGTGCCGCTCACCGCGTTCATGACAGTGACGGTCGTACTCGCCGGCTGGCAGGTGATCACCGAGCGCGTCGCGCTCTACATGGGCTCGTTCCTGGTGCTGTCGGGGCTGATGGTCGGCGTGTTCTGCGCGCTCGACGGCGTGCTCTTCTACACCTTCTTCGAAGGCACGCTGATCCCGATGTACCTGATCATCGGCGTGTGGGGCGGCCCGCGGCGTGTCTATGCGGCGTTCAAGTTCTTCCTCTTCACGCTCGCCGGCTCGCTGCTGATGCTGGTCGCGCTGATGTACCTGTACTTCAAGAGCGGCGGCAGCTTCGACATCCTCACCTGGCACAAGCTGCCGCTGCGCGAGGGCGCGCAAACCTGGCTGTTCTTCGCCTTTCTGGCGGCGTTCTCGGTCAAGGTGCCGATGTGGCCGGTGCACACCTGGCTGCCCGACGCGCACGTCGAGGCGCCGACCGGCGGCTCTGTGGTGCTGGCGGCGATCATGCTGAAGCTCGGCGCCTACGGCTTCCTGCGCTTCTCGCTGCCGATCGTGCCCGACGCCAGCCGCGAATGGGCCTGGTTCATCATCGCGCTGAGCCTGATCGCGGTGATCTACATCGGGCTGGTCGCGCTGGTGCAGAACGACATGAAGAAGCTGGTCGCCTATTCGTCGGTCGCGCACATGGGCTTCGTGACCTTGGGCTTCTTCATCTTCAGCGACCTCGGTGTCTCCGGCGGCCTGGTGCAGATGATCAGCCACGGCTTCATCTCGGGCGCGATGTTCCTGTGCATCGGCGTGCTGTACGACCGCGTGCATTCGCGCGAGATCGCCGCCTACGGCGGGGTGGTCAACACGATGCCCAAGTTCGCCACGCTGGCGGTGCTGTTCGCGATGGCCAACTGCGGGCTGCCGGGCACCAGCGGCTTCGTCGGCGAGTGGATGGTGATCATCGGCACCGTCAAGACCAGCTTCTGGCTGGCCGCGCTGGCCGCCACCACGCTGGTGTTCGGCGCCGCTTACACGCTGTGGATGGTCAAGCGCGTCTACTTCGGCGACGTCGCCAACCAGGAGGTCAAGGCGCTGGCCGATCTCGACCCGCGCGAAATGGCGGTGCTGTCGATGCTGGCGATCGCGGTGCTCTGGATGGGCGTGTACCCGAAACCGGTGACCGACGTGATGAACGTGTCGGTGGGTGAACTGCTGAAGCACGTGGCGCAGCCGAAAGTCCCATGAGCACCGCACGGCCGCCCGAAGGTGCCAGTTCCCTCTCGCAGGGAAGGCGTGAAGCGCCAATGGAGCACCAATGAATTCGATGAACTGGAGCGTGATCGTCCCCGAGATCGTGCTGCTCACGATGGCGTGCGTCGTGGCCGTGGTCGACCTGTTCGTCACCGACCCGCGGCGGCGGGTCACCTACTGGCTGACCCAAGCAACGTTCGTCGCGGTGGCCGTGCTGCATGCGTGGCTGCTGCAGGACAGCCCGCCATACGGCATGCAGGACATGGTGGTCAGCGATGCGATGGGCCATGCGCTGTCGCTGTTCGCCAGCGTGGCGATGATCTTCACGGTTGCCTATGCGCAGCCGTACATCGCGTCGCGCGAGATGCTGAAGGGCGAGTTCTTCACGCTGGCGATGTTCGTGCTGCTGGGCATCTTCGTGATGGCCGCGGCCAACAACTTCCTGATGGTCTACCTCGGGCTGGAGCTGATGAGCCTGTCGCTGTACGCGCTGGTGGCGCTGCGCCGCGACCATGCGGTGGCCACCGAGGCGGCGATGAAGTACTTCGTGCTCGGTGCGCTGGCCAGCGGCTTCCTGCTGTACGGCCTGTCGATGATGTACGGCGCCACCGGCACGCTGACCATCCCGGACGCCTTCACAGCGATCGGCACCGGCCGCATCAACAAGGAGGTGCTCGGCTTCGGCCTCGTGTTCATCGTCGCCGGGCTGGCGTTCAAGCTCGGCGCGGTGCCGTTCCACATGTGGATCCCCGACGTCTACCACGGCGCGCCGACGCCGATCACGCTGATGATCGGCGGCGCGCCCGAGTTTGCGGCATTCGCGATCACCATTCGCCTGCTGGTCGAAGGTCTGAGCGGGCTGGCGCCGGAGTGGCAGCAGATGCTGGTGGTGCTGTCGGTCGCCTCGCTGGTGCTCGGCAACCTGGCGGCGATCGCGCAGACGAACTTGAAGCGCATGCTGGCCTATTCGACCATCGGCCAGATGGGCTTCATGCTGCTGGGCCTCACGCCGACCGTGATCGGCGCCAACACGCTGTCGGCTGCCAACGCGTACAGCTCGTCGATGTTCTACATCGTCACCTACGTGCTGACCACGCTGGGCACTTTCGGTCTCATCATGCTGCTGTCGCGCCAGGGCTTCGAGAGCGAGGAGATCAGCGACCTCGCGGGCCTCGGCCAGCGTGCGCCGTGGATGGCCGGCGTGATGACTCTGCTGATGTTCTCGCTGGCCGGCGTGCCGCCGCTGGTGGGCTTCTACGCCAAGCTGTCGATCCTGCAGGCGCTGGTCACCACCGCGTCGGTGCCGTTCATCGCGCTGGCGGTGTTCGCGGTGATGATGTCGCTGGTGGGCGCGTTCTACTACCTGCGCATCGTCAAGGTGATGTACTTCGACGCGCCCGCTGCCGGCATGCCGGCGGTGCAAACAGGGTCTGGCGTCAGCGCGATGCTGGCCGTCAACGGCGTCGCGGTGCTGGTGCTTGGCGTCTTGCCCGGTGGCCTGATGGCTTTGTGCCGCGACGCGATCCTGAAAGCGCTCACCAGTTGAGCGCACCGAAGCCGACCGAGCAAGCGGGCGCCCCGGCACCCGACCCGAAGGCCTCGCCGGCGCACCTGCGCGAGTCGTTCGTCAGCGGCCAGCAGGTGTTCCATGGCATGCTGCTCGACGTGCGGCGCGACACCGTCGCGATGCCCGACGGCTCGCATGCGACGCGCGAGTACGTCGTGCACCCCGGCGCCGTCACGGTGGTGCCGGTGCTCGACGACGGCCGCCTGGTGTTGGAGCGCCAGTACCGTTACCCGGTCGGGCGCGTGATGCTCGAGTTGCCGGCCGGCAAGCTCGATCATGGCGAGCCGCCGCTGCAGTGCGCGGTGCGCGAGCTGGCCGAGGAGACCGGCTATCGCGCGCGAGAGTGGGCGGTGGCCGGCACGCTGCACAACGCGATCGGCTATTCGACCGAGGTGATCCACATCCTGTTCGCACGCGGCCTCACGGCGGGCGTGCGTGCACTCGACGACGGCGAGCTGATCGACCTCGCGTTGCTGAGCGAGGGCGAGCTCGACGCTGCCGCCGCACGTGGTGAACTGACCGACGCTAAGACCCTGATCGGGTTGATGTGGCTGCAGAAGTGGCGCGCCGGCGCCTGGCCCTTGCAATGGTTCACGGCGCCGTGAGCGGGCCGCGGCCATAATCCATTGGGATGAGACCCCCACGCTCGCTTCGCTCGCTGCCCCCCGAGGGGGCGCGTCAGTGGCTTCGGGCGGCCGGGCGCCACTGACATGAAGGTGCTCAACCTGCGCTGCTCCAACGGCCACGGCTTCGAGGGCTGGTTTGCGTCGGACGACGAGTTCATGGAGCAGAACGGCAGCGGTGCTCTGCAGTGCCCGGTGTGCGCCGACAGCGTGATCACCCGCATGCCCACCGCGCCGCGGCTCAACCTCTCCGGGGCGCGCGAGACCGAGCGCGCGGTCAGCGCGGTCCCGGCGGCGGCCGACCCGCAGGCGCAGGACATCCAGGCCCTGTGGCTGAAGGCGGTGCGGCACGTGCTGGCGAACACCGAAGACGTCGGCGAGCGATTCGCCGAAGAGGCGCGCCGCATCCACTACGGCGAGGCGCCCGAGCGCGGTATCCGCGGCCAGGTGAGCCCCGAGCAGCGCAATGAGTTGATCGACGAAGGGATCGAGATCATTTCGTTGCCGGTACCGCGCTCGCTCGACGGTCCGCTGCAGTAACCCGCGCCGCCGAACGGCCCGCAGGCGCCGTGAACCACGGCGCAGATCCGACGGGCCTGTCGCCCGCGCTTGCCCAATCGACACACTCTTTACCGGGTTTGCGCAGTGCGGGCACCATCGGCGCGCTAGCGTTCCACCTTCGGTGTTCCCGGGGGGATCCCGGTTCATACTCGCAACGGCGCCTGGCATTCGCGATGAGACCTTCGCTGCACCTCCTGTTCGCCGCAGCGGCGACGGCGCTGATCGCCTGCGGCGGCGGTTCGGAATCGCCGGCACCGTCGCCGCCAACCAGCGCCCCGAGCCCGCAACGAACCCCGGAACCCTCGCCGTCCCCGGTCCCGGAGGGCAGCCCTGCGATCGCCGGCATCGATTTCGCGCAGTCGATGGTGTTCGCCAGCAGCGACCCCGAGCTGGTGCTGGCAGGCAACCGCGCCACACTGATCAAGGTCAACGTCGTGGCGCCGACACCGCTGGCCGCCAAACCGAGTGGCGTCGTGCGCGTCGAGGACGGCAGCGGCGCGCTGTTGGGTGAGTTGGCACTCGACGCACCCACCGGCGATCTGCCGACCGCGACGCCGACGCGCCCGAGCTTCGACGACAGTTACAGCACGATCATTCCCGCCGCGTGGGTGCGTGCCGGGATGCGTGTGACCCCGCAGTTCACGCCCTCAGCGGCCAACGAGATGACCGTCACGCCCCGCGTCGGCGGCAGCGTCGAGCTGCGCGTGGTGATGGTCCCGGTGCAGATCGGCGGCGCGGTCGGGCAGGTGGTGAGTGAGGCCGAGGGCTACCTGAGCGCGCGTCTGCCCGCGGCGCAGATCACACAGGGCAGCCATGCGCCGATGGTGTCGACGCAGGTGACGACGCTGCCGACCACCAGCAGCGAGTGGGACTCCGCATTCAGCCGCATCCTCGGCGAGATCGACGACCTGCACCTGCTGGAGAACGCTGGCTCGCGCACGTTGTATTTCGGCTTCATTCCAAAGCGCAGCTCGGGCATTGCCGGCATGGGCTATCGCCCGGGTAACGCGGCGGTCGGTTTCGACCTGCCGAGCAGTCCCAACTCCGTGCGCGAGACGATGACCCATGAGATCGGCCACAACCTGAGCCTGCGCCATGCGCCGTGCGGCTCCGCCACGAACCCCGACCCCAACTATCCGTATGCCAACGCGGCAATGGGCGCCGGCAACCGCTTCATCTGGGGATACGACGCCAGCAGCAACGGCTTCATCGATCCGAGGCCAACCAGCGTGCACGACGTGATGAGCTACTGCGACGGTGACTGGTTCTCGGACTACAACTACCGCCTGATGCAGGTGTACCTCACGCCGTCGGACCGCACGTTGAGCGCCGTGACAGCCTCGCAGGAGCTGTTGCTGATCAGCGGCGACGTCGATGCGCAGGGGCTGCACCTGAACCCGCTGAAGTCAACCGTCGGCACAGGCCGCGTGCCCGACGACGGGCCATACCTGCTGCGCATCACCACCGCCGCGGGCGCGGTGATCGAGCAGCGCTTCGCAAGTCGCGAGATCGATCACCGCGCCGACCGCCAGCACTTCGGCTTCACGATTGCGCACCCCGGACCGATCGAACGCGTCGAGGTGCTGCACGGCGGCCGCGTGATGCATCAACGTGTGGCCCGCGCCCGGAAGCCGAGCGCCGACCCGACACCGGGCGTGCAGGTCAGCGAGCAGGGTGGGGCAGTGACCGTGCGCTGGGACTCGGCCCGCCAACCCTATCTGACGGTGACCCACCTGGGCGCGACCCGCACGGCCATCACGCTCGACGCGCAGGGCGGCGCGGTGACGCTGCCGACCGGCGGGCTGCCAGCAGGTGGCCGGTTCGAACTCGGACTGTCCGACGGCGTCAACGTCGAGCGCGTGTTGGTCCGCCGCTAGGCGCGTCCACGGCGTATCAGGGCGGCTCGCACGGGACGCACAGGCTCGCCTGCATTGCACGCGCTGAGCCGGGTCGCCATCGCAAGTCGCCGCTCCACCCCCGAATAGGGTGTGTCGCGCGGTCGCGCGCCGCGCCAACATCGGTGACGAACTCTGGATGCGCCACCCGCAGGGGGTGCGGGCCGCACGCGTCGACTGTCGCGGTTGGAGGGCGACGCTTGGTTCATTTGATTTGCTTGCGCTGCAGCCGACCGAATCCGGCGGAGGCGCGGTTCTGCAACCAATGCGGAGCGGGGCTGCTGCGCAAGTTCTGTAGCCAGTGCCACGTCATCAACGACGCCGATTCGCACTTCTGCCAGTCGTGCGGTGCCGCGTTGGCGGCGCCTCCGTTGCTGCCGGCCTTGCCGACCCACCCACCAGCAGCCGACGTGCCGGCGTTGACCGATGTGGTCACGGCCGACGAGGTGCAGCCGCACGAGGTGTCGTCGGTGCCGGTGCAACCGCGCGCCGTGCTCGCGCCGCCTCCTGCGCTCGTGGCCGAAGGAGTCACATCGCCGCCGGCGCGCATCGTGTGGGCCGCTCGCACACCGGTGCTCGTGGGGTTCGGCGGCGCCGCGGTGATGCTGATGGCGGCCGCACTGTGGTCGCGCCCCCATGCCGGCGCGCCATCGCCGGAGGGCGATGCGTCTGGCGCCGCCGTCGCTCCGGCGACGCCAGCACCCGCCGTGGCGACGACAGCGCCCGCCCTGACGCCAGCGACCGCGATTCCTGCGGTGCTGCCGCCGTCGGTCGATGCCGGACGCAGCGATGCGATCGAAGCGACCCGCGAGGCAGACAAGCCGGGCGCACGCGCCACCGACGGCGACAACATGGCGCGCACGCAGCCCCGGCAGCCGAGTCCGCCGCGCACCGCCGCGGCGGCGCCTGCCAGGGCCGCGGCCGCGCGCCCCACGCCGGCGCGCCAGAGCGCGTCGCCCGAATGCACGCCGCAGGTCGACGCGCTGGGTCTGTGCGCGCCGGGAGCGACGGTCACAGGGAGGTAGACATGCAAGGAAGATCGGCAACGGCAGTCGCGCTGCTGTGCACCGCGCTCGCGATTGGTGGGCCGTCTGCGGCAGGCGCCGCGGCCGCCACCGCGTACAAGATCGTCACCGCGTCGGAGCGCGGCACCTACATCCAGATCGGCCGCGATCTCTCGAAGTTCGTCGCGCCGCAGGCGCAGATCGACCTCGATGCGTTACCGTCAGCCGGTTCGGCCGAGAACATCCATCGACTGCGCTACGAGCCCGGTGTCAAGCTCGCGCTGGTGCAGTCCGACGTCTACCAGGCGTTCATCAATCAAAGCAATGCTGGAGATGGCAATGCGGCCGCGATCATCAAGCCGCTGCGCGTGATCATGCCGCTGTACAACGAGGAGTTGTACTTCATCGTGCGCGCCGATTCGCCGTTGAACTTCGTGCACGAGATCCGCGACAGCAAGCTGAATGTCGGCCCGCTGCGCAGCGGCACGGCAATGTCGGCCACGACGCTGTACCGCCTGATGTTCGAGCGGCCCGCCAGCGACGATCGACTGTCGTTCCTCAGCAATGAAGACGCGCTGGTCAAGCTGACCGGCGACAAGTCGATCGACGTGGTGGTGGTGGTCGCTGGCCAGCCCGCCAAGCTGCTGGTTGACATGAAGCCCGAAGCGCGCGCGCTGATCAAGTTGCTGAAGTTCGACGGCGAGCATCCTGCCAGTCAGGCGGTCCTGAAGACCTACTTCCCGAGCACGGTGCGGGCGGCGAGCTACCCCAATCTGCTGAGCGACGACGTGCCCGGAATCGCCGTGAAGGCCTACCTCGTGACCTACGACTACAACATGCAGAGCACGAAGAACCGCCTCGGCCAGTTCGCCAAGTCGCTGTGCGACAACTTCGCCCTGCTGCAGTCGGCGGGCCACCCCAAGTGGAAGGAGGTGTCGCTGTCGATGCCGCAGCTCGGACAGGGCTGGAGTTACTTCGCGCCGACGGCGCAGGAACTCAGCCGCTGCGTCCAGAAGGCCGCCAAGCCGGCCAAGGTCTGCTCGACCGAGCAGAAGATCCTCGGTTTGTGCGAGCCGTAGCTCGGAGCTTCAACCGGGCAGCACGCGCCCGGGGTTCAGCGTGCCCAACGGATCGAGCGCCTGCTTGATCGCCTTCATCATCGCCAGCGCGACCGGTGACTTGCGTTCGTGCAGATCGTCGCGCTTGAGCGCGCCGATGCCGTGCTCGGCCGAGATCGAGCCGCCGCGCGAGGTCACTGCGTCGTAGACGATCCGGTTGACCGCACCCTCGTGCTGATTAAGAAACGACTGCGCGTCGACGCTCGGGGCCGGCTGCAGGTTGTAGTGCAGGTTGCCGTCGCCGAGATGCCCGAAGTTGATGACACGGCTGCCCGGAAACGCCGCCCCCAGTGCGGCATCGGTGCGCTGCACGAACTCTGGAATGGCCGACACCGGCAGCGCGATGTCGTGCTTGATGTTGGGCCCTTCGAGGCTCTGCGCGAGCGGGATCGACTCGCGCAGATGCCACAACACGTGCGCCTGCGCGATGCTCTCCGCCAGCACTGCGTCGCCGACGCAACCGCCCTCGATCGCGGCCTGCAGCAAGGTCTCGACGCTGCCGCGCGCCTGCGACTCGCTATGCGCGTCGGCGCATTCGAGCAGCACGGTCCATGCCGCGCCTGGCAGCGGCCGCGGCAGCTGCGGAAAGTGCTTGGCCACCAGCGCGAGCGAGGTCGCGCTCATCACCTCGAAGCCGGTGAGCGATGCACCGAGGTGCTTGCGCGCCAGCTCGAGCAGCGCGACGCAGGCGGACAGGTTGCCACAGGCCGCGAACGCAGTCAGCTGAGCGGCAGGCAGCGGATACACCGACATCGTCGCCGCGGTGATGATGCCCAGCGTGCCTTCGCTGCCGATCATCAGGTCGCGCAGGTCGTAGCCGGTGTTGTCCTTGCGCAGGCCCGACAGGCCGTCCCACACATCGCCGTGCGCGGTCACCACCTCGAGCCCCAGGCACAGCTCGCGCGCATTGCCGAAGCGCAGCACCTGTGTGCCACCGGCGTTGGTGGCGAGGTTGCCGCCGATCGTGCAACTGCCTTCGGCGGCCAGGCTCAACGGGAACAGCAAGCCGCGCTCGACCGCCGCCTCCTGCGCGGCCTTCAGCACACAGCCCGCTTCGAGCGTCATGGTTGCGTTGGCGCTGTCGATCGCGCGGATGCGATTCATCCGCGTCAGGCTGAGCAGCACCTGGCGGCCGCTGGCGTCGGGCACACCGCCGCCCACCAAGCCGGTGTTGCCGCCTTGCGCGACGATGCTGGTGCGCGCGGCTGCGCACGCGCGCACCACCTGCGCGACCTGCTCGGTCGATGCCGGCCGCACCACCGCCAGCGCCTTGCCACGCCAGCGTTTGCGCCAATCGAGCTCGTAGGCCGACAGGTCGCCCGCGGTTAGCACCTGGCCGCCGCCGACCGCGGCGCGCAGCGCATCGAGCAGCGACGCGCTCATCGAGCGGCGCCGCGCGCTGCGCACTGCACGGCCCCGTGCGGACGATCGAGCGGGCGTGACAACACGGGTCTCATGCCACCGCGGCGCGCGTGCGGCTGCGGATGTGCGCCACGCAGGCGGTGAACAGCAGGCCGCACATCAGCAGCTCGAGCCACGCCAGCTGCGCCGCGACGCCGTGCTCGGTGGCAGCGCGCAGCGCGCCCTCGCACACATAGAGCCAGACCAGCAGGCTCAGCGCGCGCACGCTCGCCAGTCGCCACGCCCAGGTGCCGGCCAGCGGCCACGCCAGCGGCAGCACCTTCAGTGCCAGCGATCGCGTGCCGGTGGGCGCCAGCCACAGCTCCCACGCAAGGCCGAGCAGCATCAGCGCCAGCAGCAGCACCAGCACGGCCGCACGCGACGCGACGATCGGCGTGTCATGGCCGGCATCGAGGGGAGCGGCAGGCATGGCTGGCATGATAGTCGGCATGGATTCGGCGTACGCACCAGCCACCTGGCCGGCTCACCTCGGCGCGGTGTGGCGTTCGCTGCGCACGTGGCCATGGTTCGACACCTGGGACACGATGCGCCAGCGCTTCCGCGAAGACCGCCTGGGCCTGACCGCCAGCAGCCTGACCTTCACGACGCTGGTCGGCCTGGTGCCGCTGATGACGGTGATGCTGGCGGTGTTCACTGCCTTCCCGATGTTCTCGCGCTTTCAGGCGGCGCTCGAGAAGTACCTGCTGCAGAGCCTGGTGCCCGAGGGCATTGCCAAGCCGGTGCTGGGGGCGCTCACCCAGTTCGCCGCCAAGGCCAGCCAGGTCGGTTCGGTCGGCCTGGTGGTGCTGCTGGTGGCGGCGCTGGCGCTGGTGCTGACGATCGACCGCACGCTCAACGCAATCTGGCGCGTGCGCAAGCGCCGGCCGATGGCGCAGCGCGTGCTGGTGTACTGGGCGGCGCTCACGCTCGGGCCGCTGTTGCTGGGCGTCAGCCTGACGTTGACGTCGTACGCGATCTCGGCCTCGCGCGGCCTGGTCGACTCGCTGCCGGGTGGGCTCACGCTGCTGCTGGCGGCGATCGAGTTCGGCCTGCTGGCCGGTGGACTGGCAGGGCTCTACCGCTTTGCCCCGAATACCTACGTCAGCTGGACCCATGCATCGGCGGGCGCACTGTTCGCTGCCGTCGGCTTCGAGCTCGCCAAGCGCGGCCTTGCGTGGTACGTGAGCCTGGTGCCGACCTATTCGGTGATCTATGGCGCGTTCGCGACCTTGCCGATCTTTCTGCTGTGGATCTATCTGAGCTGGGTGGTCGTCCTGCTCGGCGCGGTGATCGCCGCCTACGCGCCGAGCCTGTCGATGCGCGTGGCGCGTGTGCCCGACACGCCGGGGTACCGCTTCGCGCTGGCCGTGGCGCTGTTGCGCGAGCTGGCACGCCTGCGCGGCGCCGGGCAGAAGGGCCTGTCGCTGCCCGCGCTGGCGGGCGCTGTGCATGTCGATCCGCTGCAGGTCGAGCCGGTGCTCGAGGGCCTGATGGCGCTCGACTGGGTGGCCCGGCTCGACGAGGACGGCGCGCGTCGCCACGTGCTGTTGGCCGACCCGAACGCGACGCTGGCGGCGCCGCTGGTCGACACGCTGCTGCTCGCGCCGACGCCGTCGACGCAGGCATTCCGGGCGCGGGCGACGTTCGCGTCGATGAAGCTGGCCGAGCTCTTCTGACTCGGCGCTCGGCGTCGCGGCAGCGAAGGCGGCGCAGCGAACCCAGAGGGGCGGCGACCGGCGCCAGAGCGCTCAACAGTGCGTGACCCGCGTCCAGTGGCTGCGCCGCGGCACAATCGCGTGCCCAGCCCACGGACGCGACATGGCCACCGAACTCATTGCCGAGGTGCAGCGTCAGCTGCAGGAGTTGAACGACGCCGGCCTGTTCAAGCGCGAACGGGTCATCACCACGCCCCAGGGCGCGCAGGTGCACACGGCCGACGGCCGCGACGTCGTCAACCTGTGCGCCAACAACTACCTCGGGCTGTCGTCACACCCCGCGGTGATCCGGGCGGCGCACGAGGCGCTCGACGGCCACGGCTACGGGATGAGCTCGGTGCGCTTCATCTGCGGCACGCAGGACCTTCACAAGACGCTCGAGTCGCGGCTGGCGCGCTTTCTCGGCACCGAGGATGCGATCCTCTACGCCGCCGCGTTCGACGCCAACGGCGGACTGTTCGAGCCGCTGCTCGGCGAGCAGGATGCGGTGATCTCCGACGAGCTGAACCACGCGTCGATCATCGACGGCATCCGCCTGTGCAAGGCGCAGCGCTGGCGCTACAAGCACAACGACATGGCCGACCTCGAGCGCTGCCTGCAGGAGGCGCAAGCCGCGGGCACGCGCTTCCGGCTGGTCTTCAGCGACGGCGTGTTCTCGATGGACGGCACGATCGCGCAGCTCGATCGCATGCGCGCGTTGTGCGACGCGCACGACGCGCTGCTGGGCATCGACGAATGCCACGCCACCGGCTTCATGGGGGCGCGCGGGCGCGGCACGCACGAGCACCGCGGCGTGTTCGGCAAGATCGACATCATCACCGGCACGCTGGGCAAGGCGCTCGGCGGTGCCTCCGGCGGCTTCACGGCGGCGCGCGCGCCCGTGATCGAACTGCTGCGCCAGCGCTCGCGCCCCTACCTGTTCAGCAACACGCTGATGCCGGCGATCACCGGTGCCAGCATCGCGGTGCTCGACCTGCTCGAAGCGAGCACCGCGCTGCGCGACAAGCTCGATGACAACACGCGCTGGTTCCGCGATGCGATCGTCAAGGCCGGCTTCGACATCAAGCCGGGCACGCACCCGATCGTGCCGATCATGGTCTACGACGCCGCGAAGGCGCAGGCGCTGTCGGCACGGTTGCTCGAGCTCGGCGTGTACGCGGTCGGCTTCTTCTATCCGGTGGTGCCCAAGGGTCAGGCGCGCATTCGGGTGCAGATGAGTGCCGTGCACGATCGCCCGCACCTGGAGCGGGCGGTGGCCGCATTCGCACAGGCCGGGCGCGAGCTGGGTCTGCTCAAGGCGTGAGCCCGCTCGCCATGGGCTCGCAGCAGGCGCCGCCGGTCGGTGACTGCCCATGAGCGCGCAGAAGATCCTGATCGTCGGCGCGAACGGCCAGATTGGCACCGAACTCGCTGAGGCGCTGGCGCTCAAGCACGGCGACGATGCGGTGGTCACCAGCGACCTCGCGCCGACCGGCCGCGTGCGGCGCCTGGCGCACGAGGCGCTCGACGTCACCGATGCCGCGGCGCTGGCCGCCGTGGTGGGGCGCCACCGCATCGACCGCATCGTGCTGCTGGCGGCGGCGTTGTCGGCCAACGGTGAGAAGCATCCGCAATGGGCGTGGCACCTCAACATGGGCGGGCTGCTCAACGCGCTCGAGCTGGCGCGCACGCACAAGTTGCAGCAGGTGTTCTGGCCCAGCAGCATTGCTGCTTTCGGGCCCAGCACGCCGGCCACCGCCGCGCAGCACACGGTGATGGACCCGACCACCGTCTACGGGATCAGCAAGCTTGCCGGCGAGCGCTGGTGTGCCTGGTACCACGCCACGCACGGCGTCGACGTGCGCAGCCTGCGCTATCCCGGGCTGATCAGCTGGAAGACGCCGCCGGGCGGCGGCACCACCGACTACGCCGTGGAGATCTTCCATGCTGCGCTGAAGGACGGACGCTACACGTGCTTCCTGCGCGAGGACACGCGGCTGCCGATGATGTACATGCCCGACGCGATCCGCGCCACCATCGAGCTGATGGAAACGCCGGCGGCGCAGGTGCGCGAGCGCGGCTCCTACAACCTGGCGGGCATGAGCTTCACGCCGCGCGAGCTGGCCGACGAGATCGCGCGCCACGTGAACGGCTTCGTGCTCAGCTGCAAGCCCGACTTCCGGCAGGCGATCGCCGACAGCTGGCCCGCAGTGATCGACGATGCGCAGGCGAGGGTGCAATGGCTGTGGGCGCCGCGTTTCGACCTGGGTGCGATGGTGCGCGACATGCTCGAGCACCTGCGGGCGGCCGCTTCAGCCGGCAGCTGAAGGCAATCGGCTGTAGGTTCGCATCGGAGGGCGGCCTATCCACGCCGCCCTCTGGCGATCGATCAGACCACGCTCAACGCGACATCGATATTGCCGCGCGTCGCGTTCGAATACGGGCACACCTCGTGCGCCGCCTTCACCAGCGCCTCGGCGGCGGCCTTGTCCATGCCTGGCACGTTGATCGCCATCGCCACCGCGATGCCGAACGCACCGGGCTTGCCGATCATCGGTCCGATCGAAACGTCCGCCTTGATCGACACGTTGGGGGGCAGGTTGATCTTCTGGTTTCGAGCCACTGCCTTCATCGCGCCGATGAAGCACGCGGAGTAGCCCGAGGCGAACAATTGCTCGGGGTTGGTGCCCGGGCCGTCGTCGCCGCCGAGCCCCTTGGGCGTCGAGAGCTGCAGTTCGATGCGGCCATCGGACGACTTGGTGGTGCCGGTGCGGCCGCCGGTCGACGTGGCTTGTGCGGTGTAGAGGGCTTTTTCGATGGCCATGGTGGCTTTCTCCGTGGTGGTGGTTGGGGGCGTGGCCGCTCAGGCCACGCGGTTCGAGGGTGTCGTCGTCGATTCGTTGATCTGGCCGCGCAGCGCCATCAGCCGCGCGGTGAGCGACGCGAGTTCGTCGAGTTCGCAACCCGCTGCGCAGGCGACGCTCTCGGGCACCGCCAGGGCCTTGGTCTTGAGCGCGCGGCCGGCGGGTGTGAGCTGCAGTAGCACGCGGCGCTCGTCGGCTACGTCGCGCAGTCGGCGCAGCAGGCCTTGCGCTTCGAGTCTCTTGAGCAGCGGCGTCAGCGTGCCCGAATCGAGCGCCAGGCGGTCGCCGACTTGCGACACCGTGATGCCATCGCCCTCCCACAGCACCAGCATCACCAGGTATTGCGGGTAGGTGACGCCCAGCGGGTCGAGCAGCGGCTTGTAGAACTTGGTCATCGCCAGCGACGCCGAATACAGCGCAAAGCACAGCTGGTGATCCAGCTTCAGCCATTCGGCGCGCGGGGCTGCGATGGCGGGGCGACGCGGCATGGCGTAAATATAGTGCGCTATTAAATTGCACACAATCTATATGGACATTGTCCTCACTGCGGCGCGACTCACGGCAGCGGCGTGCTCCAGCCCACAAAGACGCTGCGGCGCCCCAGCACGACCGTCACCGATTGCTTGGGGTCGACCAACCACCAGCTCGACAGGGCCGCCACGCCCGCGGCGCCGGCCACGTCGGCCCAGCGGTGGCGGTCGGACACCACGCGGGTATAGCCCACATAGGTGGCCAGCGCGTACAGAGGCCAAGCGTCGCCGAAGCCATAGCGTCGATGCACGTAGGTGGCCGACGAGAACGCGCGCGCGGCGTGGCCCGACGGGAACGACTGGTCGTTGGTGCCATCGGGCCGCTCGACATGGGTGGTGCGCTTCAGCACCTCGGTGGCCGACACCGTGACGACGAACGAGAGGGCAAACTGCTTGGCGCCGGTGGTCTCGCCGCGCCACAGCTCGACGCCCAGCGTGCCTAGCGGCATCGCGGTGGCCAGCACGTCGCCCGCCTGGCGCTCGGCGTCGCTGTCGGCGATGGCGCCGCCGGTGCACGCCGCCAGCACGGCGGTCGACAGCGGCGCGATGGCTCTGCGCATGCGTTGCAACGGCTCAGGCGCCTGCGCTGATCGATTCGATCTGCGCATGCAGGTCGAGCCAGCGCTCTTCGAGCATCGCGGTTTCGGCAGCGATGTGGTTGAGCCGCCGGCCGTGCTCGGCCATCTCTTGGCCGGGCACCGAGCCGTTGACGAGCGCGCCTTCGAGCTCGGCCTTCTCGGCGCCCAGTTTCTCAAGCCGCGCGTCGATCTGCTGAATCTCCATGCGCAGCGGCCGCGTGCGGTTGGCCAGTTGGGTGCGCGACTGCGCCTGCTGCTTGCGTTCGTCACGGCGGTTGCCGGCCGCAGGCGCCGGCGCGGCGGTCTTCTGCGCCGGGGCGCTCGCAGCAGGCGGTGCCGCGGCGGCCGCAGCGACCGTCGGCGAACGGCCCGGCCGCGCCGGTGCTTCGCCGCCGCGCGCACGCGCACGCGCAACCTCGAGCAGCCAGCGCTGATAGTCGTCGAGATCGGCGTCGAGCTCCTCGACGCCGCCGTCGACCACCAGCCAGAATTCGTCGCACACCTCGCGCAGCAGCGCGCGGTCGTGGCTGACCAGCATCACGCTGCCCTCGAACTCGTTGAGCGCCATCGACAGCGCCTCGCGCGTCGTCAGGTCGAGGTGGTTGGTCGGCTCGTCGAGCACCAGCAGGTTGGGGCGCTGATAGACGATCGTCGCCAGCACCAGCCGCGCGCGTTCGCCGCCCGAGAGCGTGCCGACGCGCTGGTGCACCATCTCGCCTGCGAACGCGAACTGGCCTAGAAAGTTGCGCAGCTCCTGCTCGCGCGCCTCGGCGCCGCCTTGGCTCTGTGCCAGCGTGCGCGACAGCCGCGTCATCATCTGCAGAGGTGCGTCGTCTTCGTGCAGCAGGTCCATCTCCTGCTGCGCGAAGTAGCCGATCACCAGCCCCTTGCCGACGCCCAGGCTGCCGCCCAACGGCTCGAGTGCGTTCGTGATCGTCTTGACCAGGGTCGACTTGCCCTGGCCGTTGGCACCCAGCACACCGATGCGCTGGCCGGCGCGCACGCTGCGCGTCACGTTGCGCAGGATGACGCTGTCGGCACCATATCCACAGGCGACGCCGCGCAGGTTCAGCATCGGATCGGGCAGGTTGGCCGGCTCACGAAACTCGAACTGAAAGTCGCTGGCTGTCAGCACGGGGGCGAGCCTTGCCATGCGCGCCAGCGCCTTCACGCGGCTTTGCGCCTGCTTGGCCTTGGTGGCCTTGGCGCGGAAGCGATCGATGAAGCGCTGCAGGTGCGCGATGCGCTCCTGCTGCTTCGCATAGGCCGCCTGCGCCTGCGCGATGCGCTCTGCGCGGGCCTCCTCGAACGCGCTGTAGTTGCCGGTGTAGCGTTCGACCCGCTGCGCGTCGACGTGCAGCGTGACGCGTGTGATCGCATCGAGGAACTCGCGGTCGTGGCTGATGATGATCAGCGTGCCGGGGTAGCGCACCAGCCAGCTCTCGAGCCACACCAGCGCGTCGAGGTCGAGGTGGTTGGTCGGTTCGTCGAGCAGCAGCGCGTCGGTCGGCGCCATCAACGCGCGCGCGAGCTGCAAGCGCATGCGCCAGCCGCCGGAGAAGCTGTTGACCGGCCAGTCGAGCTGCTCGACCTTGAAGCCCAGCCCGAGCAGCAGCGCCTGCGCGCGGGCACGAGCGTCGAACGTGCCGGCCTCCTCGAGTGCCAGGTGTGCCTCGGCGATCGCGTGGCCGTCGCCGCTGGTCTCGGCGTCGATGAGCTGCGCCTGCGCGCGCATCAGCACGTCGTCGCCCTGCAGCACGAAGTCGGTGGCGCCATCGTCAGTCTCGGGCATCGACTGCGCGACTTCGCCGACGCGCCAGCGCGGCGGCACCTCGACGTCGCCCTTGTCGGCGTGCAGCCGGTCGGCGAGCAGCGCGAACAGCGACGACTTGCCGGCGCCGTTGCGGCCGACCAAGCTGGCTTTCTCGCCGGCGTGCACGGTAAGGCTGGTGCGCTCGAGCACCACCTTCGCGCCGCGGCGCAGCGTGACGTCGCGCAGCGTGATCATCGACCGCCTCGCGTCATGCGCTTTCCAACGCGTCGCGCGTGAGCAGCAGCACCGAATCGTCGCCTTCGCTGGTCGGCAGGCCGACCGCCTCGAACTGCGGAAACGCGGCGTCGAAGTGCTCGCGTTCGTGGCCAACCTCGATCACCAGCACGCCGTGCGGCAGCAGGTGCAGCGCAGCCTGCGCGATCAGGCGGCGCACGAAGTCCATGCCGTCGTCGCCACCGGCCAGCGCGACCGCGGGCTCGGCCTGGAACTCCGGCGGCAGCTCGGCCATCGAGCGCGCGTCGACGTACGGCGGGTTGCACACGATCAGGTCGTAGCGGTCGTGCAGGGCGTCGAAGCCGTCGCCTTGGTGCAGCGTGATGCGGTCGCCGAGGTCGTGACGGTCGACGTTGATGCGCGCGAGCGTCAGCGCGTCGTGCGACAGGTCCGACGCATCGACCGCAGCCGCCGGCCAGCGCTGCGCGGCCAGCACCGCGAGGCTGCCGTTGCCGGTGCACAGATCGAGCACGCGCACCGGCGGGCCTTGCAGCCAGGCGTCGACCGTGCCGTCGGCCAGCACTTCGGCGATCAGCGAACGCGGCACGATGCTGCGCGCATCGACCGTGAACGGCACGCCCTGCAGCCACGCTTCGCCGGTCAGGTAGGCTGTGGGTTGGCGCGTCTCGATGCGGCGCGCGATCAGCGCATCGACCGCCGCGGCGTCGGTGTCGTCGACCTCGCGGTCGGCGACGCCGTCGAGCGCATCGAGCGGCAGCTTCAGCCGCCACAGCACCAGCCAGGCCGCTTCGTCGAACGCGTTGGTCGTGCCTTGTCCAAACGAAACGCCCGCCTGGTCGAGGCGGGCGCTGGCGCGCTCGATCAATTCGATGACGGTCATCAGCGCCCGCCCGGCCGCCCGAAGGGTGCTGAGGCCCCCTCGGGGGGCAGCGAACGAGGTGTGCGTGGGGGCTTCATGTCAGCAGGGCTTCGAGCGTGCGGCGGTAGACATTCTTCAACGGCTCGATGTCGGCCACCCGCACGTTCTCGTCGATTTTATGGAT
Source organism: Burkholderiaceae bacterium (assembly GCA_035764445.1). Taxonomy (GTDB): domain Bacteria; phylum Pseudomonadota; class Gammaproteobacteria; order Burkholderiales; family Burkholderiaceae_C; genus JAEUPI01. The sequence goes on from DASTZF010000285.1 coordinate 27,988, forward strand.
CGTCTCGTTGACCGGACCGAACTCGACCACCTGCGGGCAGATCTGCGCGATGTAGCGGCCGTCGGAGGTGCCGCCGGTGGTCGACAGCACCGGCGTCACGCCGCACTCGGCGCGGATCGCGCCGCTCAGAGCTTCGCTCAGCGTTCCGGGCGCGGTGAGGAACGGCTCGCCGCCGAGCACCCAGGCCGTGTCGCAGCTCAGGCCGTGGCGGCCCAGCACCGCGTGCACGCGCGCCTTGAGCGAATCCGGCGTCGACTCGGTGCTGAAGCGGAAGTTGCAGTCGACCACCACGCTGCCCGGGATCACGTTCAACGCGCCGGTGCCAGCGTGGATGTTGGACACTTGAAACGTGGTGGGCGGAAAGTGCGCGTTGCCGCGGTCCCATTCGGTGGTGGCCAGCTCCGCCAGCGCCGGCGCGAGCTGATGGATCGGGTTGCGCGCCAGCTGCGGGTAGGCGACGTGGCCTTGCACGCCGTGGACCGTCAGCTTGCACGACAGCGAGCCGCGCCGGCCGTTCTTGATCATGTCACCCAGCCGTTCGACCGACGTCGGCTCGCCGACGATGCAGCAGTCGATCCGCTCGCCACGCGCGTGCAGTGCCTGCACGACGCGCACCGTGCCATCGACCGACGGACCTTCCTCGTCGCTGGTGAACAGCAGCGCCACCGTGCCCGCGTGCGACGGCTGCGCACGCACGAACTCCTCGGCGGCCACCACCATCGCCGCCACCGATGTCTTCATGTCGGCTGCGCCGCGGCCGTACAGCCGATCGCCGCGATGCGTGGGCACGAAGGGGTCGCTGCGCCACTGCTCGAGCGGTCCGCTGGGCACGACGTCGGTGTGGCCGGCCAGCACCACGGTCGGACCGGACCGTGAGCCGCGATGGCTCGCCCACAGGTTGCTCACGCGCGCGCCATCGGGGCCGAACGGCATCGCCTCGCACGCGAAGCCGAGCGATTGCAGGCGCTGCTCGATCAGCGACTGGCACCCGCCATCGTTCGGCGTCACCGATTCGCGCGCGATCAGCGCTTCGAGCAGGTGCAGCGTTTGGCTCATGCAGGAATTATCTGGTAGGTGAATGCCTCACAAGGGGGCGAGGAAGCTGCGACGCCCCAGCGTCGCATCCCCAAGCGAACACCGCGGATCCGGCACCGCCGGTCCGCTGGTGTTGCCCCTGGAGGGGCGGCGGCCGCCAGGCCGCATCGGGGGTGGGCCTACTACCGCCGCGTCAGCGGTGCACTGCGCGTGCTCGGGCTGTCGGCCACCACGTCGAGCGCGATTTCGGTGAAGAACGCGGTGTCGGGGTCGTCGCCCTTGACCGGCGCGCGGGCGATCGGCGCCTG
>DASTZF010000286.1:0-4317 GCA_035764445.1 Burkholderiaceae bacterium
CGGATCGGTGAGCGCTTCCAGGATTTCGTTGGACGACACCGTGAAGCTGCGCGGAATGCCCTCGGCAAGATTGCGGCCCTTCACTTCCATTTCCTTGACTTCGGAGCCCGGGAACGCTGAGCCGATTTCCTTCTTGATTGCTTCGGCCGTCTGTTCGCCGATCAGCATGCCGTAGTTGCGCCGGATGTAGTTGATGATGGCTTCGTCGAACTTGTCGCCGCCGACGCGCACCGAGCCCTTGTAGACCATGCCACCGAGCGAGATCACGCCGACCTCGGTGGTGCCGCCGCCGATGTCGACCACCATCGAGCCCGAGGCTTCCGACACCGGCAGGCCGGCGCCGATCGCGGCGGCCATCGGCTCTTCGATCAGGTAGACCTCGGAGGCGCCGGCACCGAGCGCCGACTCGCGGATCGCACGACGCTCGACCTGCGTCGAGCCGCACGGCACGCAGATGATGATGCGCGGACTCGGCTTCATCATCGAGCGCGGGTGGACCATCTTGATGAACTGCTTGAGCATCTGCTCGGTGACCGTGAAGTCGGCGATCACGCCGTCCTTCATCGGGCGGATCGCCTCGATGTTGCCGGGCACCTTGCCGAGCATCGCCTTGGCCTCGGCGCCGACCGCCTGGATCGTCTTCTTGCCGTTGGGGCCGCCCTCGTGGCGGATCGCCACCACCGACGGCTCGTCGAGGACGATGCCCTTGCCGCGCACGTAGATCAGCGTGTTGGCGGTGCCGAGGTCGATGGCCAGGTCGGTGGAGAAGTAGCGGCGCAGGGATCCGAACATGCTTGTCGTTCAGTTCATTTCGCAGTCGGACGGGCGCTGCGCATAGGGCTGGTGCTTCGCGCGCGAGGGGCTGGCGATGGCGGGCGATAATACAGCAAGCCCTTCTGATTCCTGCGTGCGAAGCAACGCTTCGGACGCATTCCTGCACAACGTTCCGCCATGGCATTGACTCCGGCTGACGTGAGCCGCATCGCGCATCTCGCGCGACTGGCGCTGACGCCCGACGAGGAGCGCGCGATGCTGGCGCAGCTCAACGGCTTCTTCGGCATCGTCGAGCGCATGCGGCAGGTCGACACGCGCGGCGTCGAGCCGTTGTACACGCCGCTGTCGGCGCTCGGCCAGGTCGCGCTGCCGTTGCGCGACGATGTCGTCACCGAAGGCAACGAGCGCGAGCGCAACCAGCGCAGCGCGCCGCAGGTGGACGGCGGGCTGTACCTGGTGCCCAAGGTGATCGAGTGACCGCCGCACGGCTTTCGCGGCGCAGCGTCTCGAGCCGAGGCGCAGCATGAGCGCGTCGGCCCCCGAGCGGCTGGGCGTGGCCGAGCTCAAGCGCGCGCTGTCGGCGCGCACGCTGTCGAGCGTCGAGCTGACGAAACATCTGCTCGCACGGATCACAGCTCATCACGGGTTGGGTGCGTTTCTGCACGTCGACGCCGACGGCGCTCTGGCTGCGGCCGCGCAGGCGGACGATCGCCGCGCGCGCGGCGGCGACGCTCCGTTGCTGGGTGTGCCGATCGCTCACAAGGACGTGTTCGTCACTGCCGACGCGCCGACCACCGCCGGCTCCAAGATGCTCGGCGGCTACCGCAGCTCGTTCGACGCCACGGTCGTGGCGCGCTTGGGTGCCGGCGCGGCAGGTATCCCGGGGGCGGGCGCCATCACGTTGGGCAAGCTCAACTGTGACGAATTCGCGATGGGGTCGGCCAACGAGAACTCGGCCTACGGCCCGGTGCGCAATCCGTGGGACCTGGGCCGCGTGCCCGGCGGCTCCTCGGGTGGCTCGGCCGCTGCGGTGGCCGCGCGGCTCGTGCCCGCGGCCACCGGCACCGACACCGGCGGCTCGATCCGCCAGCCCGCCGCATTCACCGGCACCACCGGCATCAAGCCGACCTACGGCGTGTGCTCGCGCTACGGCATCATCGCGTTCGCCTCCAGCCTCGATCAGGCCGGCGTGATCGCGCGCTCGGCCGAAGACTGCGCGCTGATGCTGTCGGCGATGAGCGGCCACGACCCGCGCGACGCCACCAGCGCTGCGCGTCCGCCGCAGGACTACAGCGCCCAGCTCGGCCAGCCGCTGGCCGGCGCCAGCGCGGCCAAGCCGCTGCAGGGGCTGCGCATCGGCTTGCCGCGCGAGTTCTTCCCGGCCACGCTGGCTGGGGACGTGGCCACCGCGGTGCGCGCCGCGGTCGATGAGCTGGTCAAGCTCGGCGCCAAGGCGGTCGACGTGAGCCTGCCGCGCACCGAGCTGTCGATCCCCGTCTACTACATCATCGCGCCCGCAGAGGCGAGCTCCAATCTGTCGCGCTACGACGGCGTGCGCTACGGCCACCGTGCCGCGCACTACGACGACCTGCTCGATCTGTACCGCCGCACGCGCGCCGAAGGCTTCGGCGACGAGGTCAAGCGCCGCATCATGATCGGCACCTACGTGCTGAGCCACGGCTACTACGACGCCTACTACCTGCAGGCGCAGAAGCTGCGCCGCATGATCGCCGACGACTTCCAGCGCTGCTTCAAGGACTGCGACGTCATCGCCGGCCCGGTGGCGCCCAGCGTCGCGTGGAAGATCGGCGAGCAGGGCGACGATCCCGTCAAGGCCTATCTGGCCGACATCTTCACGCTGTCCGGGAGCCTGGCCGGGCTGCCGGGCATGAGTGTGCCGGCGGGCCGCGGCGAGCACGGCATGCCGGTTGGGTTGCAGCTGATCGGCAACTACTTCGACGAGGCGCGCCTGCTCGGCATCGCCCATGCGTTGCAGCAGGCCACCGATTGGCACCGCGCGGTGCCACCTGTCGCGTGATGAAGACCTCGCCTCTGGTGCGCGGCTACGAGGTCGTGATTGGCCTGGAGACGCACGCCCAGCTGCACACGCGCAGCAAGGCGTTCTCGGGATCCGCCACCACGTTCGGCGCGGCACCCAACACGCAAGCCAGCGCGATCGACCTCGCGCTGCCCGGCACGCTGCCGGTGCTCAACCGCGCCGCGGTGGAGTGCGCGATCCGCTTCGGGCTGGCGGTGGGCGCGCGCATTGCAGGACAGTCGATCTTCGCGCGCAAGAACTACTTCTACCCGGACCTGCCCAAGGGCTACCAGATCAGTCAGTACGAAACACCGGTCGTGCAGGGCGGTCGCGTACCGTTCATGCTGGGCGAGCAGCGTCACTCGGTGGCACTGACGCGCGCGCACTTGGAGGAGGACGCCGGCAAGTCGCTGCACGAGGGGATCGGCGGGTCGCACTGCGACGTGTCGGGCATCGACCTGAACCGCGCCGGCACGCCGCTGTTGGAGATCGTCACCGAGCCCGAGATGCGCTCGGCGGCCCAGGCGGTGGAGTACGCGCGCGCGCTGCACACCCTGGTGGTGTGGCTCGGCATCTGCGACGGCAACATGCAGGAAGGGAGCTTCCGTTGCGACGCCAACGTGTCGGTGCGCAAGCCCGGTGCTGCGTTGGGAACGCGCCGCGAGATCAAGAACCTGAACTCGTTTCGCTTCATGCAGCAGGCGATCGAGTTCGAGGTCAACTGGCAGATCGATCGCCTCGAGGACGGCCTGGCCGTCGAGCAGGCGACCGTGCTGTTCGACCCCGACAGCGGCGAGACGCGTGCGATGCGCACCAAGGAGGACGCGCACGACTACCGCTATTTCCCAGACCCCGATCTGCCGCCGTTGGTGATCTCGCCGCAGTGGATTGCTGAGGTCAAATCGGCGATGCCGGAACTGCCGGGCGCCATGGCCGAGCGCTTCGTGGGCGACGACGGGCTGCCGGCGTACGACGCGGCGATGATGACGCAGAGCCTGGCGTTCGCGCGCTACTACGAGGCCGCGCGTGATGCGTGCAAGCAGCCGAAGCTGGTGGCCAATTGGATGATGGGCGAAGTCTCGAAGCGACTGAACGCCAAGGCGCAGACCATCGAGGAGGCGCCGGTGTCGCCGGCTACGCTGGCTCGGCTAATCGGTCGCGTGGTCGACGGCACGGTGTCGAACAGCGGCGCGCGGCAAGTCTTCGATCATCTGTGGGCAGCGGGCAAATTCAACGACGGGCGTCCGCTGTCGGAGCGCTTCGTCGATGTGGCCATCGCGGACCCCGGCGTGGTCGATCAAGCCATCGATAACCTCGGTCTCAAGCAGATGAGCGACACCGGCGCGCTCGAAGCCATCGTCGATCAGGTGCTCGCCGCCAATCCGAAGTCGATCGACGAGTACAAGGCCGGCAAGGACAAGGCCTTCAACGCGCTGGTCGGGCAGGTCATGAAGGCCAGCCAGGGCAAGGCCAACCCCGGTCAGGTCAATGAACTGCTGAAGAAG
>DASTZF010000287.1:0-6105 GCA_035764445.1 Burkholderiaceae bacterium
GACCAGTTTGCCGTCAGGGCCGGTCTCCAGTGTGCCGTCGGCGCGTGCCTTCGCCGCGTAGTTCTCCATCACGAACACCGTGCCGTTGGCGAAGCCGCTGCCTGCAGTGGCATTGCGCGCGGTCGGATTCATGTAGATCTCGCGCACCTGCTTCGCATCGGGCCGCTGCACGGCCGACAGGAATTTCGGCCACGTCTTGTAATCGGCCGGCACCGCCAACTCGCCGTCCTTGAGGGCCGGCGACGGTGGCGCGGTGGCGCAGCCCCACAAGGCGAGACCTGCCAACGTGAAGACGGCCCAAGCGGCCGGGTGGCGATTGCTCATCGTGCGGCTCCCTGTGGTTGCCCTCGCGGGCGGCTGCGATGATACGCAGTGAGTCCTGGTACGTGCGTGGCCACCTCAAGGATTCGCGGGTCAACCCGATGCCCTGGATCGACACCCACTGTCACCTCGATGCCGCCGAGTTCGAAGCCGACCGCACTGCGGTGTGGCAGCGCGCGCAGGCCGCGGGCGTGGCGATCGGCGTGCTGCCGGCAGTGAAGGCGGCCCATTTCGAGCGCGTGCGTGAGCTCGCACACGCGCTCGGCCTGGCCTATGCGCTGGGCATCCATCCGCTGTGCGTCGACGAGGCGAGCGACGCTGACCTCGATCGGCTGCGCGACGCGCTGGCGCGTCACGCGAGCGACGAGCGCCTGGTCGCAGTCGGGGAGATCGGGCTCGACTGGTTCGTGCCCGGCCTCGATCGCGAGCGGCAGGAACGCTTCTACGTCGCGCAACTGAAGCTCGCGCGCGACGCCGGTCTGCCGGCGATCCTGCACGTACGGCGTTCGGCCGACGGGCTGCTGGCCGGCCTGCGCCGCATCGAGGTGGCCGGCGGCATCGCCCACGCGTTCAATGGCAGCGCGCAACAGGCGCGATCGTTCGTCGAGCGCGGCTGGCGCTTGGGGTTCGGTGGTGCGATGACCTTCGAGCGCGCGCGCCAGATCCGCGAGCTGGCCACCACGCTGCCCGAGACGGCACCGGTGCTCGAGACCGACGCGCCCGACATCCCGCCGCAGTGGCTGTATCGCAATGCCGAGCAGCGCGCACGCGGCGAATTCGCGCGCAACGAGCCCGCCGAGCTGCCACGCATCGCGCAGACGCTGGCGCAGCTGCGCGGCTGGAGCCTGCGCGAGACGGCGGCGCGCACCGGCGCCAATGCGTGCGCCGCGCTGCCGCGGCTGCGCGCGTTGATGGAGCCGGCTTGACAGCGCTGGTCGCGCCGTTACCGCTCGTCGGGCTGCCGCCGGTGGTCGCCGCCGCGCACACACGGCTGCTCGTGCTGGGCAGTTTTCCGAGCGAGGCATCGCTGGCCGCCGCGCAGTACTACGCGCATCCGCGCAACCAGTTCTGGACCATCCTGTCGACGCTGTGGGATGTCGACCTGCGCGCGCTGACCTATGCGCGCCGGTTGGGCGAGGTGCGCCGACGCGGCCTTGGCATCTGGGACGTCTACGCGAGCTGCCGGCGCGAGGGCAGCCTCGACAGCGCGATCGAGGACGCGGTGCCCAACGACCTCGCCTCACTGGTGGTGCGGCTGCCGCGCCTGAGCGCGATCGCGCACAACGGCGGCGAGTCGGCGCGCACCATGAAGTGGACCCGCACGTTGGCGCCCAATGTCGTGCGCCTGCCGTCGAGCAGCCCGGCCAATGCGAGCTGGTCGCTCGCGCGCAAGGTGCAGGCGTGGCGCGAGGTGTTCGCACAGCACGGGCTGTGCTCATGAGCCGCCGCCGGACCGCGGCCATGCCGGCGCGCCCAACACGCGCCGCATCGAAGTTCTCCACATGACCGTACCACGCGGCGCCAGGCTGCCAGAGGCCACGATCTCGGAGATGAATGGCGTGCGCTACCTGCACCTCGACACGCCGTGGGTGCAAGGGGCGATGCACATCCGCCAGCCGCGCGTGGTGGTGCTCGAGTACGTGCAGCGCATGCTGGCGTGGATGCTATGGCGTCCGCAGGAGGCGCTCAGCCACGGGCACGCGGTGCAGCTCGGCCTCGGCGCCGCGACGCTCACCCGCTTCACGCAGCAGACGCTGCACATGCGCACCACCGCGGTCGAGCTGAACCCGGCGGTCATCGCCGCGTGCCGCCGCTGGTTCCGACTGGGCGCCGACGATGCGCGACTGACCGTCGTGCGCGCCGATGCCGCCGCGTGGCTGCGCAGCGGCGCGGCGCCGCGCGGCGAGGTGAGCGCACTGTGTGTCGATCTGTACGACCACGAGGCGGCGGCACCCGTGCTCGACGATGAAGCCTTCTATGCCGATTGCCGCTCGCTGCTGGCCGCCGACGGCGTGATGAGCGTCAACCTGTTCGGCCGCCAGGCCAGCTTCGAGCGTTCGATGGCGCGCATCGCGGCCGCGTTCGGCGCCGAGCGCCTGTGGCACCTGAAGCCGACGCGCGAAGGCAACACGATTGCGGTAGCAACACACGCCGCCGTGGTACCAGATCGTCACACCTGGCTGGCGCGGGCGGCTAACATCGAAGCCCGCTACGGGTTGCCGGCGCGCAAGTGGCTGCGCCTGGTGCGGCCGTGGCAAGGACAAGAGCCCAGCCGATGAGCCCCCCCTGCACGCGCCTGCGCACCGGAGCCAGCCGATGAGCCGGCGCCGGGCCGTCCCAAGGCGGCTCGCTCCCCCTCGGGGGGACGCGAGCGTAGCGAGCAAGGGGGCTTCATGAGCGCCACCGCGACGCGCACGCGCGGCACGCCGCGAGCGGCTCCGCAGCGCGGCAAGCTCGAGTGGCGCCATCTGCTCGGCTGGCTGCGCGAGGACGGCTGGATCGGCAGCGAGGACGTGCAGGCGGTCGTCAAGCGTTTCGGCAGCGCCGACTCGAGTCAGCATCCGCTGATTCGGCTGGGCAGCGCAGGCCTCAAGCGCACCGGCACCGCCACCGTGCTCGACACCGAGGCGCTGACGCAGTGGCTGGCGCAGCGCTTCAACCTCACCTACCTGCGCATCGATCCGCTGAAGGTCGACGTCGGCCGTGTCGCCGACGTGATGAGCGTGCACTACGCCGAGATGCGGCGTGTGCTGCCGGTGAAGGTCGGCACCACCGAGGTGACGATCGCCACCGCCGAGCCGTTCGACACCGCCTGGGTGCCCGAGATCGAGGCGCACACGCGCAAGCCGATCGGCCTGGTGGTGGCCAATCCGGCCGACATCGCGCGCTACACGACCGAGTTCTTTTCGCTCGCCAAGTCGGTGCGCGCGGCGCAGAAGACCGGCGAGAACTCGGCGGCTGCCAACTTCGAGCAGCTGGTGGAGCTCGGCAAGACCAACAAGCAGCTCGACGCCAACGACGCCGGCGTCGTGCAGGTGGTCGATTGGCTGTGGCAGTACGCATTCGATCAGCGCGCCAGCGACATCCACCTCGAGCCGCGGCGCGACATGGGAGCGATCCGCTTCCGCATCGACGGCGTGCTGCACACCGTCTATCAGGTGCCGATGACGGTGATGGGCGCGATGACCGCGCGCATCAAGCTGCTCGGCCGCATGGACGTGATCGAGAAGCGCCGCCCGCTCGACGGTCGCATCAAGACCAAGCGACCCGAGGGCGGCGGCGAGGTCGAGATGCGACTGTCGACCATCCCCACCGCTTTCGGCGAGAAGATGGTGATGCGCATCTTCGATCCCGAGACCACGGTCAAGACCGTCGATGCGCTGGGCTTCTCGGGGCACGACGGCGAGCGCTGGAATCAGCTGACCAGCCAGGCGCACGGCATCATCCTCGTCACCGGCCCCACCGGCAGCGGCAAGACGACGACGCTGTACTCGACGCTCAAGCGTCTGGCCACCGACGAAGTGAACGTCTGCACGATCGAAGACCCGATCGAGATGATCGAGCCGGCGTTCAACCAGACGCAGGTGCAAAGCGCGATCGACATGGGCTTCGCCGAAGGCGTGCGCGCGCTGATGCGGCAGGACCCCGACATCATCATGGTGGGCGAGATCCGCGACCTCGCCACCGCCGAGATGGCAATCCAGGCCGCGCTCACCGGTCACCTCGTGTTCAGCACGCTGCACACCAACGATGCCGCATCGGCGATCACGCGCATGGTCGATCTCGGCGTGCCGCCGTACCTGATCAGCGCCACCGTGATCGGCGTGCTGGCGCAGCGGCTGGCGCGCACGCTGTGCCCGTCGTGCAAGCAGCCCGATGACGAGAGTTCGCGCGAGATCCTGGCCGAGGTCGCCAAGCCGTGGCGACTGTCGGGCGACGTGCGGCTGTACAAGCCGGTGGGCTGCCTGGAATGCCGCCACACCGGGTATCGCAAGCGCGTGGGCCTGTACGAACTGCTGCTGATGACGCCGGCTGCACGCGAGCACGTGCACCCGACCTACGACATCACGGCGCTGCGCCAGCAGAGCCTGCGCGACGGCATGCGCCCACTGCGGCTGGCCGGCACGATGAAGATCGCCGAAGGCGTGACCACCATCGACGAAGTGCTGCGCGCGACGCCGGCCTGGTCGGAAAAATAAGCTTCCGTTCAGCTTCGCCTGCCATGGTGCACTGAGGGCCGGTTGGCCCGAAGGGCAAACGGCCGTTGGGGCGGCGAAGGGGTCCTGTGAAGATCAAGAGCCAGAAGGACTTCTGGTCGGGGCTGATGTTCGTGGTCACCGGCCTCGGATTTGCCTGGGGCGCGCAGTACTACAGCTTCGGCACCTCGGCTCGCCCCGGCCCCGGCTACTTTCCGTTCGGCCTGGGCATCCTGCTCGCGTTGCTCGGCGGGCTGGTGCTGTTCGAGGCGCTGACCATCGAAACCGACGATGGCGAGCCGATCGGCCGCTGGGCGTGGAAGCCGCTCATCACGATCTGCCTGTCGGTCGGCGTGTTCGGCTGGCTGCTGCCGCGCCTGGGCATGGCGGTCGCGCTGCCGGTGCTGGTGATCGCGTGCAGCCTCGCCGGCGATGAATTCAACTGGAAGGACGTCGTTGTCAACAGCATCGTGCTCACGGTGGGTTCGTGGGCGATCTTCATCTGGGGCCTGAAGCTGGTGATCCCGCTGTGGCCGTCATTCATAGGCGGCTGACGCGATGGACCTGCTGCACAACCTGGCCCTCGGCTTCGGCGTCGCGCTGACCCTGCAGAACGTCCTGTACGCCTTCTTCGGGGCGGTGCTCGGCACGCTGATCGGCGTGCTGCCGGGCCTCGGGCCGGTGGCGACGATCGCCATGCTGTTGCCATCGATCTACGCGCTCGATGCAACACCGGCGCTGATCATGCTGGCCGGCATCTACTACGGCGCGCAGTACGGCGGCTCGACCACCGCGATCCTGATCAACGTGCCCGGCGAGTCGAGCTCGGTGGTCACCGCGATCGACGGCTATCGCATGGCGCGCAACGGCCGCGCCGGGCCCGCGCTCGCCGCTGCCGGCATCGGCTCGTTCCTCGCCGGTTGCGTCGGCACGGTGATCATCGCGGCGTTTGCGCCGCCGCTGACCGAGCTGGCGTTCAAGTTCGGGCCCGCCGAGTACTTCTCGCTGATGGTGCTGGGCCTGATCGGTGCGGTGGTGCTGGCGTCGGGCTCGCTGATCAAGGCGATCTCGATGATCATCCTCGGGCTGTTGCTCGGCCAGGTGAACACCGACGTGATCTCGGGCGTGCCGCGCTACAGCTTCGACGTGCCCGAGCTGACCGACGGCATCGGCTTCGTCGGCATCGCGATGGGCGTGTTCGGCTTCGGCGAGATCATCTCCAATCTGGCGATGCCGGCCGAGCATCGCGAGGTGTTCACCAAGGACGTCAAGGGACTGTGGCCGACGCTGCAGGATTTCAAGGACGCGTTTCCGGCCATGCTGCGCGGCACCGCGCTCGGCTCGCTGCTCGGCGTGCTGCCGGGCGGTGGCGCACTGCTGGCGTCGTTCGCGTCGTACACGCTGGAGAAGAAGACGCCGATGAAGCGCGGCGAGATCCCATTCGGGCAGGGCAACATCCGCGGCGTCGCCGGCCCCGAGAGTGCCAACAACGCCGGCGCGCAGACCTCGTTCATCCCGATGCTGACCCTGGGCATCCCGCCCAACGCGGTGATGGCGCTGATGGTCGGGGCGATGACGATCAAGGGCA
>DASTZF010000288.1:0-20321 GCA_035764445.1 Burkholderiaceae bacterium
GCCGCGTCGTCGTGCCGGGTCACGCTGCGGGTGTAGTAGTTGATGCCAACGAAGTCGATCGGCTGCTGGATCGCCTTCATGTCACTGGCCGGCCACAGCGGCCAGGCCTCGCCGAAGACCTCGCGCATCTCGTCAGGGTAACGGCCGAGCAGCGCCGCGTCGAGGTACTGCCGGTTCATGTAGGCATGCGCGCGCTCGGTGGCGGCGCGATCGGCCGCGCTGTCGGAGGCCGGGTACTTGGGCTCGATGTTGACCACCAGGCCGATCTGGTGCCGGCCCTGCGCGCGATAGGCCTGCACCGCTTTGCCATGCGCGCACATCAACCGGTGCGTGGCGATCGCTGCCTCGAAGGCACTGCGATGGCCGGGCGCCAGCGTGCCGAACAGGTAGCCGCCATCGGTGACGACCCACGGCTCGTTGAGCGTCGTCCACAGCTTCACGCGGTCGTCGAGCGCACGGAACATCACGCCGGCGTAGTCGGCGAACCAGTCGGCGACGTCGGCGTTCAGCCAGCCGCCGCGATCATCCAAGGCCGCCGGCAGGTCCCAGTGGTACAGCGTGACCATCGGCTGAATGCCCGCCGCGAGCAGGCAGTCGACCAGCCGTTCGTAGAAGCCGAGGCCGGTTGCGTTGACGCGCCCGCGTCCCTCGGGCAGCACACGGCCCCACGCGACCGAGAAGCGGTACGCGGTCAGGCCAAGCGCCTTCATCAGCGCGACGTCGGACTCGAAGCGGCGATAGTGGTCGCAGGCGACGTCGCCGGTCTCGCCATCGCGCACCATGCCGGGTGTGCGAACGAAACGGTGCCAAATGCTGGGGCCGGCGCCATCGGCCAGCGGCGAGCCTTCGATCTGGTAGGCCGAGGTCGCGGCGCCCCATAGGAAGTTCGGCGGGAAGCGGCTCGTGGACTGCATCGTCTACCGGTGTAAGCGCATTCAACGCACCTTTGGAAAACCTCCCGCCCGATCCCCAGTTGGGTTATGCCTTCGCTCGATGCGCGATGCAAGACCCTGTGGCGCCCGGCGTTTTCGAGCGTCGCGCAAACCCAACCGGCCGCGCAGCATGCGACCGGCGTCGCGGCCGGCCGGCTTGTTTCGGGATGTTCGTATCGAGTGCGTCGCGCCCATTGTCGCCCTGTGGCGGGAGAAGCCGTCGTCGCTCTCACGGCGCGTTGCGGCGCGATCGCCGCGGGCGGGAGCACGGATTGCCGGGGCCAAGAACCCACGCGTCGGCACTGCCCTCATGAAAGGCACTTCCGCGAGCACCATGGCCCTGGAAAGCGGCCTGCTGCTCGCCGGCGCGGCCGTGCTGAGCCTGTTGCACGCCACGGTGATGTCGCTGTTCGGCTGGCCGTCGGTCCCGCAAGGGATTCCGGTGGCGATCAGCGTTGCACACGGCTTCCAATGGGGCTTCAGCGGCGTCGCGCTGCTGGTGGTCGGTGCGATCCTGATCGCGCCCTACCGCGGACGCACCTTCGCGCAGTGCATGCGCATCGGAGCGCACTTCCTCTACGGTGCCTTCCTCGCTCACGTGTTCGACGCGCACTTCGGCGGCGACTGGGTCGACCCGGTGCTGTACAGCGGCAGTGCGGCGCTGGTCGTCCGCTTCGCAGTCCTCGTATTCGAGCTGGCCGACGAACGATGAGGTCGCAGCGGCGTCGCGCGAGCGGACCTACTCGCCGAGATACGCCGCGCGCACCTTCGGATCGTCGAGCAGATTCTGGGCCTGCCCGCTCATCGTGATTTCGCCGGACTCCATCACGTAGCCGCGGTTGGCGAGCTGCAGCGCACGGCTCGCGTTCTGCTCGACCAGCAGGACCGTCGTGCCGCGCGAATGGATGTCGCCCACCACCTCGAAGATCTTGTCGACCATGATCGGCGACAGGCCCATCGACGGCTCGTCCATCAGCAGCACCTTCGGCCGCGCCATCAAGGCGCGCCCCATGGCCAGCATCTGCTGCTCGCCGCCCGACAGCGTGCCCGCCAGCTGCGACGCGCGCTCCTTCAGGCGCGGGAAGACGGTGAACACCTTCTCCATGTCGGCGTCGATCTCGTCGTCGTCACGCGTATACGCGCCCATCTGCAGGTTCTCGACGATGCTCATGCGTGCGAACACGCCGCGGCCTTCGGGCACCATCACCAGGCCCTGCCGCACGAGATCCCACGCGCCCTGGCCACGGATCGGCTTGCCCATGAAGCTGATCTGTCCGTCACGCACTGGCTGCGTCCCAGTAACTGCCTTCAGCGTGGTGGTCTTGCCGGCGCCGTTGGCGCCGATCAGGCTCACCAGTTCGCCGCGCTTGACTTCGAAGCTGACGCCCTTGACGGCCTGGATGCCGCCGTAGGCGACCTTGAGGTCGCGCACTTCGAGCAGGACGTCGGCGTCGGCCATGCGCGGGTCTCGGGTCAATGTGCCTTGTGGCCTGCACCGAGATAGGCTTCGATCACCTTCTCGTTGCGCTGCACGTCGTAGGGGCTGCCTTCAGCGATCGGCTTGCCGTAGTCGAGCACGGTCACGCGGTCGCATAGGCCCATTACCAGCTTGACGTCGTGCTCGATCAACAGGATCGTGCGCCCGTCCTTGCGGATGCGATCGATCAGCTCGCGCAGCACCACCTTCTCGGTGGCGTTCATGCCGGCTGCGGGCTCGTCGAGCGCCATCAGTTTGGGTTCGGTGGCCAGAGCGCGCGCGATCTCGAGGCGCCGCTGGTCTCCGTAGCTCAATGTGCGTGCCTTGTAGTCGGCATAGCGCGCGATGCCGACGTACTCCAGCAGCTCGCGCGAGCGCTCGGCAATAGCTCGTTCCTCGTCCCTGAAGTGGCGCGTGCGGAACACCGCGCCGAACAGGCCCGAACCGGTGCGCAGGTGACGGCCGACCATCACGTTCTCGAGCGCCGTCATCTCCGGGAACAGGCGAATGTTCTGAAAGGTGCGCGCGATGCCGGCCTTCGCGACCTCGTGCACCGCGCTCGGCTTGTACGGCTTGCCGCCGAGCTCGAAGGTGCCCGCGTCCGGCGTGTACAGGCCAGTGATGACGTTGAAGAAGGTGGTCTTGCCGGCGCCGTTGGGGCCGATCAAGCCGACCACCTCGCCGTGGCGGATCGTGATGCCGACGTCCGAAAGCGCCTGCACGCCGCCGAAGCGCTTGGAGGCGCCCGCCACGTTCAGCACGATCTCGCTCATGGGCCCTTCGATGCTCAAATGGTCGGCGTCGGCGCGGCCTTGCCGTGCTCGGGCTGCGGCCACAGCCCGCGCGGGCGCGCCAGCATGATGGCGATCATCGCCACCGCGATCAGCAACTGGCGCAGGATGGCCGCGTCGAGCCGGCCGCCGGTGACCGCCTGCAGGTCGAGCTCGCCCGACACCCAGCGCAGCACCTCGGGCAAAGCGGCCAGCAACAGCGCGCCGAGGATTACGCCGGGGATGTGGCCGATGCCGCCGAGCACCACCATCGCCACCACCATGATCGATTCCTGCAGTGCGAACGACTCCGGCGAGATGAAGCGCTGGAAGGTGGCGAACAGCACGCCCGATACGCCGCCGAAGGTGGCGCCCATCGCGAACGCCAGCAGCTTCATGTTGCGCGTGTTGATTCCCATCGCCTTGGCGGCGACCTCGTCCTCGCGGATCGCCATCCACGCGCGGCCGATGCGCGAGCGCTCGAGGCGGTAGCAGATCAGCACGCTGATCACCACGATCGCCAGGAACAGGAAGTAGTACTTGGTGACCGCCGACACCTCGATGCCCAGCAACGATCCCGCGCGACCGAAATCGAACCCCAGCCAGTCGAGCCTGAAGCTGTCGATCTGCAGCAGCCCCTTCGGGCCGTTGGTGATGTTGACCGGTGCGTCGAGGTTGTTCAGAAAGACGCGGATGATCTCGCCGAAGCCGAGCGTCACGATCGCCAGGTAGTCGCCGCGCAGCTTCAGCGTCGGCGCACCGAGCAGCGCGCCGGCCACGCCGGCCAGCAGCGCACCGAGTGGGATCGCCAGCCAGATCGGCGTGTGCAGACCGTTGGGAAACAGGGCCTTGATGGTCGGGAACACGTCGGTCAGGTGCGGCGACGCCAGCAGGCCGAACGTGTATGCGCCGACCGCATAGAACGCGATGTAGCCGAGGTCGAGCAGGCCGGCGTAGCCGACGACGATGTTCAGCCCGAGCGCCAGCAGCACGTACAACAGCGCGAAGTCGATGATGCGGACCCAGAAGTTGCCGGCGTATTGCGCCACCGCCGGCAGCACCAGCAGCAGGAAGGCCGTGAACAGGAACCAGACGAGCCTGTGGTTCTTCATGTCGTGTTCCGTCACGCGCGATCGGCCACCCGCTCGCCGAGCAGGCCCTGAGGCCGCACGGTGAGCACCAGGACCAGCACGATGAAGGCGAAGATGTCCTGATAGTGGCTGCCGAGCACGCCACCGGTCAGTCTGCCGATGTACCCCGCGCCGAGCGACTCGATCAACCCGAGCAGCACGCCGCCGACCACCGCGCCGGCCAGGTTGCCGATGCCGCCGAACACCGCGGCGGTGAAGGCCTTCAGACCCGGCAGAAAGCCCATCGTGTGCTGCACCGACCCGTAGTTGGCCGCGTACATCACGCCGGCCAGTGCCGCCAGCGCGGCGCCGATCACGAAGGTGGCCGAGATCACCATGTCGGGCTTGACGCCCATCAGCGCAGCCACGCGCGGATTCTCGGCGGTGGCGCGCATCGCGCGGCCGAGCTTGGTGCGATTGACAAGCCAGGTCAGCCCGACCAGCGTGATCGCCGTGGCCGCCAGGATCAGGATCTGCGTCACGTTGATCACTGCGCCGCCGATGTGGAACGGCTCGCTCGGCAGCAGGATCGGGTATGGCTTGTAGTTGGGCTTCCAGATGATCATCGCCAACGTCTGCAGCAGCAGGCTCATGCCCATCGCGGTGATCAGCGGCGCCAGCCGCGGCGCGTTGCGCAGCGGCCGGTAGGCGATCTTCTCGATCGTGAAGTTCAACACCGCGCACACCACCACCGCGGCGGCCAGCGAGATCAGCAGCATCAGCCAGCCCGGCAGCCCCGAATCGGCGAGCAGCTGGATCACCGTCCAGCTGGTCAGCGCTCCGACCATCAGCACTTCGCCATGCGCGAAGTTGATCAGGTTGATGATCCCGTAGACCATCGTGTAGCCCAGCGCGACCAGCGCGTACACACTGCCCAACACCAGACCGTTGATGATCTGCTGCAGAAGGATGTCCATCGAACCCGCTTGTCGACGCCGCCTGCCCCGGGTTGGGGCCGCACGGACGGCGCGATTGTAGGAGTGCAGTTTTCGGGCCAAGGCGGGGGATACCCGCTGGCGCTCAGCCGTCGTCGGTGCCTGCCGCCTTGTGGTTGAGGGCACGCCACTGAGCCAGCCGCTCGCGAATCCGCTGCTCGACGCCGCGGTCGACCGGCTCGTAGAAGCGCTGGGGCTCGACGCCTTCGGGCCAGTAGGTCTCCCCGGCGGCGAACGCCTCCGGCTCATCGTGCGCATAGCGGTAGCCACGGCCATGGCCGAGCTGCTTCATCAGCCGTGTCGGCGCATTGCGCAGGTGCAGCGGCACCGGCCGTGTGCCGTCTTCGCGCACGAACTCGCTCACCGCGCCCCAAGCGACGTAGGTGGCGTTGGACTTCGGTGCGACGCTCAGGTAGACGACCGCCTGTGCCAGCGCCAGCTCGCCCTCGGGACTGCCCAGGCGCTCGTAGGTCTCGGCGGCATCGAGCGCGATCCGCAGCCCGCGCGGGTCGGCCAGGCCGACGTCTTCGCTGGCCATGCGGATCACGCGCCGCGCCACGTAGCGCGGGTCGACACCGCCGTCGAGCATGCGTGCGAGCCAGTACAGCGAGGCGTCGGGGTCGGAGCCGCGCACCGCCTTGTGCAGGGCCGAGATCGAGTCGTAGAACTGATCGCCGCCCTTGTCGTAGCGGCGCAGCATCTCGCCGAGCGTGCGCTCGAGCATCGCCTCGTCGTAAACCTGGGCGTCACCGGCCATCGCCACCAGGTTCTCGTAGGCGTTGAGCAGGCGCCGCGCGTCGCCGTCGGCATAGCCGATCAGCCGGTCACGCGCGGCATTGCTGAGTTCGCCCGCGTGCAGCAGCGCGTTGGCGCGTACCAGCAGCTCGACCAGGTCGTCGGGCTGCAGCGGCTTGAGCACGTGCACTGTGGCGCGCGACAGCAGCGCCGAGATGACCTCGAACGACGGGTTCTCGGTGGTCGCTCCGATGAAGGTGAACAGCCCCGACTCGACGTGCGGCAGGAAGGCGTCCTGCTGCGCCTTGTTGAAGCGGTGCACCTCGTCAACGAACACGACGGTCGCGCGGCCTGCGCCGCGCGCCGCGCGTGCACGCTCGACCGCGTCGCGGATCTCCTTGACGCCCGACAGCACCGCCGACAGCACGATGAACTGCGCATCGACCATGCTCGCCACCAATCGCGCGAGCGTGGTCTTGCCCACGCCCGGCGGACCCCACAGGATCATCGAATGCAGGCGGCCCGACTCGAAAGCCACCCGCAGCGGGCGCCCGGGTCCGAGCAGGTGGCCCTGGCCGATCACCTGATCGAGGCGCTGCGGCCGCAGCCGATCGGCCAGCGGTGCGTCGGGCGACGGCGCCGGATTCGCTCCGCGCTCTCCCGGCGCATCGAACAACGACTCCTGGGCGCTCATGCAGCGATTGTGTCAGCGCGCCCTCGGTCGCGTCGGCGCGGCCTCGGCACCTCGGTGGCGATACAGCGGCTACTGCTGGATGACGTCGGCGCCCTTGGGCGGCGTGAACTGGAAGGTGCTGTCGGGCAGCTTGATGTTCTGCTCGAGCGCGCTGAAGCTCAAGCGCGAGCGCTGCCCGAACCCATCGACGATCTCCAGCGCCGCCAGCGCGCCGCCCTTGAAGCCGACGCGCAGCGACTGGATCGACCCTTCCTTCACGCGTGGTGTCGCCTGCACCCATTCGAGGCCATCGGCCGGCGGTGCGGCCTTGAGGTCGAACTCCTTGTCGAGCGTGCCCCCAGCCAGCAGCGCGGCCGGTGTGGCCCCGAGCGCCTGCGCCATCGGACGCACGGTGACCTGGTTGAGGTCGACGTCGTACAGCCACACTTTCTGGCCATCGGCGACGATCTGCTGCTCGAACGGCTTGGCATAGCTGAAGCGAAATCGGTTCGGGCGCGCGAACTCGAACTGGCCCGATGAGTCCTTCTTCTTCGCGCCGTCGACCGACGTCACGGTCTGCGTGAACGCCGCGCGACCCGACTTCACGTTGTTGGCGAAGTCGCGCAGCAGGTCCACCGAATCAGCGCGCGTCGTTCCACAGGCCAGCATGGCCAGTACGGCCAACACCGAGGCGCAGCGGGTTTTCATTCGTCGCGCCTGGGCACCAGGATGTCGCGGTTGCCGTTCGAAGCCATCGGTGATACGAGTCCGGCGCGCTCCATTTGTTCCAGCAGGCGCGCGGCGCGGTTGTAGCCGATGCGCAGGTGGCGCTGCACCAGCGAAATCGACGCCCGGCGGTTCTGCAGCACGATCGACACCGCCTGGTCGTACATCGGGTCGGCTTCGCCGTCGCCATTGACGGTGCCGCCCTCGATGGCGGCGGCCGTGTCGCCGTCGAGCGTGCCACCTTCGAGGATGCCCTCGATGTAGTTGGGCTCGCCCTGCTGGCGCAGGTAGTCGACGACGCGATGCACCTCTTCGTCGCTGACAAAGGCGCCGTGCACGCGCACCGGCAAGCTGGTGCCCGGCGGCAGGTACAGCATGTCGCCTTGGCCCAGCAGCGCCTCGGCGCCCATCTGGTCAAGGATGGTGCGGCTGTCGATCTTGCTCGCGACCTGGAACGCGATGCGCGTCGGGATGTTGGCCTTGATGAGGCCGGTGATGACGTCGACGCTCGGTCGCTGCGTGGCCAGCACCAGGTGGATGCCGGCGGCGCGCGCCTTCTGCGCCAGCCGGGCGATCAGCTCTTCGAGCTTCTTGCCGACGATCATCATCAGATCGGCCAGCTCGTCGATCACGACCACCAAGTACGGCAGCCGCTCCAGCGGCTCGGGTGCCTCGGGCGTCAGCGAGAACGGGTTGCTCAGCGGCTCGCCGCGCTCGCTGGCCTCGGCGAGCTTGCGGTTGTAGCCCGCGAGGTTGCGCACGCCGAGCCGGCTCATCACCTTGTAGCGGCGCTCCATCTCGCCGACGCACCAGGTGAGCGCGTTAGCGGCCTGCTTCATGTCGGTGACCACTGGGCACAGCAGGTGCGGAATGCCCTCGTAGACGCTCATCTCGAGCATCTTGGGGTCGATCATGATCAGGCGGACATCGCGCGCCTCGGCCTTGTAAAGCAGGCTGAGGATCATCGCGTTGATGCCGACGCTCTTGCCCGCGCCGGTGGTGCCGGCCACCAGCAGGTGCGGCATCTTCGAGAGGTCGGCCACCATCGGGTTGCCGACGATGTCCTTGCCGAGGCCCAGCGTCAGCTGCGAATGCGCGTCGTTGTAGACCGCCGAGCCGAGGATCTCGGACAGCCGGATCGTCTGCCGCTTGGCGTTGGGCAGCTCCAGCGCCATGTAGTTCTTGCCGGGAATCGTCTCGACCACGCGGATGCTGACCAGCGACAACGAGCGCGACAGGTCCTTCGCGAGATTGACCACCTGCGCGCCCTTCACGCCGATCGCGGGCTCGATCTCGTAGCGCGTGATCACCGGCCCGGGCGACGCCGCGACGACGCGCACGTCGACGCCGAAGTCCTTCAGCTTCTTCTCGATCAGCCGGCTGGTCATCTCCAGCGAATCGGGCGTCACCGATTCGATGCGGCCCGGTGGCGCGTCGAGCAGGTCGACCTGCGGCAGCTTGGCGTCGCTGAGCTCCTTGAACAGCGGCTGCTGCCGCTCCTTGGCCACCCGCTCGGACTTCGGCACCTCGGCCACCGGCTTCTCGATCACGATCGGCACGTGATCCTCGATCACCAGTTGCTCGTCGATGAGCACGCGGTCGCGCTCGATCTGCGCCTGCCTGCCGATGCGGATGTCCTCGGCGCGCTCGATCGCTTCCTGCCGCCGCTCGCGCAATGCGTCGAAGGCCGCGCCGATGCGGTCGGCCAGCGCGATCCACGAAAAGCGCAGCGCCATCGAGGCGCCGAGCACGAGCGCGGCGATCCACGCCACGCCCGAGCCGGCGAAGCCGAGCCACTTCATCGACAACGGCCCGAGCACCGCCCCGAGCACGCCTCCGGCCTGGCCGCCGGGCAGCAGGCCGTCGAGCTGATAGAGCCGGGTCCACTCGAGGGCACAACTGGCAGCCATCAGCAGCACCACGCCACCCACCCAGACCGCTCGCGGCAGGGCCCCGTGATCGGGCTCGCTGGGTTGCTCGCTGCGCAGCCACCGCGCTAGCGACGACAGCCACCAGCGTGCGCCGACGACCGGCAGCCACCAGGTCGAATAGCCGAACATGAACAGCAGCAGGTCCGACACCCAGGCACCGAGCTGTCCGGCCTTGTTGTGCATGGCACCGCCGCCGCCCGACGTCGAGAATCCGGTGTCGCCGGGGTCGTGCGTCAGCAGCGCCAACAGCACCAGCAGCCACAGCACCGCCCCGCCAACCAGGGCGACTTTGGCGCGCCAGCGACTGGCGGGAGTCTGCGCGCGCGGTGGCGCACCAGGGCCGCCGGAAGCCAGCGATCCGAGCGGGAACGTCATACGCGGATTGTGGCCGATGCGCGGGCGTCAGCCCCGCCGCCTCACTCGGAGTGCAGCCGTTCCTTCAGCACGACGGAGCCGTTTTCCTGCGTCTCGATGACGCCGCGCTCCTCGAGGTCCTTCATCACGCGGCTGACCATCTCGCGTGACGCGCCGACCACCTTGGCCATGTCCTGGCGTGACACCTTGTTGCGAATGATCTTGATGCCGTCGACCTCTTCGGCCATCTCGAGCAGCGTGCGCGCGACGCGGCCGTAAACGTCGAGCAGCGCCAAGGATTCGATCTGACGGTCGGCATGGCGCAGCCGGCGTACCAGACCGCGCAGGATCGCGTACGACAGCGTCGAGTTCTCGGGCAGGCAGCGCGCGAAATCGGCGCGGCCGAGGATCAGCATGTCGGTCTGCACCTCACATCGCACGGTGGCCGAGTGCGCTTCGTTGTCGATCAGGCTCATCTCGCCGACGTAGTCGCCGGCCTCCAGCACCGCCAGGATCACCTCGCGGCCGCGTGAGTCGGAGGTCAGCACGCGAGCGCGGCCGTTCAGCAGGATGAACAGCGCATTGCTCTTGCGCCCCTGCTCGACCACCAGCTCGCCGCGGCGGAAGCGCCGCTTGACCACTGCGTCGGCTACGGCCTGAGCCTGTTCGACCGTGAGCATCGAGAACAGCGGCACACGGCGGATCAGGTCGAGATTCGACAACATCGACATCTTGGAGTCCCCTTCCTCTTCCTTTGAGGCTTCGTCAAGCGGCCCGCCCACCCGGGCCTTCGTGCAGGCGTCCAACGCAGCCGCCTGCAACCTTCGCTATTGTGCCGATTGCCTGCCTTGCCGGCACTGGGTCGCACCCCCATGTGACAATCGGCGTCGGCTGCGCGCGACGCCAGCCGCTCCATTCGACGCACCAACGCATGTCCGACACCCTCTCGCACGCCCGCGTGCTGATCCTCGGCTCCGGGCCCGCCGGCTACAGCGCGGCCGTCTACGCCGCGCGCGCCAACCTGCAGCCGATGCTGATCACCGGCCTGGCGCAAGGCGGTCAGTTGATGACCACGACCGATGTCGACAACTGGCCGGCCGACGTCGACGGCGTGCAAGGGCCCGATCTGATGCAGCGCTTTCTCAAGCATGCCGAGCGGTTCGGCACCCAGGTCGTGTTCGATCACGTGAACACGGTCGACCTGTCGCGACGACCGTTCGTGCTCAGCGGCGACAGCGGGCGCTACAGCACCGACGCGCTGATCATCGCCACAGGCGCCAGCGCCAAGTACCTGGGGCTGCCGTCCGAAGCCGAGTTCATGGGTCGCGGGGTGAGCGGTTGCGCCACCTGCGATGGCTTCTTCTACAAGAACCAGGTCGTGTGCGTCGTCGGCGGTGGTAACACCGCAGTCGAGGAGGCGCTGTACCTGGCCAACATCGCCAGCAAGGTGCACCTGATCCACCGCCGCGACAAGTTCCGCGCCGAGCCGATCCTGGTGGACAAGCTGATGGAGCGGGTCGCGGCCGGCAAGGTCCAGCTGCATTTGTTCCAGACGCTCGACGCCGTGCTCGGCGACGGCAGCGGCGTCACCGGTGTGCGGATCAAGTCGGTACAAGGTGGCGCGACCACCGAGCTGGCGCTCAAGGGCTGCTTCATCGCCATCGGCCACCAGCCTAACACCGACATCTTCAAGGGCCAGCTCGAGATGAAGGACGGCTACATCATCACCAAGAGCGGCAACGAGGGGCTGGCCACGATGACCAGCGTGCCCGGCGTGTTCGCCGCCGGCGACGTGCAGGATCACGTCTACCGGCAGGCCATCACGTCGGCCGGCAGCGGCTGCATGGCCGCGCTCGATGCGCAGCGCTTCCTCGACCAATAGCCGGCCCGGCGGCGCGGACCGACGAGCGGCTCGGCTATAATCCGCCGCTTCGCCGCGCCCGGGTCATCTGGCGCCGCGGCGGTCGATACTCAACCATACAAAGCCGTCTCGGAGCCGTCATGGCACGCGTCTGTCAAGTCACGGGCAAGCGCCCGATGGTGGGAAACAACGTCTCCCACGCCAACAACAGGACCAAGCGTCGTTTCCTGCCCAACCTGCAGTACCGCCGCTTCTGGATCGAGAGCGAAAACCGCTTCATCCGGCTGCGTGTCAGCAACGCCGCGCTGCGGCTGATCGACAAGGTCGGCATCGAGCAGGTGCTGGCCGATCTGCGCGCCCGCGGCGAGGTCTGAAGGAACTGCCATGGCCAAGAGCGCACGTGAGAAGATCAAGCTGGAATCGACGGCCGGCACCGGTCACTTCTACACCACCAACAAGAACAAGAAGACCACGCCCGACAAGCTCGAGTTCATCAAGTTCGATCCCAAGGCACGCAAGCACGTGCTGTACAAGGAAACGAAGTTGAAGTGACGGTGGAAGCACCGCACCAATGAAGAAAGGGCCGCAGATGCGGCCCTTCTTGCTGACAGGGTTCGCGCCAGCGAACCCGCCTTCGTTTCAGTTCACCCCCCCACCGCCTGCGCCGTGCGCAGCCGCAGCGAGAACTCCTGCAGCATCGCAATGCCGCTTTCCTCGGCGTTGCGGCACCAGGCTTGCAGGTCGGTCACCAGTTGCGGAGCCGACACGTTGGTGCGGGTCCACAGGGCCCGCAGCTCCTCGCGCATCGCCACCAGCTTGGCCAGCATCGGGTGCTCGGCCATCGCGCTAGCCAGCTGCGGCTTCACCGCCACTGGAATCTTGTCGTCGTCGCGATGCAGCCAGCGTCGCGCCAGCCGCAGGTTGACCCAGCGCACGCCGTGCGACTGCCCCTGCGAGCGTAGCTTGGCAAGCTCCGCGGCGCAGACCTGGCGCAGCTGCTTGGCGTATTGCGCCATCACTTCGTAGCGATTGGCGATCACCGCCTCCAGCGTGCGCGAATCGGCCAGCTTGGGCACGGTGCCGAGTTCCAGCTTGGGCGGTGTCTTGCGGACCGTGGCCAGCCCGAGCGCCTGCAGCGCACGGATGTAGCCCCAGCCGATGTCGAACTCGAAGCGTTTGACCGAGAGCTTGGCCGACGTCGGGTAGGTGTGGTGGTTGTTGTGCAACTCCTCGCCGCCGATGATGATGCCCCACGGCACGATGTTGGTCGACGCGTCGGGTGCCTCGAAGTTGCGGTAACCCCACCAGTGGCCCAGGCCGTTGATCACACCCGCCGCGGTGACCGGGATCCACAGCATCTGCACCGCCCACACGGTGGCGCCGATGGCGCCGAACAGCAGCAGGTCGATCGCGATCAGCAGCGACACGCCGAGGATCGTGTAGCGGCTGTACAACTTGCGCTCGAGCCAGTCGTTCGGCGTGTTGTGGCCGAACTTCGCCAGCGTGTCGGTGTTCAGCGCCTCGGCTCGGTACAACTCGGTGCCGGTCAGCAGCACGGTGCGGATGCCGCGCGTGACCGGACTGTGGGGGTCGTCTTCGGTCTCGCACTTGGCGTGGTGCTTGCGATGGATCGCGACCCATTCCTTGGTGACCATGCCAGTGGTCAGCCACAGCCAAAAGCGAAAGAAGTGCGCGGCGATCGGATGCAGATCGAGCGCGCGGTGCGCTTGTGCCCGGTGCAGGAAAATCGTCACCGAGGCGATGGTGATGTGTGTGGTGACCAGCGTGAACAGCAGCACCTGCCACCAGGTGGCGCCCGACAGCCCGTTGCTCGCCCAATCGAGCAACCAGTCCCACATCGTGTTGATTTCGATCATCTTTCTCACTTTCGCGCCGTCCGTTGGCGCAACCATGATTCTAGGCGACCGTTACAAGCTCGCCGTCTAGCGAATTGCGCAGGTTTACCCGGACTTTGATCCCGCTCAAGCGCCGCTGCCGGGCGTGTGGATTCACCTCTTACGTTGCCACACCGCAGCAAAGAACCCGTCGGTGCCGTGTCGTTGCGGCGACAGTCTGAGCCAGCCACTTTGCGTCAGGTCGGCGGCGTGTTCGATGCGGGCCTGCGCGAGCGCCTCCTCGGCGGCCAGCGTCGTGAATTGGCAATGAGCTTGCCCGAAGGTCCGGGCGACGTCTTCGTTTTCAAGCTCGAGCAGGCTGCAAGTCGCATAAACGAGACGCCCGCCGGGTTTGACCAGCATCGCCGCGGCGCTCAGGATCGCCAGCTGCTGCTGTCGCAGCTGCGTCACTGTGTCCGGGGTCTGGCGCCACTTGAGATCCGGATTGCGGCGCAACGTGCCCAGCCCCGAGCACGGCGCGTCGACCAGCACGCGGTCGATCTTGCCGGCCAGCCGCTTGACGCGCTCGTCGCGCTCGTGCGCGATCTGCACCGTGTGCACGTTGGACAGGCCGCTGCGCGCCAGGCGAGGCTTCAGCGCGTGCAGCCGATGGCCCGAGGTGTCGAACGCATAGAGCCGGCCGGTGTTGCGCATCGCGGCGCCGAGCGCCAGCGTCTTGCCGCCGGCGCCGGCGCAGAAATCGACCACCATCTCGCCGCGCCGCGCATCGAGCAGCGCGGTCAGCAACTGGCTGCCCTCGTCCTGCACCTCGAACAGGCCGTCGCGAAACGCCGGCATCGCGTTGACCGCGGGGCGCCCGGTCACGCGAACACCCCAAGCGCTGTAGCGCGTCGTGACCGCCTCGACGCCGGCGTCGCGCAGCAGCGCGAGCACCTGCTCGCGCTTGGCCTTCAACGCGTTGACGCGCAGATCGAGCGGCGCCGGCTGCAGCAACGCCGCGGCCATGGCGTCGAACTGGGCGTCGTCAAGCTGGGCGTGCAAAGCGCCCGCAAGCCAGTCCGGCAGGTTGTGGCGCAGCTTGGCGGGCAGCGTCGCCGCATCGACGGCACGAACCTTCGCTAGCCACTGGCGCTCCGCTTCGTCGAGCGCCGTGTCGAGCGTGCGCGGTTCGCCCTGCCAGCCGACGATCACCAGCCGTCGCTCCAGCGGTCCGCGGCCGCCGCGCGCCCAGTGCTGCAACAGCAGCCGCTGGCGCAACACGGCGTAGACCGTTTCGGCCAGCGCGTGGCGCTCGCGTGCGCCCAGCGCGTGATGCTTGCGAAAGTGTGCCGACACCGTGACATCGGCGGGCTGCTCGAACTTCAACACCGTGTGCAGCAGCTCGGTGGCCTGCTCGAGCAGCGCCTTCGGGTGCATGCGGGCGCCGACGGCTAAGTCAGCAGCTGCGGCGCGCCTTCGCTGTGCCGCACCACGCCGTGCTCGACACGCAGCAGTCCGCGCACAAACCACGACACCGCCAGCGGGTAGATGCGGTGTTCGCTGACCAGCACGCGCGCGGCCAGCGTCTCCTCGCTGTCGGCGGGCGCCACCGGCACCACCGATTGCGCGACGATCGGACCATGGTCGAGCGCGGCGGTCACGAAGTGCACGGTCGCGCCGCTGAGCTTGCAGCCGGCCTCGAGCACGCGCCGATGCGTATGCAGGCCGGGGAACGCCGGCAGCAGCGACGGGTGGATGTTGAGCATGCGGCCTTCATAGCGTTGCACGAAACCGGGTCCGAGGATGCGCATGAAACCAGCCAGCAGCAGCAGGTCCGGTGTGTGGGCGTCGACCGCCTCGGCCAATGCGCGGTCGAACGCCTCGCGCGTCGCGTGGTCCCGATGCTCGACCACCGCGGTGGCAATGCCGTGAGCGGTCGCGAAGCGCAGGCCCGCGGCATCGGCGCGGTTGGCAATCACCGCCACCATGCGCGCCGGCCAGCGCTCTTCGTCGCAGCGGCGCACGATGGCCTCCATGTTGGAGCCGCGGCCGGAGATCAGGATGACGATGCGCTTCATGAACGGCGCGACAGTGTACGTCTGCGAAAATGCGGGTCCGTCCACCCCACGTTGATGCCATGCGACCCCGCGTTCTCTCCGGCATGCGCCCCACCGGCTCGATGCACCTGGGCCACTACCACGGTGCGCTGAAGAACTGGGTGCGCCTGCAGGAGGAGTACGACTGCTTCTACTTCGTCGCCGACTGGCACGCGCTGACCACGCACTACGAGGAGCGCGAGGTCATCGAGCAGACGGTCTACGACATGGTGGTCGACTGGCTCGCCGCCGGCCTCGACCCCGAGAAGAGCACGATCTTCATCCAGAGCCGGCTGCCCGAGCACGCCGAGCTGTTCACGTTGCTGGCGATGGGCACCCCGCTGGGCTGGCTCGAGCGCGTGCCGACCTACAAAGACCAGATCGAGAAGCTGAAGGACCGTGACCTCGCGACCTACGGCTTTCTCGGCTATCCGCTGCTGCAGGCGGCCGACATCCTGATCTACAAGGCGGCGTTCGTGCCGGTTGGCGAGGACCAGGCTTCGCACGTCGAATTGACGCGCGAGGTCGCGCGCCGCTTCAACCATCTGTACGGCCGACTGGGCGACTTCGACGTCAAGGTCGCAGCCGCACTGGCACGGCTGCCGAAGGACGATCAGCGCTACTACGACAAGCAGCGCAAGGCGTTCGGCGAGACCGGCGCGGCCGAAGCCTTCGCCAAGGGCGAGGCGCTGGTCAAGCGCGCGGCCGCGACCATCGCCGGCTGGAGCGCCGACGACACCGAACTGCTGCTCGGTCACCTGCGTGGCAGCGGCAAGGCGATCCTGAGCGAGCCGCAGGCGCTGCACACCGAGGTGCTGAAGTTGCCCGGTCTTGACGGCGCCAAGATGAGCAAGAGCTACGGCAACGCGGTGCTGATGCGCGACGAGCCGGCCGAGGTGACCCGCAAGATCCGCGGCATGACCACCGACCCCGCGCGCGTGCGCCGCAGCGATCCGGGCAACCCCGAGAAGTGCCCGGTGTGGGACTTCCACAAGGTCTACAGCGAGGCCGCCACGCGCGAGTGGGTGGTCCAGGGCTGCACGACTGCCGGCATCGGCTGCCTCGAGTGTAAGCAGCCCGTGATCGACGCCATCATCAAGGAGCAGCAGCCGTGGCGCGAGCGCGCGGCCACGCTGCTGGCCGACCCGAAGAAGGTGCACTGGATCGTCGAGATGGGCACCGAGCGCGCACGCACGGTGGCCAAATCGACGATGAAGGACGTGCGCGACGCCATGGGGTTGAACTACTAGGCCACGCGGCTAGCCCGAGCGCTTTGCGCGTGCGCGCATGGCGCCCTCGCGACCGCGCAGCTTCCAGTCGCGGCGCTGTTCGCGCATCTCCAGCGCATTCATCGCATCGCGCCGGACCTCGCGCTGCAGCTTGTGAAAGTTGCGCACGCGCTCGGCCGGCAGGCCCTCGCGCACCGCGCAGCCCGGTTCGCTCTGATGCCGGCAGTTGCGAAATCTGCAGTGCAGTGCCAGCGCGCCGACGTCGTCGAACACGCCGGTCAGGTCCGCCGCATCGTCGACGTCCAGCCGCAGCGCGCGCAGGCCCGGCGTGTCGATCACGCAGCCACCCGCCAGCGCGAAGCGCAGCGTGCGCACAGTGGTGGTGTGGCGGCCGCGGCCATCGTCGGCGCGCACTGCCCCGGTGTCCTGCAGTGCGTCGCCGCACAGCGAGTTGGTCAGCGTGCTCTTGCCGGCGCCGCTCGAGCCGAGCATCACCGTCGTCTGGCCGCGTGCCAGCCAGGGCTCGAGCCGGGCGGCCGACTGCGGCGCGCGGGCGTCCACCGCCACCAGCGGCGTGCGCGAGCCGAGCACGTCGCGCGCGTCGTCGAGGCGGCGTTGCAGCAACGGCGCTGCCAGCGTGTCGGCCTTGGTCAGCACCAGCACTGCCGGCACTGCGGCCAAATGGGCCACCGCCAGATAGCGCTCGAGCCGCCGCAGGTTGAAGTCGTGGTCGAGCCCCATCACCAGAAACGCCGTGTCGACGTTGGCCACCAGCACCTGGCGCTTGGCGGCGCCGCGGCCGTCGTTGGTGCGGCGCGCGATCTGCGTCAGCGGCGGCACGCGTTCGATCACGCGCCAGCGTCCGGGTGCCGGCTGGATGGCCAGCACCCAGTCGCCGACCGCCAGCGCGTCGTCGGCCAGCGCCTGCGTCAGCGTCGGCGGCAGCACCGCGCGCACTTCGCGCTGGCCGTCGTGCAGGCACACGACGTCGCGCCGCAGTTCGGTGACGCGCATCGGTGATTCGCCGTCATAGGCGGGCCTGGCGACCAGGCGTTGCAGCATCGCGGCCGTCAGCCCGATGCCGATCAACGAATCGGTGGGAGAAAACGAATTCATCGTGGATGGTTCCAAAGCAGGGGTACACGGTCGCTGCACCAGCGATCGAGGGAGCGCCCGCGCGCCACGCGCAGCCGCACGGGCCGGCAACGGCGCACGCAGCTGCGCGACGGCGCGCGACGAGGCGCCGTGGCGTCGGTAGGATTCGGGGTCGGCCGCGCGAGGTGCGCAGCAGCGGCTCAGAACCGAGCCGTCAGCAGCCAGTGATCAGGCGATTCGCCTGAGCCGTGCTGGGCCACGCGGAGGCCGACCGCAACGGACAACGGGTGCTTGTGTCATCTCGGCCTCCTTGTGTTGAGTGTTGCTAAGGACAACGGGGCGCGAGTGTGCGGCCAGGCGGCCGCGCGCGTCAAGTGGCCCGCGCGTGCAACACGGGGACACGTTGCACACACCGACCAACACAAACGGCAGCCGCGATACCGGCTCGAGCGCCCACTCCAGACGCTACGATGGCCGCTCGCAACACCGGCATGGTTGAATTTCGAGCCAGCGCGTCGCAGTGAGAAGTGAGTTGACCGATCCCGAGTTCGAAACCCTCGCCCAATTGCTGGCCGGATTGGGCGTCACGCTGAACGTCACCGACGCCGAGGGCCACATGCTGATCAACGGCCCGGCGCCACGGCACGACCCGGTGGCCGAGCCGCCGCGCACGGTGTCGATGAACCTCGGCGACGGCCGCCGCCTGGTGCTGGTGCCCGATGCCGAGGCCGAGCGGCGCAACGCCGAGGCGCGCCAACGATTTCGCGTGCTCGCCGAGCACTCGACCGACCTCATCGTCGCGGTCGACGCCGATCTTGTGATCCGCTTCGCGTCGCAATCGGCGACGACGCTGCTCGACATCGTGCCCGAGGAACTGCACGGCCGCACGCTGGCCGAGGTGCTGGCCCCCGAGGACCGCGCGGGCTTCATCGCGCGCCACTTCATGCACGCTTCGCGCCGCGGCAACGCGGGCAGTGACCTGTTCCGTGCGTTGCGCCGCGACGGCAGTGCGTTGTGGATCGAGGCACGCGTCGTGCTGCTGCCGGCGGGCAACGGCCTCGGCGACTACCTGGTCACGCTGCGCGACGCTGAGCGCCGCAAGCAGGCCGAGCTTGCGCTCGGCCAGGCCAACGCCGAGCTGTCGGCGCTGGCGTCAACCGATGCCCTCACCGGCCTTGCCAACCGGCGCATGTTCGACGCCACGCTGCGCAAGGAGTGGTTTCGCGCGCTGCGCGACGGCTCGCCGCTGTCGCTGCTTATGATCGACATCGATCACTTCAAGGAGCTGAACGACCGCTACGGCCACCAGGCCGGCGATGCTTACCTCGCTGCAGTGAGTGGTGTGCTCGAACGCAACGTGCGCCGTGCCGGCGACATGGCCGCCCGCTACGGCGGCGAGGAGTTCGCGATCGTGCTGCCGGGCACCGCTGCGGCCGGCGCGCTCGAGATGGCCGAGCTGATCCGGCGCGCGGTGGTGGCTGCCAGCTTCGATACCATCGTGCGCGACGGGCCGCCGATCACGGTATCGGTCGGCGTTGCAGCGACGGTCCCGATCGCTGGTGCCGGCGCAGCCACGCTGCTGCACAGCGCCGACGCGGCGCTGTACCAGGCCAAGCGCAACGGGCGCAACCGGGTCGAGATCCTGAGCTGAACGCCCGGGTCGGCACAATGCTGCCCATACCAGAGGGGCTGCAATGGCTGAACCGATCGTATTGCGCGAAGTCTCCGACGATGGGGTTGCGGTGGTCACGCTGAATCGGCCGCAGGCGATGAACGCGCTGTCGCGCGAATTGCTCGACGCGCTGGCGCGCACGATCGACGAGCTGGCCGACGACGCGCGGGTGCGCGTGCTCGTTCTCACCGGCGCCGGCCGCGCGTTCTGCGCCGGCCTCGATCTGAAGGAGCTGGGGTCGGGCCGCACCGACATCGGCAAGACCACCGTGACGTCGCGCGGCGACCCGGTCGGCGCGCTGACGCGCTGCGCCAAGCCTGTCATCGGCGCCATCAACGGCGCTGCGGTGACCGGCGGCTTCGAGCTTGCGCTGGCCTGCGACGTGCTGCTGGCGAGCACGCAGGCGCGCTTCGCCGACACCCACGCACGCGTCGGGCTGGCCTCGGGCTGGGGGTTGTCGCAGAAGTTGAGCCGCGCGGTGGGCATCTACCGAGCGCGCGAGATTTCGCTCGGCGGCCGCTGGGTCAGCGCCGAGCAGGCGGCCGCGTGGGGCTTCGTCAATCGCGTGATCGCACCGGCTGATCTGATGCGCGCGGCCCGCGAGCTCGCGGCCGACATGCTGCTCGCGCAGCCGGGCATGCTCGAGCGCTACAAGTCAATCATCGACGATGGCTTTGCGCTGCCCTTCGGCGAAGGCATGGCGCTGGAAGCGCAACGCGCGCGCGATTTCAACGCGCGCGTGCAGGCGTCGGACATCGAGCAGCGGCGCGAGGCGGTGCGCGCGGCGAACCGACGCCGGTGACGGCGCGCCCGTTCACTCGCCGAGGTCTGGCGCACTGCACGCGGGCGCGGGCGCCTGCGCGACCACTG
>DASTZF010000289.1:0-7214 GCA_035764445.1 Burkholderiaceae bacterium
GGCGACGTGCAGCACACCGAGATCTATACGGTCCAGGGCGACCAGCCACCGCAGCGGCTGGACGTCGTGGCGCCACTGATCCGCACCGGCGCACCGTCGCGCGCGGCCGCCGTGCTGCGCATCGACACCAGCGGCTTCATCGTGCCGCTGCTGCGCGGCTGGCCGGTGCCCAGCCGCACCGCCGAGTCGCGCCTGGTGCGGGTCGACAACGGCATGATCGGCGGCGCGCTCGGACGCTACGCTCCGATGCCGCTCGGCACGCCGAACCTGCTGTCGGCGCTGGCGATCCGCGGCGAGCAGCCGCTCGGCGTGGCGTACGACGCGGTCGATTTCCGCGACGTGCCGGTGACCGGCGTGGTGCGGCGCGTGCGCGGCACCGACTGGTATCTGGTGGTCAAGATCGATCGCAGCGAGCTGGTTGCCAACGCCGCCAGCAACTCGGTGTGGATCATCGCCGCCGGGGTGCTGGCGCTGTTCGCGCTGGTGGTGGCGCTGTATGCGCGGCGCGAGCGCGAGACGCTGCGCATCGCGTTGGCTCAGGGCAGCGAGCGCGAGGCGCGGCTGCGCGCGCTGGCGCTGCTCGACTCGGTGGCCGACGGCTCCACCGACGCCATCTTTGCGCGCGACCTGCAGGGCCGCTACCTGCTGCGCAACCGCGCCGCGCAGGAAGCATGGCCGTTCAAGGACGACCAGGGCGGCGCGATCGCCGACACGCCGCTCAGCGACGAAGAGACCGCCGCGGTGCGCGCCAACGACGAGCGCGTGCTGCGCGAGAACCGCACGCTGACCTTCGAAGAGAGGCTGAGCACCGCGAAAGGCCGGCGCGCGTTCCAGGTCACCAAGGGTCCGCTGCACGACGGCCAGGGGCACGTGATCGGGGTGTTTGGCATCTCGCGCGACGTCACCGAGCGCGAGCGCATCGCCGAGGAGCTGGCCCAGCACCGCCACCGCCTGCAGGAGCTGATCGACGCGCGCACGCGCGAGCTGCAACTGGCGGCGGCACAGTTGGAGCAGTCGGAGTCCTTCCTGCGGCTGCTCGCCGCCAACATCCCAGGCATGTTCGGCTACTGGGACCGCGATCTGCGCTGCCGCTTCGCCAACATCGACTACGCCAACTGGTTCGACCTCACGCCCCAGCAGATGCTCGGACAGCACGCCAGCAAGGTGCTGAGCCAGGATCGCTTCGACGCCAACCTGCCGCTGGTGATGGACGTGCTGGCAGGCAACCCGCACGTGATGGAGCTCAACGCGCGCTCGCCCTCGGGCCGCATGCTGCCCGCGCTCGCGCACTACACGCCCGACATGCGCAACGGCACGGTGCACGGCTTCTTCGTGCTGGTCACCGACATCAGCCACATCCGGCGCACCGAGGAGCGCCTGAAGCAGCTCAACGCCGAGCTCACCGAGGCGCGCGACCGCGCCGAGGCGGCCACGCGCGCCAAGAGTGCTTTCCTGGCCAACATGAGCCACGAGATCCGCACGCCGATGAACGCGGTGATCGGGCTGGCGCATCTGCTGCGCCGTGACGACCCGCGCCCGTCGCAGGCCGACCGGCTCGACAAGATCAACGATGCCGCGCGCCACCTGTCGCAGGTGATCGACGACATCCTCGACCTGTCGAAGATCGAGTCGGGCAAGCTGACGCTGGAGCACACCAACTTCTCGCTGCGCGCGATGCTGCGCCGCGCCGAGGCGATGGTGGCCGAACGCGCGCGCGCCAAGGGGCTGACGATCGCCGTCGAGGCGGGCGACGTGCCCGATCGTCTGCGCGGCGACCCGACGCGGCTGTCGCAGGCGCTGCTCAACCTGCTGAGCAACGCGGTGAAGTTCACCGAGACCGGCGGCATCGAGGTGCGCGTGCACGCCGCTCCCGAAGGCGACGCGCTGCGGGTGCGCTTCACGGTCGTCGACACCGGCATCGGCATCGGCGCCGACCAGGTCGACAAGCTGTTCGCCGCCTTCGAGCAGGCCGACAGCACCACCACCCGCCGCTTCGGCGGCACCGGCCTCGGGCTGGCGATCACGCGGCACCTGGCGCAATTGATGGGCGGCGACGCCGGCGTGGCCAGCGAGCCCGGGCGCGGCAGCCGCTTCTGGTTCGAGGCACGGCTCGCGCTGGCGCAGGAGCCCACCGGCGAGACGGTTTTCAGCGACGACGTCGAGCGGCCGGCGCTCGCACTGCGAGAGCTGGAGGCCCGTCTGCGCAACGAGCATGCGAACGCGCGCATCCTGCTGACCGAGGACAACGCGGCCAATCTCGAGGTCGCACTCGAGTGGCTGCGCACCGCCGGACTGCAGATCGACGTTGCGCTGACCGGCGAAGAAGCGGTGGAGGCGGCACGCCGCAACCCCTACGACCTGATCCTGATGGACGTGCAGCTGCCCGGCATCGACGGCTTGCAGGCCACGCGCGAGATCCGTGCGCTGAGTGCACACGCGCGCACGCCGGTGTTGTCGATGACCGCCAACGCGTTCGGCGACGACCGGCTGGCGTGCGAGCAGGCGGGCATGCAGGACCACATCGTCAAGCCGGTAGACCCGAGGCTGCTGTACGAGACGCTGCTGCGCTGGCTGCCGCCAGGCCGGCCGGTGGTCGCCGGCGCGGAGCCCGCCGCAGCGGCAACGGCCGTCGCGGCGCCAGGGCATGCCGGCGCGCCGGTGCAGGGACTCGACGACAGCGTGCTGGCGCGCTACTTCGCGGGCCGCAACGAGGTCTACGAGCGCGTGCTCCAGCAGTTCAGGCTGACCTATCGCGACGGCATTGCGGCGCTGCGCGATCCGTGGCCCGACGACGGGCTCGAGGCGGTACGCCGCCAGGCGCACTCGCTGAAGGGCGCCAGCGCGGCGATCGGCGCCAGCGGGCTGTCGGCCCACGCGGCGTCGTTCGAGCGCGACGTGATCGATCGCATCGATCGCGCCGAGCTCGTCGCGTCGGCGCAGGCCCTGCTGCGCGAGCTGGCGCAAGTGGTGGCGGCCATCGACGCGCGACTGGCGGGCACGCCCGCGAAGAGCGCGCCGCCGACGGCCGACCTCGCGCGGCTCGAGCAACAGCTCGACGAGCTCGAAGCGCTGCTCGAGAAGGCCGACTACGCGGCGCTGGCGCGCTATCGCGAACTGCATGACGCGCTGCAGAGTGTGCTCGGGCCGGACAGCCGGCGCGTGCGCGGCCTGCTGCAGCGATTCGAGTTCGCGCAGGCGCTGCAGCTGCTGCGCCACCTGCGCGCCGCGCAGCGCGAAAGACACGACGTCGGCGCCTGACGTCGGTCGTGGTTTTCGTCACGCGTGCGCGGCGGCGGCGTGGTGTGCACGCGCCAGTGAGGAGCGCGCGATCGTGCGGAATTCAACACCGCACCGGGCGCCACTCGTGCGCCCCCCTGGCGGGGGGCGTGCAAGCCGCACCGCGCCACCTACCGTGTCGACATCGGCAACAGCCCAATGGAGAGCACCATGGCGCGGTTCACGACCTCTCAAGTTCTCGGCACCGGCACGCTGCTGCTCGCGCTGGCAGGCACCGCCGTCGTGGCCGCCCCGGCCGACGTGGTGTGGGTCGACAACGACAGCTTCGCACTGTCGGGGTGCGCCCGCAGCGACGAGTTGCCCGGCAGCGAAGACCCGCAGGTGCTGATGCGCCAGCTGCGCGAACGCGGCCTGGCCGACGCCGTGGTGCGGCTGAACGGCAGGTTCGCGACCCACTCGACGCTGACGCCGATCAGCGCGTCGCTGCGCTGCGACGGCGTGCCGTCGTCGGCGGTGTTCCGCCTGTCGACGGTCGAGCGCAACGGTCAGGTCTCGACCAGCAACCTGGTCAGCCGCCTTCCCGCACCGTCGACGCCGGTGGCGTCGAGCCGCTGACGCGCCGGAACGGGCGCGGCGCGGGAGCGCCGCGCGCCGCTATGCTGGCGAGCGATGACAACCGCGCCAGCCCGCCGCAACACGGCCGAACAAGCCCGGCTCGACGCCGCGCTGACCACGCTGTTCGAACAGCAGATCCGCTTCAACCAGGTGCTCGGGCTCAAGCTCACGAGCCTCGCCGCGCCCGGCCCGACCTTGCGCTTCGAGATGCGGCCCGACCTGATCGGCCATCATCTGTACGGCCGGCTGCATGGCGGCGCGATCTCGGCCACGCTCGACGCGATGGGCGGCCTGGCACTGATGTGGGCGATCGGCGAGAAGCACGCCGACGAGCCAGCCACGCAGGTGATGCAGCGCTTCTCGAAGCTCGGCACGATCGACCTGCGGGTCGACTACCTACGGCCAGGGCTTGGCAAGCACTTCATCGCCAGCGCCCAAGTGCTGCGCCTGGGCGGCCGCGTCGGCACCACGCAGATGCGCCTGGTCAACGACGATGACACGCTGATCGCCACCGCGGCCGCGGCCTACGTGGTCAGCTAAAACGGCCGTCAGGTCGTTTCGGTGAGGCTCACTTCGTGCGGCGAAGTGAAGGAGCGAAGCGCCGGCCGGAGCCAAGGGCCGCGCGCCGCTGCGCTCAGTTGAAGGGCCAGTAGCGCCCTTCGCGCCACGACGCGCTGGGCGCGAAGCTGACGCGTCGCCGTTCGACGATTTGCTCGTGGAACGGTGTGTCGGGACTCTGGCCGAAGCGCCAGCCGGCACCTTCGACGCGGCCTTCGACCAGCTCGTAGCCCATCAGCGCGAGCACGCGGTCGCCGAGGAAGATCGGCCGCGCGTTGCCGTACCAGTCGACGCAACTGGCCTTGCAGCCGTCGTCGCGCCCGCCACCGTCGCTCGCGTGGAGTTGTCCGAGCGCACTGAAGCGCAGGTCGCGGTTGCGCAGGAACACCACTGACGCCGCCCCCTGCGCACCGGCGTACACGCCGTGCCGACGGCCGCCGGCGCCGAGCACCGGCAGGCCGAGCAGGCCCTCGTCGTCGGACTGCGGCCGGTAGAAGAAGCCGTGCGTGCGCGTCTCGCCTTGCGCCACACCGCTCTGCACGTGGCGGCCGGCGGGTCGCGCGTCGCCGCGCGTCAACCGCACGGCGCTGAAGTGCAAGTCGGCGCCCTGCGAGCCGACCAGCAGCGCATCGCGGCCCAACGCCTCGATGCGTTCGACCGCATGCCCCGGCGACAGCGCGATCGCGTCGCCGGCTGCCGCGAATCGCAGCGCCCAGGCCGACGCACCGCCGCCCTCGCGCGCGCCACCCCACAACAGCCAGTTGCCGACGAAGCGGTTCTGCACCGCGTAGCCGGTGGCAGCGGGCACGCGCCGGTAGTGCTCGGCGCGCGCGCTGCCACGGCCGTCGCCGAACTCCGCCAGCGGCACGCGCAGCAGAGCCATCGTGCCGCGCGTCGACTCGCTGCCCCACATGCCCTCGCCGCGGCCCGACTCCCTCAGCAGTACATTCAAGTGGCCATCGTCCTCGAGGAACGACATCTGGTCGATCGGCACGCCGGCGGTCTTCAGCGCGCTCGGCGCCGCACCGTCGAGCGGCAGCCGGAACACCGCCGACAGCGAGCGCGGCTCGCTGCGCTGCCCCTGGGGCTGCGGCGGCGTGCGCCGCCAGCTGGTGGTCCACACGTAGACCGAGCCCTGCGACACGTAGAACACGCGTCCGGCGGGGCCGAGCACCGCGGTCGACTCACAACGCAGGTCGTCGCCGCCGAGCTCGCAGGTCGTCACGGTGTGCAGCGCGAGCGCGTCGCCGGGC
Source organism: Burkholderiaceae bacterium (assembly GCA_035764445.1). Classification (GTDB taxonomy): domain Bacteria; phylum Pseudomonadota; class Gammaproteobacteria; order Burkholderiales; family Burkholderiaceae_C; genus JAEUPI01. The sequence continues at coordinate 5,664 of DASTZF010000289.1, forward strand.
TCGAACTCGTCGTCGGTGCGATAGACACGCGTGGCCGGCAGGATGCGCCGGAAGCCCGACGCGTCGGCCTCGCCCTGCCAGCGCCGCACGGCAGGAAACTGCTGCCACGGCTGGGGCTGCCACGGCGACAGGATCGTCGGCGTGTAGAAGATCAACTTGTGGCCGATCAGTCGGCTCGCATAGTTGCGCGAGCTGTAGTAGTCGAACGAGCGCAGATGGTGCGTCGCCCGGTAGCGGAGCCCGCCATCGCCGTCGAGCTCGAACAGGCCGACCTCGGTGCCCCCGCGCGCATACGAGTAGCCGATTACCACCACGTCGCGGCCCGAGACCAGCAACTCGTCGTACCAGGCACCCTGCGGGTTCGATCCCGGCGCATAGGCATCGAGCGCGGCGATCGGCTGCAGCGCGTCGCCGCCGACGCGCACGGTGAACAGGCGGCCGCGCCGCAGCACGATCAGGAAGTCGCCCGCCCGCTTGACGATGCCGCCCTCGTCGACCCCGGCGGTCTGCACGTTGGTGATCGATTCGGCCGCCTTGGCCTCGGCCGCCGCGGGCGCCGCCTGCTCGGCCTTGACCGCGCCCTGCGCCAGGCTCAGCGAGGCGACGCTGTCCTGGGCTGCCTCGAGGCGCCGGCTCGCCCCGCCCTGCTGCTGCGAGCGCTGCCGCCAGCGCTCGAGCGCCTCGCGCATCTGCGTCTCGCTGTCGTAGGGCGACAAATGGGCTGACGGCTGCGCCCGCGTGGCTCGCATGGCTCCGGACAGGCCGAGGGCCAGGCCGCTGGTCAAGAGGGTCCGACGATCGATCGTCATAAGGGCTCCGCGCTGTAGTGGGACGGCGCCCGCACTTGGCGCTGCGTGACGAGCCCGCGTGCTGGCCTGCGTTGAACGCGGACCCCACCGGCAACGGGGTTAAACGCCGCCGTCAGGACCCTCAGCCTCGGGGTTGAGATAGATCAAGAACTTTCTTGAGAACTATTCGTATTTGTATTAGACTGCACCGCAACGAACCCCAGCAGCCCGCGCCATGATCGTCTGCCTGTGCCACCGCGTCTCCGACCGCGACATCCAACGTGCGGTGGCCTCGGGCACTCATTGCTTCGAGGTGCTGCAAGACGAGATGCGCGTGGCGTCGTCGTGCGGCTGCTGCTACGACTGCGCGCGTGACGTCTTCGATGCTGCGGTCGCGGCGCCTTGCACCGGCCGCTGCTGCAAGTCGGTCGCCCAGAGCGTTGCCACCGCAACGGCATGAACCGCTCGCGCACACGCGCCCTGACCTGCGGGGCCGTGCTGGCAATGGTCCTGGCAGGTTGCGGCGGTGGCACGGCCAGCCCCGAAGCGCCGGCCGCCAGCAAGCTGTCTGAACAGGCGGCGCTCGGCGAACTGATCTTCAAGGACGTGTCGCTGTCGGCGTCGGGCCGGCAGGCGTGCGCCAGTTGCCACGTCGAGAGCAACGCGCACGCACCCGACAACGCCTTGCCGGTGCAGATGGGCGGCCCGCTGATGGACCAGCAAGGCGGCCGCAGCGCACCGTCGGCGCGCTATCTGGCCTTCA
>DASTZF010000290.1:0-6674 GCA_035764445.1 Burkholderiaceae bacterium
GGCCGCTCGCTACACCCGCTGGCTGCACGCGCAGGAAGCGCAGGGCTGGTCGTTCGAGGCTGCCGAGGTCCGCGTCGACCCGCGGGCCGTCGGCAGCGACGGCCTGGTGCTGCACGGGCGCATCGATCGCGTCGATGTGCGTGCCGGGACCGGTGTGGTTCGCCTGATCGACTACAAGACCAACCTGCGCAAGTCGCTCGAGGACAAGGTGCGCTCGCCACTCGAAGACACGCAACTCGCCGCCTACGCCGCGCTGCAGCGGGCGCGACAGCCAGATGCGCCGGGGATCGAAGCATGCTACGTGGCGCTCGACGACACCGACGCGGTGAGCGCGGTGGCTCACCCTCACGTCGAGGGCAGCGCGCGCGTGCTGGCGCGCGAAGTGGCAGCGGAGCGCGCGCGCATCGACGCCGGCGCTGCGTTGCCGGCGCTCGGCGAAGGCGCGGTCTGCGAAACCTGCGAGGCACGCGGCCTGTGCCGGCGCGATCACTGGAGCGACGGCAACGAGGGGGTTCCCGGTGCGGCTTGAGCCGGCGTACCGCGTCGACGGCCATGACTGTGACGAGGCGCGCTTCTATGCGCTCGCCTGCGACCCGTCGCGCAGCGGGGTGGTCGAGGCGTGCGCGGGAGCAGGCAAGACATGGATGCTGGTGTCGCGCATCGTGCGCGCGCTGCTCGATGGCGCAGCGCCCGACGAGATCCTGGCGATCACCTTCACCCGCAAGGCGGCCAGCGAGATGCGGTTGCGGCTGCACGAGTGGCTGCGCGAGTTCGCCGAGGCGACTGCCGATCAGCGCCGCGACGAGCTGCGCGCACGCGGTGTGCCGACGGCCGATCTGCAACGGCTCGAGCCCGAGCTGCGGCGGCTGCACCAGTATGTCCTCGGCGCCCGCGCATTGGTGCAGATCCACACCTTTCACGCGTGGTTTGCCCAGTTGCTGCGCCTGGCCCCGCTCGAGATGCTCGACGTGCTGGGTCTGCATCCCGCGATGTCGTTGATCGAAGAGATCGACGACCGTCTGGGCGATCTGCTGCGGCGCTTTCATCGCGAGGTGCTCGCCGACGAACGATTGCAGGCCGACTACCAGGCGCTGACCGAACGCCACGGCCGTTGGCGACTCGACCAATGGTTGCGCACGGCGATCGACAAGCGGCTCGAGATCGAGCGGGCCGATGCGCGCGGCGCGCTGGACGGTGCCGTCGAGTCCGCTGCCGAACGCTGGGCGGCATGCGCCGGCTTCACCCATCCGCTGCAGCGCCTGACAGGCGACGCCGAATTGCTGCGGCTGTTCGGCCGCGCGATCGACGCCCTGGCCGCGCAAGCGGGAAAGAACGAACGCAAGGCAGCGCAGGCGCTGGCCGCTGCACTGGATCGCGCCGATCTGCAAGTCGCCGTCGACGAACTGCGCCAGGCGCTGTTCACCAAGGAGGGCACGCGGCGCAAGTTGGCCGCGATGGCCGCGGTCGACACGGCGGCAGCCGCTTTGCTGGAACTGGAGCAGCAATCGATTCAGCAAGACGCGCACATCGATCACCAGCGCATGGTGCGCCTGAGCCGTGTGCTGTTGAGTTGCTGGCGGGGGCTGAAGCGGCAGCACGCGCTGATGGACATGCAGGACCTCGAACGCGGCGCACTGGCGCTGATGTCCGACGCCGCGACGTCGGGCTGGGTGCAGCAGCGCCTCGACGCGCGCCTGCGCCACGTGCTGATCGACGAGTTCCAGGACACCAGCAACCTGCAATGGCAGGCGCTGCAGAGCTGGCTTGCCGCCTACGCAGGCGCGGGCGGTGGCGCCAGCGGGCAGCAGCCGCTGGCGGTGTTCATCGTCGGCGATCCGAAGCAGAGCATCTACCGATTCCGCGGTGCCGAACCGCGGGTGTTCGCGGCCGCGCGCCGGTTCGTCGTCGAGGGACTCGGCGGCCACGACCTGGCCTGCAACCACACGAGGCGCAACGCGCCGGCGGTGGTCGATGCGGTCAATGCCGTGCTCGGTCACGCGGCGAGCCATGGCGACTTTGACGGCTTCAGTGCCCACACGACGCAGCGCGCGCACGAGGCAAGCGGACAGGTGTGGCACCTGCCCGAGCCACCGCCAGACGACAAGTCGCCGGCCATCCGCCTGGTCGGTTGGCGAGACTCGCTCACCGTGCCGCGTCAGGAGAGCAAGGAGCCGCGCGCGCGCGATGAGGCGCGTCGCGTGGCCCGCGGCGTGCGGCAGCTGATCGACGCCGGCTTGGCCGAGCCCGGGCAGGTGATGGTGCTGGCGCGTCGCCATGCTGCACTGACCGGGGTGGCCGAGCAACTGCAGGCGTTGCACGTGCCATTCGTCGCCGCCGAGGAGCTCAAGCTCGGTTCGTTGATCGAGGTGGGTGATCTGGTGGCCGTGCTCGACGTGCTGGCGTCGCACGGACACGACCTCTCGCTGGCGCAGGCGCTGAAGAGCCCGCTGTTCGGCGCCAGCGACGACCAGCTGCTGGCGCTGTCGCAGCGCGCGGCCAGCGGCGACGCCACGCCGTGGTGGAGTGCGCTGCAGCAGTGGCACGACGCACCGCCCGCGCTCGCGCGCGCCCGCGACCTGTTGGCTAGTTGGTCCGACGACGCGCGGCGCCTGCCGCCGCACGACCTGCTCGATCGCGTGGTCGACCAGGGCGAGTTGATGCCGCGACTGGCGGCGGCGGTACCCGACGAGGGGCGCGTGGCGGCGATCGGCGCCGTCAACGCACTGCTCGCGCTGTCGCTGTCGCTCGACGGCGGGCGCCATGCCAGCGCCTACAACTTCGTGCGCGCACTGCGCCAACGTGTGCTGTCGGTGCCTGCGCCGGCGCGCGACGATGCGGTGCAGCTGCTCACGGTTCACGGCGTCAAAGGGCTGGAGGCGCGTTGCGTGTGGGTCGTCGATGCCGATGGGCGTGACCCTCGCGACGCCAAGCCCGGCGTGCTGGTCGACTGGCCGGTCGACAGTGATGCACCCCGCCGGGTGGCGTTCGTGGCCGACCTGGCAACGCCGTGCGCGTCGCTGGCGGCACTGAGGGCGCAGGAGCAGGCGGCTGCACAGCGTGAGGAACTCAACGCGCTGTACGTGGCGATGACGCGGGCGTGCGACCTGCTGCTGTTCAGTCGCACGCCGCCACGGCGCGACGAGCCGCGCGCAAGCTGGTGGGCGCGGGTACTGCCGCACAGCCAGCCTTGGTCCGGCGCCGGCGCGACGCCGACCCGCGGCCCCGCCGATGCCGGCCCCGTGTGGGTGACCGAGCTGCCGCGACCACCCGCGTCGCCGACGACAGTGGTGCCAGCAGCGCCGCTGGCCTCGCAGGCGGCCAAGCTCGGACGGGCGGTGCATCGCGTGTTGCAATGGAGCACGGCATCGGCGCAAGCGCCCGACTTCCGGGCCTTGGCCGCCGCTGCCGCTGCCGAGTTCGATCTGGCGCCGGCGGCGCTCGAGGTGGTGGCATCGTACGCAAGAACGATCCGCAACAGTGCGGCGCTGCAGCGCTTCTTCGACCCCGCGCAGGTTGCCTGGAGTGCCGACGAATTCGACGTCGTCAGCGACGGCGAGGCGCTGCGCATCGACCGCCTCGTGCGCGTGGACAACGAGCTCTGGCCAAGCTGGTGGGTGCTCGACTACAAGCTGGCGTTCGACGCCGCGAGCGACGACGCCTTGCGCCGCCAACTGACGCGTTATCGCGACGCGGTGCAAGCCCTGGCCGGGGAAGCTCGGGTGCATGCGGCGTTCATCACGGGCGACGGGGCGCTGCACGAGTTGACCTGAAGGCACGGCCGAATTGCCCGGCGCTTGCCGGCTTCTTCGGGCGATCCCTTCAGCGGCCTGCGCGCCATTGAACCAATGCATGGCCGCGACGAGCTGATCGAGGCGGTGCAGACGTCGCGCAGCAAGGTTGCGTGGCATGGCGCGGGCGATCGGCCTGAGCCTGCCGGCCGATTCGCCGGCGCAACAGCTGATGGACCGCTCAGCCACCGGCGGCGAGCACGACGTCGGCGCTGACGCCGATGCCGCAACCCTCGTGATGTCGGCGCCGGCGTCGATCCCGCCCGCACAACCGCCCACTGAAGTGCTGACTGCAGGGATCCAGGACATCACGCACACGCTGGCTCAGGAATCGTTCCGGCTCAACGAAGTGCTGCGCATGATCCTGGAGACGATCTACCGCAGCCTCGGCTTTCGCTGCATCGTGTTCGCGTTGCGCGATCCGAAGTCGGCCACGCTGACCGGCCGCTTTGGACTCGGTGAGGGCGTGCAGGCCCTGGTGTCGCAGTTCGCCGTGCAGCTGTGCGACGGGGGTGCAACGCCGCAGGACCTGCTCGGCGCCGTGTGCCACAAGGGTTCCGACACGTTGATCGCCGACGCCACCGCACCCAACGCGGCCAAACGCCTGCCGGCCTGGCTGCAGCGCACCGAGCAGGCGCGCACGTTCTTGCTGCTGCCGCTAGCGATGAAGGGCGCGACGTTCGCGCTCATCTCTGCCGACCGCGCGCAGCCCGGCAGCATCGCGGGCCGTGAAAAGGAACTGTCACTGTTGCGCGCGCTGCGCAGCCAGGCGGTGATGGCGTTTCGCCAGGCGTGATCGCGCCGAACCAATGAAAAAGCGGCCACCCACAGGTGGCCGCTCGTGCATCAGCGCGCTGCGCCGAATGCTTTACTTCTTCGGGCCGGCGGATTCGCCTTCGACCGTCTGACCCTTCTTGACGGCATCCTTGGTCTCGGCCTTGACGTCGGCGCGAGCAGCGGTGGACTTCGCCTTCGGCGCCTTGGTGGCTTCGCCTTCGGTGGTCTGACCCGTCTTCACGGCGTCCTTGGTCTCGCCCTTGACGTCGGCGCGAGCCTTGGTCGACTTCGGCTTCGCGGTCGGGGTCGGGCTGGCTTCGCCGGAACCGGCCGTCTTGGTCGCTGCCTTGGCTTCTTCCTTCACTTCGGCGCGTGACTTCTCTTGCGCCAACGCACCATAGGAGAACAGGGCAACGGCGGCGGCGGCTACGAGCGAGAGCGTGGTTTTCATCTTCATAATGGACAACTCCTGGGTTGAGTCGAGGGAACGGACACTACGCGACGGAGCCATCACGCTCGGACCATGAACCCTCATCTGGTCTGGACGCCTTCGCGGCGGGTGCTTAGAAGGGAGCGGGTGCCTCAATCTGGCATCTTAACGTCGGCCTGTCGGGGCCGTTGACAGCGCGGCCGGTTCAACGGCCGAGGAACGTTGCGTTTCGTTGCGTCCGCGCCTCAGCCTCCGGGTTGACCCTGGGGTGCGTAGGTTTGCCCACCCAAACAGGTGACGAGCCTTGCCCTCGGCACTGGTTGCAACGGCTGGGGCTGCTTGGTTCCCCACCTGACCCGGTTGACCGCGCTTCCATGCGAGGAGGCCCGTCGCGTGTCATTGTAGGCGAGCGCGGTCCCGCGCTTGTGGTCACCGCAAATGCAGGTCCGCGGCCTCGAAGCGCAGGCCCAGCGGCTCGATCGTCAATTGCTTCTGGCCATCGTGGACGGAGCCGGCCAGCAAGGCCTCGACCCCCAAGCCGCAGGCGATGTCCACGGCGCGTGCGGCCTGTTCGGCCGCGACGAACAGCGCGAAGCCGGCGCCCATGTTGAACGTGCTATAGGCCTCGCGATCATCGAGCGCCGCATGCTGCTGGATGAAGCGCAGCACGGCAGGCACCTCGGGCACCCGCTCGATGCGATAGCTGAACGCGCCGGGGTGCCGCAGCAGCTTGCGCCACCCATGGCCCGTGATGTTGGCGCAATAGTGCGGCACGATGCCGGCGTGCCAGAGTGCTTCGGTCACCTGCGCGTACAGCACTGTCGGTGCCAGCAACGCCTCACCATACGAGAGCCCGGGCTGCACCGGTGTCAGGTAGCCCTGCGGCAGCCGCTCCACCAGCTTGCGCGCGAGGCTCAGTCCGTTGGCGTGGATGCCGCTCGAACCCAGCAGCACGATCGCGTCGCCCGGCACGAGCGCGTCGCCGAGCGACAGACGCTGCTTGGGGTTGATCAGCCCCATGCACGAGGCGGCCAAGTCGATGCGGCCATCCTCGACGATGCCAGCCAGCGCCGGCGTCTCGCCACCCCCCCATGCCACCCCGCATGCCACGCATGCGTTCTGCCACCCCGCCACGAGCTGCTGGGCACGCGCGGTGTCGGCAAACCATTGCGAACCGCCCGCCGCCCAATAAGCCTGCACCACCAGCGGTGTAGCACCGACGGTGATCAGGTCGTTGACCGCCATCGCGATCGTGTCCTGAGCGATACCGTCGTAGTAGTTCCTGCCGGTGAGTCGTGCCATCTCGTCGGCCACCAAGGCCTTGGAGCCGAGGCATTCGACGATAGTGGCGATGTAGAACGCGCCGACATCGACCACATACGCCGACTCGCCGCGCGATGCGGCGACCTCGCTGAAGCCATGCATTCCCAGTTGTGACGCCGTGGACGCCGCGGCGCGCTGCGCCTGCACCTTCAGCGGATCAATGAGGTCGTACTGAACACCCGACTGCTGGTAGTTGAGCGGTGTCTCGGCGGCAACCGGCGCGCGCGGATTCATGCGCGCGATTATCCGCGACGCACCGCAGGCATCGACGCCGGCGGCACACTGCGTGACTCGTAGAATGGCCGCATGGGATCGATGGTTCTGGCGCGCAAATACCGGCCGCGCCGCTTCGACGA
>DASTZF010000291.1:0-8456 GCA_035764445.1 Burkholderiaceae bacterium
CGGCGGCGGGTCAGTCGGTGTCGCCGACTCGCTTGAGCGTCATCTCGAAGATGCGCTGCGGCTCGGCACCGGGCCCGTGATCGGCGTTGGAAGCGAGCGGGGCGATGCGAGAATGGGCCATGCCGCCGCAGTCGCTCACGCTGCTCCGCCCCGACGATTGGCATCTTCATCTGCGCGACGGTGCTGCGATGGCTGCGGTGCTTCCGGCCACTGCGCGCGAGTTTGCGCGCGCGATCGTGATGCCGAATCTCAAGCCGCCGGTCACGACTGCGGCGCAGGCGCTGGCGTACCGCGACCGCATCGTCGCCGCGTTGCCGAAGGAGGGACCATGCAGCGCCTTCACGCCGCTGATGACGCTGTACCTCACCGACAACCTGCCGCCACAGGAGATCGCGCGTGCCAAGGCAGCGGGCATCGTGGCGGCGAAGCTGTACCCGGCGGGTGCGACCACGAACAGCGATGCCGCCGTCACCGACATCCGCAAGACCTATCCGACGCTCGAGGCGATGCAGCGCGAAGGCCTGCTGCTGCTGGTGCACGGCGAGGTCACCGATCCGGCGGTCGACGTGTTCGACCGCGAGGCGGTGTTCATCGAGCGCGTGATGCAGCCATTGCGCCGCGACTTTCCAACGCTGAAGGTGGTGTTCGAGCACATCACGACCAAAGAAGCGGCGCAGTACGTTTCCGGCAGCGACGCTCGCACCGCTGCGACGGTCACCGCGCACCACCTGCTGTACAACCGCAACGCGATCTTCACGGGTGGCCTGCGGCCACACTACTACTGCCTGCCGGTGCTCAAGCGCGAGGAGCACCGCCTCGCGCTGGTGAAAGTGGCGACCTCCGGTAGCTCGAAGTTCTTTCTCGGCACCGACAGCGCGCCGCACGCCGCCGCGCTGAAGGAGGCGTCGGTGTGCGGCGCGGGTTGCTACACCGCGCCGGCGGCGCTCGAGCTGTACGCCGAGGCGTTCGAGGCGGCGGGCGCGCTCGACCGGCTCGAAGGCTTCGCCAGCTTCAACGGCCCCGACTTCTATGGGCTGCCGCGCAACAGCGGGCGGATCACGCTGCAACGCGATCGGTGGACGCTGCCCGAGAGCCTGCCGTTCGGCGACGCGGTGCTCAAGCCGTTGCGCGGCGGCGAGACGCTGAACTGGCGACTGGCCGACTGAGGAGCCCGCATGGAACACAAGCCCCGCGTGGCCTTGCTGATCGACGCCGACAACTCACCGGCGTCGAAGATCGATCTGATCCTCAACGAGCTGTCGACCTTCGGCGAGACCAGCATCCGGCGCGCCTACGGCAACTGGAAGAAGCAGGAGCTCAAGGGCTGGGAAGACCAGCTGCACGAGCATGCGATCCGGCCGATGCAGCAGTACGACTACAGCAAGGGCAAGAACGCCAGCGACATGGCGATGGTGATCGACGCGATGGCGTTGCTGTACACCGACCGGCCCGATGCGTTCGGCATCGTGTCTTCCGATGCCGACTTCACGCCGCTGGTGATGCACCTGCGCGAGAAGGGCGCAGCGGTTTACGGCTTCGGCGCCAGCAAGACGCCCGAGCCGTTCGTCAACGCATGTTCGCGCTTCCTGTTCCTCGACAAGCTCGTTCCAGGGCGCGAGGACGACGGCGGCGACAAGGACTCCGGTGCGACCGCGCGCCTGCGCGTGCCGTCCGAGAAGTTGCGCCAGGATGCCAAGCTCGTGACCCTGCTGCGCAACGCCGTGGCAGCGGCCGAGGACGACGATGGCTGGGCGCGCGTCGGGGCGGTGGGACAGCAGATCGCCAACCAGGCATCGTTCGACCCGCGCAACTACGGCTATGCATCGCTGAGCAAGTTGCTCGCCGCGATGCAGATGTTCGACGTCAGTCGCGAAGGCACCAGCCAGGTCGCGGTGCGCGACAAGCGCCAGGCCAAGGTGGCCAAGTCCTGAACGCGCTCAGGCGCGAAGCGGCTCACCCTACGGCGAACACCTTCAGGTGTGGCCACCTCTTCTTCAGCACCATCGCGCAGCCGGTGATGTGGCCGCCGGTGCCCACGCCGGTGATCAGCGCGTCGAGCCCTCGGGAAAGTCGGCGGCGATCTCGGCCGCGGTGGTGCGCACGTGCGCGTCGATGTTGGCCGGGTTCTCGAACTGCTGCGGCATCCAGCCACCGGGCGTGCTCTCCAGCAGTTCCATCGCGCGCGCTATGCAGCCCTTCATGCCCTTCTCGCGTGGCGTCAACTCGAACTTCGCGCCGTAGGCAAGCATCAGGCGGCGGCGCTCGACGCTCATGCTGTCGGGCATCACCAGGATCAGCGGATAGCCCTTGACCGCGGCCACCATCGCCAGCCCGATGCCGGTGTTGCCCGAGGTCGGCTCGATGATCGTGCCGCCGGGCTTCAGCTCGCCAGTGCGTTCGGCGTCTTCGACCATCGACAGCGCGATGCGGTCCTTGATCGAGCCGGCGGGATTGTCGCGCTCGGACTTGATCCACACCTCGCGGCCCGCAAAAAGCCGGTTGATGCGGATATGCGGCGTGTTGCCGACGGTGGCCAGGACGTTGGCGGCTCTCAATGACTTTTCCTTTCTTCGCTGCGCACGGGATAATCGCACGGTGGAGCGAGCCAGGCCGCCGCTGGTGCATGGTGCCGAAAGGCCGCACTGGAGGAAGGTCCGGACTGCACAGGGCAGCGCAGGAGGTAACGCCTCCCCACCGCAAGGTGCGAATCAGAGCCACAGAGACGAGACCCTTTGGGGCCGCGCCTGCAGGCGCAAGCCGAAGGCACGAGCACCAAAGGGGGGTGAAACGCGGCAATCTTTGCGCGCAGCAACACCAAATAGGCCGGCGATGAGGTGGCCCGCGGAGCCGGCGGGTAGGTGGCATCGAGCCGGGTGAGCGATCGCCTGGCCCAGACGAATGGCGGTCACGGTCGCGTCTTCGCAAGGAGACACGGCTGCACAGAATCCGGCCTACCGGCTCGCTTCACACTTTTGCGTCGCGCCACGCTCAGGCTGGCACCACCAGCTCTTGGCGCACCAGCCAGCGCAGGCCGCTGTCGCCCGTGGCGTTCTGCAAGCGCATCTCGAGCGCGATGCGATCGTCGGCCGACAGCGACCGCCACAGGAAGTCGCGCGCGTTGCCGGGATCGTCGGCGACGAACAGTTGCGACGTCACCTCGCCGAAGCTCGCGTGGCGCAGCTTCACGTGGATGTGCGGCGTGCGGCCGGGATACGGCGCCGGTTTGATGGTGCGGAATCGGAACAGGCCGGACGCGTCACTGCGCGTCGCGCCGAAGCCCTGGAAGCCTTCGTCGACCGGATCGCTGGTGGGCTCGGTGTTCGGGTGGCGATAGTGGCCCATCGAATCGCACTGCCAGATCTCGATCACCGCGCCATCGATCGCGCGCTCGGCGACGTCGATCACGCGGCCTTCGAGGCCCAGGTGTTCACCGAGTGCGACGCGGCCGGCTGCCGCGTGCTGCACGCGCGTGAGATCGGCGTCCCAGTCGCTCCAGCGCTCGCGCCAGCTGCGCGGCGGGTAGAAGGGGCCGTCGGTCATGCGGGCGATCGCACGCCGCTGCACGGCCAACGCCGGGATGGCGAGCAGTGCCGCAGTCCCGGCGGCCCAGCGCAAGGCCCGGCGTCGACTCGGTTCGTCATGGCTCATCGCGGCCTCCTGGTGCTGCGTGGGGCGATTCATGCATCGGCGCAGGTGTGCTGCAAGCGGTCTCAAGTCTAGGCCGGTACTGCCGAAACAGCGTTGAACCGGGCGATTTCAGGCGCCACACCATGTCGACCCTCGAACGTACGCTGCTGGCCCTTGCCGTCGCTTTGGCGCTGTCGCCGGTGGCCGCGGCAGCCGACGAACCCGCGCAGGGCGATGCCGACACGCCGGCCAAGCCGCAATCGACGGCGCCGGGCGCGCGCAAGCTCGCGCGCGGTCCGCAGCCGGTCGATCCGATGCAAGACCTGCGCGAGCGCCTCGCGGCCAAGCTCGGGGCTACGAAGACGAGCGACAGCAAGAGCGAACCGGCCATGACGGTCAGCACCCAGTCCGATGGCCATCTTCAGCCGACCACGCAGACCGACCTGCAGCGCAAGCCGCCCGCCAAGCCCGCTGCGGCGCAGCCGAGGGCGCACCGCGAGGGTCACTGGTCGTACGACGGTGAGACTGGCCCGCAGGCTTGGGGCCGACTGAAGCCCGAATTCAGCCAGTGCGCCAGCGGCAGACGCCAGAGCCCGATCGACATCCGCGACGGCATCCGCGTCGATCTGGAGCCGGTGCAGTTCGACTACAGGCCCAGCGGCTTCGGCGTGCTCGACAACGGTCACACCGTGCAAGTCAACGTGGCGCCGGGCAATTCGATCGAGGTGATGGGACGCCGCTTCGAACTGGTGCAGTTCCACTTCCACCGACCGTCCGAAGAGCGCATCACCGGCAAGCAGTTCGATTGGCGCATCTGGTGCACAAGGTCGCCGATGGCCATCTCGCGGTGGTGGCCGTGCTGCTCGAACTCGGCAGCGCACATCCGCTGGTGCAGTCGGTGTGGAACAACCTGCCGCTGGAGAGAGGCGAGGAGGTGAGGGCACGCGCGCTGATCGACCTGAACCAGCTGCTGCCCACCGACACCCGCTACTACACCTACATGGGCTCGCTGACCACGCCGCCGTGCAGCGAGGGCGTGCTGTGGATGGTGATGCAGCAACCGGTGGGCGTATCGGCCGCGCAGATCGACGTCTTCGCGCGGCTGTATCCGATGAATGCTCGGCCCGTGCAGCAGGCTGCGGGTCGGCTGATCAAGCAGTCCAATTGAAAGCGTCTTGCCGCGGAGATTCGCGGCCTGCGCGAAGCGCGTAGCATGCGCTGCGCATGCAGCCGATCACGACTCCGTTGCGAGTCGCCCTGGTCACCGGCGCCGCCCGCGGCATCGGCCTGGCGATCGCGCAGTGGTTCCATGCGCAGGGCTGGCGCGTCGTGCTGATCGACGTCGACCGCGAAACGCTGATCGACACCGCGGCTCGCTGGGGCAACGACCAGCGCATGCTGGCAATCACATGCGACGTGTCGTTGCCTGAGCAGGTGGACGCTGCAGTGCAGGCCGCGGCGGCACGCTTCGGCCGCATCGATGCGCTGGTCAACAACGCAGGGGTCGCGGTGTTCAAGCCGATCCTGGACACCCGTTACGACGAGTGGCGCCAGGTGATGGCCACCAACCTCGACGGGCCGTTCATCTGCACGCAGGCCGTCGCGCCGCTGATGCTGCGCACCGGCAGCGGCAGCATCGTGCACATCGCGTCGATCTCGGGTCTGCGCGCCAGCACGCTGCGGGTGGCGTATGGCACCAGCAAGGCCGCACTGATTCATCTGATGCGGCAGCAGGCCGCCGAACTCGGCGCGCAAGGCATCCGCGTCAACGCGATCGCGCCCGGGCCGGTGGAGACCGCAATGGCGGCTCAGGTCCATACACCCGCGATCCGCGCCGGCTATCACGCCGCCATTCCGCTCGGCCGCTATGGCACGCCGCGGGAGATCGCCGAGGCGGTGGGCTTCCTGTGCAGCGATGCGGCCGCCTACATCAACGGCCAGGTGTTGGCGGTCGACGGCGGCTTCGAGGCGACGGGCATTGGTCTGAACGACCTGCCGGTGCGCGCCGGCAGCTGAGGGCTTTCCCCGAGGTTGCTGCGGCATCGATACGCCATAGAGTGAACCTAATACTTCCACATATTGCCGCAAGTCGTTAATTCTTAAGCATTTTCAGATGACCTCTGTCAGTGCTCGAACGATGGTCACTAAGTATTTGATTTCATTGATTTTTTGTTCCAAAAACCGTTGACCTGATCGCTTCCGGTCCATTACAGTGCCGCACTGTGGTTGAAGGTGGGGCAAGGTGCCGGAGAGTCATTTTCAGGGAACGTCAGCGCTGACGCTGGACGCCAAGGGGCGCATCGCCGTGCCTTCGCGCCATCGCGACGTGCTGATGGCGGCCGCCGGCGGCCAGCTGACGCTGACCAAGCACCCCGCCGATTGCCTGCTCGTGCTGCCCAGGCCAGCCTGGGTCCAGCTGCGCGAGCGCCTGATGAGCCTGCCGATGGAGGCCGAAGGCTGGCGCCGCATCTTCATCGGCAGCGCGGTCGACGTCGACATCGACTCGGGTTCGCGCATCCACATCTCGCCCGAGTTGCGGCGCGATGCCGGGCTGGTGCGCGACGTGCTGCTGATCGGTGTCGGTCCGCGACTGGAGTTGTGGGATGCAGCTCGCTACGCGGCGCACGAATCGGCAGTCAAGCAGAGCCCGATGCCCGAAGCGGTGAAGAGCTTCGTCTTCTGATGCCAGCCGATGCGTCGCCGCACACCCCCGTCCTGTTGCCCGAAGCGATCGATGCGCTGGTCGGCGACAGAGACGGCATCTACGTCGACGGCACGTTCGGCCGTGGCGGCCACGCGCGCGCGCTGCTGGCGCGGCTGTCGAGCGCAGGCCGCTTGGTGGCGTTCGACAAGGATCCGCAGGCCGTGCAATCAGCGCTCGACGGGCCGCAGCGAATCGACGACGCGCGCTTTGCGATCGAGCACGCCAGCTTCGCATCGATGCGCGAGCGTCTCGCCGCGCGCGCAATCTCGGTGGTGCACGGCGTGCTGCTCGATCTCGGCGTCAGCTCGCCGCAGATCGACGAGCCATCACGGGGCTTCAGCTTTCGCTTCGACGCGCCGCTGGACATGCGCATGGATACCAGCCGCGGCGAGACCGCAGCGCAGTTCTTGGAGCGCGCCGATGAGCGCCAGATCGCCGAGGTGATCCGCGACTATGGAGAAGAACGGTTTGCTGTTCCGATTGCAAAAGCGCTTGTTGCTCGCCGCGCGAGCGGGCGCCCAGTGGCACGCACCGTCGAGCTGGCCGAGGTCGTGGCTCGTGCGGTCAAGACCCGCGAGCCAGGCCAGGATCCTGCAACGCGCACGTTTCAGGCTCTTCGGATTTTCGTCAACGCTGAACTCGAGGAGCTCGAGCAAGGGCTGAGCGCTGCGATGAACCTGTTGATCGACAAAGGCCGCCTGGTGGTGATCAGCTTTCATTCGCTGGAAGACCGCATCGTCAAGCGCTTCATCGCGCGCGAGAGCCGCAGCGAGCCCGATCGGCGTGCCCCGTTCGCGCCGCCGCCACCGCGACGGCTCAAAGCGCTGGCGCGCCTGCGACCGTCGGCGGCCGAGATCGCGGCCAATCCGCGCGCCCGCTCGGCGGTGATGCGCGTGGCCGAACGCACGGGGGTTGCATGAGCGCCGCACGGCCGCTCCGAAGGCGCGAGCTTCCCCGGAGCCACGCAGGGGCTCCTGTGGAGCCCCGGGGAACGGCCCAAAGGGCCAAGGGGGTTGCATGAAGCGTCTGCACGTCGTGCTGTTGCTGGCGCTGATCTTCAGCTGCCTGGCGCTGGTGCAGACGTCATACGAGTCACGACGCCTGTTCGACGAGACCAACCGCGCGCGCAACGAGCTGGCGCGCCTCGACGCCGAGGCGCAGCGCCTCGAGGCCGAGCGCCAGGCGCAGGCCACGCACTTGCGGGTCGAGCGGCTGGCGCGCGAGAAGCTGGCGATGCGCACCGTCACGCCGGCGGTCACGCATTTCGTGGTCGACCCTGCCTCCGGGACGACGAAATGATCGGCGGACGCCGTCGTGCGCCATCGGCGGTGAGCGCGCGCAGCCTCGCCTACGCCAGCAGCCCGCTGCTGGCGTCGAAGACGCCGCCGTGGCGCAGCCGCTTCTTGGTGGTGACGGTGGCGCTCGGATTCCTGGCGCTGCTCGGGCGCGCGGCCTACGTGCAGATCGTGGCCAGCGACTTCTATCTCGCGCAGGGCGAGCGCCGATTCGTCCACACCGTCGACCTGCCGGCCAGCCGCGGGCGCATCATCGACCGCAACGGGCTGATCCTCGCCACCAGCGTGGCGTCGAACACGGTGTACCTGAACCTGAAGCTGTACAACGCCACGCCGCCGCAGCGGCGCGAGCTGGTGCGGCTGCTCGGCATGACTGCGTCGGAGTTCGACGAACGGCTGGACACCCGGCTGACCGAGGTGGTGCTCAAGCGCCAGCTCGCCGACGACGCCTGGTACAAGATCCGTGCGCTCGGCGTCAGGGGCTTGCGTGCCGAGCCCGGCTACACGCGCAGCTATCCGGAAGGCGAGGCGGCCGCTCACGTGGTCGGCTTCACCGACATCCGCGAGCGCGGCCAGGAGGGGGTCGAGCTGGCCTTCGAGAAGGACCTCGAAGGCCGCGATGGCCAGCGCGGCATCGTGCGCGACGGCGTCGGCCGCGTGATCGACGACTACGTCGAGGCGATCGACCCCGAGCACGGTCGTGAGATCCAGCTGTCGATCGACACCAAGGTGCAGTTCTTCGCCTACCAGCGCGTGCGCGACGCGGTGCTCGAGCACAAGGCCAAGGCCGGCAGCGCGGTGGTGATCGACGTCGTCACCGGCGAGGTGCT
>DASTZF010000292.1:0-11004 GCA_035764445.1 Burkholderiaceae bacterium
GCAGCGCCGGCAACGCCCTGTCCCAAACCTGCTGGAGCAACGCCGAGACGTTCGACTGCGTGCATGCCATCGTGTCGGCCAGCGCATAGTCGGCGTAGCTCGCGTGGCCATGCAGCGCGGCCTGCTCGCGACGCAGCGCGAGGATCTCGCGTGCCACCGGGCGGTTGTCGTGCGCGCCGTCGTGCTCGCCGCGCGAGACCCAGGCACGCCACGCCTGCTCGCGCAGGTCGCGCCGCTCGGAGAAGCTGAGGAACGGCACGATCAGCGAGCGCGCCAGTGTGATCGCGTGGGGGCTGGGCAGCGCGCGCTCGACCGCTGCCTGATGCGCCGCCGCGCGCAGGAAGTCGGGCAGGCCGGCGAGGTCGGCCTCGTTGCGCAGCTCCAGCGCATAGGCCGCCTCATCGTGCAGCACGTTCTGCGCGAAGGTGGTCGTCAGCTCGGCCAGACGCTGCATCACCTGCGCGTAGCGCTGGCGCGCGCCACCTTGCAGCCGCGCACCCGCGCGCACGAAGTCGAGGTGCACGCGCTCGAGCAGACGCCGCGCCTCGGGCGCCAGCTGCAGGGTATCGCGTTGGGCGTGCAGCGTGTCGATGCGAGCGAACAGCGCGGCGTCCATGTACACCGCGCTCCAGTGCGCCGCCAGCGGCGCGGCCATTTCGCGCTGCACCGCCTGCAGTGCATCGCTGGTGGCCGACGCGGCCAGGTTGTGGAACAGGGCCTCCACCCGCGACAGCAAGCGGCCCGAGGCGTCGAACGCGGTCAACGTGTTGTCGAACGTCGGTGGATCGCGCGGCGCGACGATGCGCGCCAACTCCTCGCGGTGCTCGCGCATGCCGCGCTCGAACGCGGGTCTGAAGTGCTCGGACCGCACGAGATCGAACGGCGGCAGGCCGAACGGCGCATCCCAAGGCGCCAGCAACGGGTTGATCGGAGCGTCCATCTCGGCGGGGCCTCTCGCCCGAACGGCGACTGTGCGATCATGCCATTCGAAAGCGCGCCTGAAGAGGGAGTATCCCCGCTTGAAATGGGGACGCGGCGCTCGCGGCATGGCTTTCATGCTCAGCGTGCCATGCCGTCTGCAGCGGCACTCCGATTGACCCGATGCGCGACGGCGCGCGCCGCATTTGCTACCCTCGCGCGGCTCGCGGTCGTGCCTCGCACTGGTGTGTGCCGACCGCCGCTCAACCGCCGGGTCCATGGCCGAAACGCTTATCGACGACGATCCCTATCTGTGGCTCGAAGAGATTGAGGGCGAGCGCGCGCTGCAGTGGGTGCGCGAACGCAACGCGCAGTCGCGCCAGGCGTTGCAGGCGTGGCCCGAGTTCGACGCCACGCGTGCACGCATCCGCGAGGTGCTCGACTCGCGCGAGCGCATTCCCGGCGTCACCCGGCGCGGGCCGTGGTTCTACAACTTCTGGCAGGACGCCGAGCATCCGCGCGGACTGTGGCGGCGCACGACGCTGGCGCAGTATCGCAACGCGCAGCCCGCATGGGATGTGCTGCTCGACATCGATGCGCTCGGCCGTGACGAGCGCGAGAACTGGGTGTGGGCCGGCGCCGCGGTCCTGCGGCCGGCCGACACCCGCTGCCTGGTAAAGCTGTCGCGCGGCGGCGCCGATGCCAGCGTCGTGCGCGAGTTCGACCTCGCATCGCGGCGCTTCGTCGACGGCGGCTTCGCGCTGCCGGAGGCGAAGAGCGATGTCGATTGGCTCGACATCGACACTGTGCTGGTGGGCACCAATGTCGGCCCTGGCTCGCTCACCGAATCGGGCTATCCGCGCGTGATCAAGCGCTGGCGGCGCGGCGAGCCGCTGGCCCAAGCAACGACCGTGTTCGAGGCGCAGACTCAGGACGTGGCGGCCGGCTTCTCGATCGACCCGACCCCGGGCTACGAGCGCATCGTCGTCAGCCGCCAGATCGACTTCTACAACAGCGAGCTCGCGCTGCTGCAAGGCGACAGCGTGCTGCCGATCGACAAGCCCGCCGACGCGCAGCTGAGCTTCTGGCGCGACCACCTGCTGCTCGAGCTGCGCAGCGACTGGGCGGTGAGCGGCAGCACCTACCGCGGCGGCTCGCTGTTGTTGGCCACAGCGTCCGACTACCTGGCCGGCCAGCGCGAGTTCGTGCCTCTGTTCGAGCCGACGCCGACGCGCTCGCTGGCGGGTTTCACAACGACGCGCACATGCATCGTGCTCGACATCCTCGACAACGTCGCCGGCTGCGTGCAGGAGTGGCGCTTCGACGGCAGCCGCTGGGTCGGCCGCGATGTCAGGGCGCCGCATCCGGGCACCATCGCGGTGGCGGCGCTGCACGATCCGATGCTCGCGCGCGACGACCTCGCCGAGGCGTATTGGCTGCAGTACAGCGACTTCCTGACCCCCGATTCGATGATGCTGGCCGGCACTGGCAGCGACCAGCGCGAGCTCGTCAAGGCGCGCCCGCGCTACTTCGACGCCGACGGCATGCGCGTCGAGCAGCACGCTGCGACCTCCCGCGACGGCACGCGCGTGCCCTACTTCGTCGTGTGGCCGCGCGCAGCGATGGCCGACGGCAGCAACCCAACCATCTTGTACGGCTACGGCGGCTTCGAGGTGGCGCAGCAGCCGTGGTACTCGGGCATCTACGGCACCGCATGGTTCGACAAGGGCGGCGTGCTGGTGGTCGCCAACATTCGCGGTGGCGGCGAGTTCGGCCCGGCATGGCACCAGGCCGCGGTGCGGCAGCACAAGCAGCGCAGCTACGACGACTTCATCGCGGTCGCCGAGGACCTGATCCAGCGGCGCGTCACCAACGCGCGCCATCTCGCGATCGAAGGCGGCAGCAACGGCGGGCTGCTGGTGGGCGCCGTGATGCTGCAGCGTCCCGAGCTGTTCAACGCGGTGGTGTGCCAGGTGCCGCTGCTCGACATGAAGCGCTACCACAAGCTGCTCGCCGGCGCGTCGTGGATGGCCGAGTTCGGCGACCCCGATCAGCCCGAGCAGTGGGCGTGGATCGAGCGCTACAGCCCCTATCAGAGCGTGCGCAAGGCGCAGCAGCTGCCGCGCGTGCTGTTCGTCACCAGCACACGCGACGACCGCGTGCACCCCGGCCACGCGCGCAAAATGGCCGCGCGCATGCGCGAGCAGCGCCACGACGTGCTGTACTACGAGAACATCGAAGGCGGCCACGGTGCTGCCGCCGACAACGCGCAGCGCGCTGACATGATGGCGCTGGAGTTCAGCTTCCTGTGGCAGCAACTGAGGCCTTGACCCCCGTGACGCGACAATTCGCCGCCGTCGTGCACAACGAGGCCGCCTCGCGCTTCGAGCTGCCGGTGCATGGCCAGCTGTCGTTCGCCAAGTACCATCTGATCGACGGCGTGATGTGGATCACTCACACCGAGACACCGCCCGCGCTGCAGGGCCGGGGGCTGGCGGCGCGAGTGGTGCGCGCGGCGCTCGACCACGCCCGCGCGCACGGATTGAAGGTGCGCCCGGCGTGCAGCTACGTGCGCACTTACCTGCGGCGGCATCCGGAGATGCAAGACCTGGTGGAGCCCGCGTGATCGAAGTGCAGGCGCAAGCGGTGCTCGACTTCTGGTTCGGCGCGGCGGACGATCCGCAGCACCGGGCGTCGCGCCCGCAATGGTTCGCCAAGGACGACGCCTTCGACGCCCAGATCCGCGAGCGCTTCGGCGGCCTGATCGAGCGCGCGCTCGCCGCTGAGCTGGCGCATTGGGCTGTCACGCCGCGCGGCGCGCTGGCGCAGATCGTGGTGCTCGACCAGTTCACGCGCAACGCCTTTCGAGGCAGCGCGCGCGCGTTCGCCGGTGACGCCCTCGCGCTGGCTGCGGCGCGCGCTCTGGTGGCCAGCGGCGGCGACCGCACGCTGAGCGGCGTGCAACGCCAGTTCGTCTGTCTGCCGTTCGAGCACGCCGAAGACCTTGCCGCGCAGCGCGACGGGTTGCGGCTGTTCGGCGATCTCGAGCGCGACGAGCCGGCGCTCACCGGGTTGCTGCACTGGGCACAACGCCATCACGACATCGTCGAGCGCTTCGGGCGCTTCCCGCACCGCAACGCCGCGCTCGGACGGGCCAGCACGCCCGAGGAGATCGAGTTCCTTCAGCAGCCCGGGTCGGGCTTCTGACACGGCAGTCATCGCTTCGCGCGGTTTGGTTTGTCTTGGGGGTGGCAGGAGCCGCCCGCTCGAAGACCGCGCGGAGGAACACGCAGCGCGTTCTCTCACATGAGCAGGATCCGGCTCTGCCGGTGGTCCTGGCCACACTGATCAGTCTCGCTGAAGAATTGCTCAGCAATTCTTCAGCGCTCAGCCTCCTGCAGCAGCCGCCACATCACCTTGCCCGAGCCCGACTTGGGCAGCGCGTCGGCGAACTGCACGATCTTCGGCACCTTGTAGGCCGCCATGTGATCACGCGCCCACGCGATGATGTCCTCTTCGCGGGTCTTGCCTTTGGCCTCGGGGCGCAGCACGACCACCGCCTTCACCGTCTCGCCGCGGTAGGCGTCCTTGGCCGCGATGATGCAGGCCTCCTGCACCACCGGATTGCGGTACAGCAGCGCCTCAACCTCGGCCGGCCACACCTTGAAGCCGCTGGCGTTGATCATCCGCTTCAGGCGGTCGGTGATGAAGAAGTAGCCCTCCTCGTCCATGCGGCCGAGGTCACCGGTGCGGAAGAACGACTTGCCGTCGATCTCGACGAACGCGGCCTTGGTCGCCTCAGGATGGCCCCAGTAGCCCTTGAAGATCATCGGGCCGTGGCTGACGATCTCGCCCACCTCGCCCACCGGCATCGGCTGCAGCGTGTCGGGGTCGACGATGCGCGAGTCGACACCGAAGATCGGAATGCCGAGGCACTGCAGCTTGGCGCGCTCGGGCAGGTTGGAGTGCGTCGGTGCGGCGGTCTCGGTGAGCCCATAGCCTTCGGCGAACGTGATGCCGAATTCGCGCTTCAGGCGCTCGGCGACCGCCTGCGGCATCGCCGCGCCGCCACCCGACAAGAAGCGCAGGCTCTTCAGGTTGAAGCTCGCGACGTTGGGGCTCGCGAACAGGTCGATGATCATGGTCGGGATGCACGTCCAGTGCGACACGCGGTGGCGCTCGATCAGCCGCGCCGCGAGTTCGCGGTCCCAGCGCGGCATCAGCACGGTGGTGGCACCGCTGGCGATCGGACCGACCGCCGAGTAGACGAAGCCGGTGATGTGGAACATCGGCACCACGCCCAGGCTCACCGCCTCGGCGCCGCCGTGGCCCCACTGGCCGCCGCCGACCACGTTGTGCATGATCGTGCGGTGCGTGTGGATGCAGCCCTTGGGCAGCCCGGTGGTGCCTGAGGTGTACGGCAGCAGCGCCATGTCGTCGGGTCGGCTGCTGTGCTCGCGCGGCACGTGGCCCGCGGCGATCGCGTCGCACCACGGCGTGCAGCGCGGCGGCAATTCGGGCCGCGCACGCAGCCATTGCAGGATCGGCGCGCTCGGTTCCTCGGCGGGATCGAGCGCTCCCTCGGGCATCGCGTCGGTGAAATGCGTGACCATCAGCTCGCGCAGGCGCTGCGCCGGACTCAGCTGCGAATCGGCCTGCGCCACGATGCCCGCGAGATCGGCGGTGGTGATCGCCACCCGCGCCCCGGAGTCGGTGATGTAGTGGCCGAACTCGTCGGCCTTGTTCATCGGGTTGACCGGCACCACCACCGCATCGGCGCGCAGGATCGCCTGCACCGCGATCGGGAACTGCGGGCAGTTCTGCATGAACACGATCACGCGGTCGCCGCGTGCCACGCCGTGCGCCTGCAGCCAGCCCGCCAGCGCGAGCGCCTGGTCGCGCAGCGCGGCGAAGGTCAGGGCGCGGCCGCAAAAGAGGTAGGCGGCCTTGCTCGGATATCGCTTGGCCGCCACCTCGGTGTTGAACCACAGCGTGGTCTCGGGCAGCACCAGCTCGCGCGGCAGGCGCGCCGGCCAGATGGCGTGGTGGGGCTGGGTCAGGTTGATCGACATCGGCAGGTCCGTCCGCAGGCTCTGCAGTGTGGATCCGACGCGCCGGCGACGCATCGTGTGGAACCCGACACTTGTCGCTTGCGCGACCGCGATTCAGTTGCTGTCGTGGATGCTGCGCGAGCGCGCTTCGATGTCGCGCACCTTCTGGCATTCGCGGTGCGCCGCGAACTCGGGCTTTTCGCATTCGCGCACCAGGCAGCGATGCATCGCCAGCAGATGGCGCCCGCCGCATCGCTCGCGCGGGTTGTGCGTGGCGGTGGCCACGCTCACCGGTGCTTGCGCGGGAGCGGCGTCGCCGGCGTTGCTGCTGGTCGGCGTGACCGCGGCAGGCGCCGGCTCGACATTCGCGACTGTCTGCGCGTGCGGTGCCGCCGTGCTTTCGACTGCGCGCGGTGCAGTCGCTTGCGTCGCAGTGGGTTTCGGCTGCGCAGAGGCGCCGCGCGGGCCCTCCGAACCGGCATTCGGCTGCGCGCGCGGGCGCGGCACGGCTGCGGCCAGCGCGGTCGGCGCCTGCCTCTCGGCCACAGGCTCGGCCGCCTCCTCGCGCAGCGCAGCGGGCGCGGGCGTTGCGGCGGCGGGCTGGGCGTCGGCCGCGTTGGCCGCGATCACCGCCGAGGCGGGTGCCTGCGGCGTGCGCGAGGCCCACCATGCGCCGGCAGCGGCCATCGCGACCATCGCCAGCGCTGCGGCCCACAGCGTGCGCGCGCGCGCACCGCGCTCGATCTGCGCCTGCGGGACCGGCAAATCGCTGGGGCCGAAGCTCGACTCCCCCGGCTCGCCGCCTTCCACCTGCACGACCGTGGTCTGCCACGAGTTCGCCGTGCTTGCCCGTGTGCGCTGCGGCACCGGCAACTGCCCCGCCAGCGCCGCGCGCACCTCGGCCACGTTCTGCGGCCGGTCCTGCGGGCGCGGCGCGAGCATCCAGTCGCACACCTGCAGCAGCAGGTCGCGCATGCCGCCCTGCCCCGAGCCAGCCAGCCGCGGCTGGTCGTCGCTGATCGTGCGCGCGGTCGCCTGCAGCGGGGGCTTGCCGGTGATCAGGAAGTGCAGCGTCGCGCCGAGGGGATAGAAATCGGTCCACGGGCCCTGGCGCATGCCGCTGGACTCGGCGTATTGCTCGATCGGCGCGTAGCTGGGCTTGAGGATCGCGGTCAGCACCTGGCTGCGGTCGCTGATCACGCGCCGCGCGGCGCCAAAGTCGAGCAGGACCGGCGGTCCGTCGTCGCACACCAGCACGTTGTCGGGCGCAATGTCGCGGTGGTAGACGCCTTCGCGATGCAGCACCTCGAGCGCGCCCAACAGCGGCTGCAGCAGCCGTTCGAGCAGGGCACCGCTGGGGCAGGCATCGGTGCGCTCGCGCAGCAGGCGCAGCGTGATGCCACGGTACAGCGGCATCACCATGTAGGCGGTGCCGTTGTCCTCCCAGAAGCGATGCACCTTCACCAGCGATGGATGATCGAAGCGCGCCAGCAGCTTGGCCTCGTTGACGAACGAGCTGAGGCCCAGCGCAAAAGTCTCCGAATGCGACGCCGACAGCAGCGAGACCTGCTGCTTGCCGCTGCGCCCGGCCAGCGCGCTGGGCATGTATTCCTTGAGCGCCACTTCGCGTTCGAGCGAATGGTCGAACGCGCGGTACACGATGCCGAAGCCGCCGACGCCGATGACGCCGCGCACCTCGAACTCGTGCAGGCGATGGCCGACCGGCAACGCGTTGGCGTGCGCCGCGTCGGTGCGCTGGGCACCGTCGAGCAAAGTCGGCGTGCAGTGGGGCATCACCGATCGAGCTTAGCCGAGGGGCCCTCGCCGCTGAGTGACTGCAAGTGCCTGTTCGTGACCGGCTTCTCGTTCCCAGGCGGTGCCGTCGCGCCGGCGCGAGGCGCCGGGCGACGGCCTAGAATCCGCGGGTCTTGACCGCTGAACCGCCCGCGCCCGTGCCGCACGCCCCGCTCATCCCGGCGCGTCGGCGCGCGCTGTGCTGGGTCGCCGGAGCGGCGCTGCCGCTGCACGGTCGCGCCGAGACGCTGCAGCCGCCGCGAGGCACCGTCGTGCTGAGCATCGGCGGGCGCATCGGGCGCACCAACGACAGCAACCGGGCCGCGTTCGACATGGCGATGCTCGAAGCGCTGACGCAGCAGAGCTTCAGTACCAAGACGCCGTGGTTCAACGACGCGCGCAAGTTCACCGGCCCGTTGCTGCGCGACGTGCTCGGACTGGTGAGTGCGAATGGCACCACGCTGCGCATCGCCGCGTTGAACGACTACCGGATCGACGTGCCGAGCGAGGACACGCGCCGCTACGACGTCGTGCTCGCGCGCATGATCGACGACAAGCCGATCCCGGTGCGCGAGAAGGGGCCGCTGTTCATGATCTACCCGTTCGACAGCGACCCCACGCTGCGCACCGCGCTGTACTACAGCCGTTCCGTATGGCAATTGAAGTCGATCGACGTGCTCTAGGCCACGGCGCGTCGCCGCTGTCGGGCTGGTTCATCGCCAGCGGCATCGTGCTGATCGTGTCGCTGCTGGCGGCGTTCTTCGTGCAGGCGCGCCAGCAGGCGCTGCTGAACCAGGCGGTGCAGGGCCAGGATGACTACCTGGTGCTCAACCTGTTCCAGCTCGAGACCGAGTACCTGCGTCTGCGCGAGCGCTGGCGACAGGCCGCGGCCGACCCGGCCACCGCGCGCGAGCAGCTGCAACTGCGCTACGACATCTTCATCAGCCGCATCGGGTTGCTGCAGACCGATCGCGCGCAACGCGTGCTGTCCGACAGCCCCGAGTACGGCAGCGCGCAGCGCGCGCTGCGCGACTTCGTGGACCGCAGCGACCTCTACCTCGGGCAGACGGCACCCGCGCCGTTCAGCGCCGCTGCGCTGGCGGCGCTGCTGGCCGACCTCGAGGCGCTCGACGCGCCGATCCACCAGATGCTGCTGGCCGGTGCGCACCGGGTCGCGCAGCAGCTCACCGAGCGCAGCCACACGATCGCGCAGCACAACCGCATCGGCTTGTCGCTCACGGTGTTCCTGTCGGCGATGGTGGGCGTGTTCGGCTACCTGGCGCTGCGGCGCATGCGCCAGCTCGAGCAGAGCCGCCGGGCGCTGCATGCGATGGCCAACCACCTCGACGATGCACGCGAGCAGGCGCTGCGCGCCAGCCGCGCGAAAAGCGAATTCCTCACCCACATGAGCCA
This sequence comes from Burkholderiaceae bacterium, assembly GCA_035764445.1. Lineage (GTDB taxonomy): Bacteria > Pseudomonadota > Gammaproteobacteria > Burkholderiales > Burkholderiaceae_C > JAEUPI01. Next base: position 9,177 of record DASTZF010000292.1, read on the forward strand.
CGCGATCCGCACGCCGTTCCACGGCATGCTCGGCATGCTGGCATTGCTGCGTGAGTCGCGGCTCGACGCGCGTCAGCAGGAGCTGCTGCGCACCGCGATCGACGCGGCCGATCACCTGCTGGGGCTGCTCAACGACATCGTCGACCTGTCCAAGCTCGAGGCTGGCACCTTGACGCTGGACCTGCGCGACATCGAGCTCGAGCCGCTGGTGCGCGAGGTCGAGCGTGTGATGCGTGCCAACGCGTCCTCCAAGGCGCTGCGGCTGACCGTCGAGGTCGATCCGGCGCTGCCGCGACGCATCCGCATCGACGGTGCGCGGCTGCGCCAGGTGCTGGTCAACCTGATGGCCAACGCGATCCGCTTCACCGACCACGGCAGCGTAGGTCTGTCGTGTCGCGGTGCGCCGGCCACCGCCGCCGGCGAGCCGGGCCTGCTGCTGGTGGTCAGCGACACCGGGGTCGGCATGAGTGCGGAGGCCGTGCAGCGCCTGTTCGAGGGCAGCCACTGGCCCGCGCACGGGCCCGCGGGCAACCAGGGCACAGGGCTCGGCCTCGACGTCGCGCATCGGCTGGTCAAGCTGATGGAAGGCGACATCACGGTGGAAAGCACACTCGGCCAGGGCAGCGTGTTCCGCGTGCGGCTGCCGCTGCGCGCGCTGCCCGCGGCGGCTTCCGACGCGCCACCGCCACTGGCCGCAGCGCCGGTGTCACCGCGCGCGCGCCACGTGCTGGTGGCCGAGGACAACGCGGTCAACCGCCTGTTCCTCGCCGCGCTGCTCGATCGCATGGGGCACAGCGCGCACTTCGTCGAGAACGGCCTCGAGGCGCTGCAGGCGGTGCAGGAGCATGGGTTCGACATCGTGCTGATGGACGTGCACATGCCGGTGATGGACGGCATCGCCGCCACCGAGGCGATCCGCCAGCTCGACACCCAAGCGGCCAGCGTGCCGATCGTCGCGCTGACCGCCGACGCCTACGCCGACACGCGCACGCGCTGCCTGGCGGCGGGCATGGACGACGTGCTCGTCAAGCCGCTGGGCATGCCCGAGCTGACGGCGCTCTTCCAGCGACGCTTCGGCAGTGCGGCGCAGCCCACGGAGGCGACGCGCGGCGGCTCGACCGACGCCGGTAAGGCGCTGCTCGACACGCAGGTGCTAGCGCGGCTGATCGAGCTGATGCCGCGCGCCGAGGCGGCACGCCTGTACGAGTCGCTGCTCACGCAGGCGGGCGACGCCACCGAGCGGATGCGCCGCGCGCTGCGCGATGCCGACACCGACGAGCTGCGCCGCGTGTCGCACGGGCTGAAGGGAGCGGCGCTGAACCTGGGACTGCACGCGCTGGCCGACGCCGCTGGCCGCCTGAGCACGAGCGCAGCGTCGACCAGCGCCGGCCAGCTCGCGCTGGCGCTGCAGCGTTTCGACGAGACGCTGACGGCCACGCGCGCGCTGTGCGCGACCGAGCCGGCGCTGGTGACCTGACCCACCACCGAAGCGGCCTAGCGGCCGCCTCCCCCTCGAGGGGGCAACACCAGCGGCTCGGCAAAGCGCTTGCCCTTCGGCGAAGGCTCGCATCGCGCAAGCGATGTGAGGCCGCAGCCAAAGCCGGATCCGCGGTGTTCGCTTGTCAACACCAATGCGATCGCTGCGCTACACGACAACGGGCTCCGGCTCGAGCCGAATGCCGAAGCGGCCGTAGACGCTCTCCTGGATCGCGCGCGCGAGCATCAGCACCTCCGCACCGCTGGCGCCGCCGCGGTTGACGAGCACCAGTGCCTGCTTGTCGTACACCGCGGCGCGGCCGATCGACTTGCCTTTCCAGCCGCAGGCATC
>DASTZF010000293.1:0-3022 GCA_035764445.1 Burkholderiaceae bacterium
AGGCCCGCTGATGAACCGACCGTCGAGCTCGCGCAGCGCGAGCGTTCCCCTTCTTGCCGCCATGTTGTCGTTTGGCGTCTCCTCGTCATTGCTCGCCGCCGAGCCGGCGCTGCTGATCCAGGCTGCCAAGCGCAGCCCGGCACCGCCATGGAAGCCGGGCGACGAGCTCGGCATGGCCAACACGCTGGGCCCGATCACGCTGCAGCGCTGCGCGTGGCACATGGCGCAGCCGCGCTCGCAGGTGTATGAGGCGTCGTACGTGCGCAGCAACACGATGCCCAAGTCACCGTTCGCCAGCCCGGCGGGCACGCAGTACAAGAGCACGGCCGGCGTGCCGTTCTCGGCGCACGCGTTCAACAGCGAAGTGATGCAGGCCAACGCCGAGCCCGGGCAGCAGGGCACGCAGATCGACGCGCTCGGCCACTTCGCCTACATCAGCAAGCCGTGGGACCCGAAGGATCCGTTCCCCGCCGACGAGGCGCGCTATTACGGGGGCTTCACGCAGAAGGACGTCAAGCCGACGGCCGAGTCGCCGCTGCTGAAGATGGGCATCGACAAGATCCCGCCGCTGATCAGTACCGCGGTGCTGCTCGACGCGCGCGCGTTCGTCGGCAAGGGGCAGGCGATGAGCGACGGCCAACTCGTGACCGCCGCCAACATCGAGGCGATGCTGAAGGCGCAGGGCCTCGAGCAGCGCGGCGTGCTGCCCGGCGACATGGTGTGGATTTACACCGGCTGGAGCGATCGCTGGAAGGATCCGGCCGAGGACAACGGCTACTACACGATGGCGCCGGGGCTGTCGGTCGACGCCGCCAACTGGCTCGGAGCCAAGCGCGTGGTGGCGGTCGGGCTCGACACGCCGTTCATCGATGCCGTACCGGGCGGCATGCTGCAGGGCAAGGCGCCGCCGGCGGCGGGCACCGCACCGGGGCTGCCGTTCGGCATCCACCACACGCTGATCACGCAGTTCGGCATCCATCACCTGGAGAACCTCAACCTGGCGGCGATGGCCAAGGACAAGGTGTGGACGTCGTGCGCGATGGTGCTGCCGTCGCGTGACCTTGGCGCCGCCGGTGCGGCGATCCGCCCGGTGGCGGTGGGCGTGCCCAACCAGCTGCCGTAGCGCCGCCGCCAGCTCGCAACGCGATGCCGACCGAAGCGCAGGTGCAGGCGCTGACCACGCAGGTGCTGTGGGCGGCGTTTGCGCTGGCGTTGGTGTTCGGCGCGATCGCGCAGCGCACGCACTTTTGCACGATGGGCGCGCTGTCCGACATCGTGACGATGGGCGACTGGTCGCGCATGCGCATGTGGGCGCTGGCCGCCGGCGTGGCGGTGCTCGGCTTCAACGCGATGGTGGCGCTCGGCTGGGTGCAGGCCGGCGACTCGATCTACGCGACGCCGCGCGTGGTCGTGCTCAGCAATGCCTTGGGCGGCCTGATGTTCGGCTTCGGCATGGTGCTGGCGTCGGGCTGCGGCAGCAAGACGCTGGTGCGCGTGGGCGGCGGCAACCTGAAATCGCTGGTGGTGTTCGTCGTGCTCGGCGTCGCGGCGTTCGCCACCCTCAAAGGGTTGACCGCGGTGTGGCGGGTGGCCACCGTCGACCGCGTCGCCGCGACGCTGCCTGCCGGGCAGGACCTGCCGTCGCTGCTGGCGCAGGGCAGCGGCGTCGCGCGCCCGACGCTGGCGGCGCTGCTCGGGCTGCTGGTCGGCGGCGGGCTGCTCGGCTGGGCGCTCGCGCGGCCCGAGGGCCGGCGCCGCGACGTGCTGCTCGGCGGCGTCGGCATCGGCGCAGTGGTCGCCGCCGTGTGGTGGGTGTCGGGCCGCCTCGGCCACGTGGCCGAGCATCCGCTGACCTTGCAGGAAGCATTTCTGGCCACCAACTCGCAGCGCATGGAGTCGCTGAGCTTCGTGTCGCCGTTCGCCTACACGATCGACTGGCTGATCTTCTTCAGCGACGCGAGCAAGGCGTTGACGATCGGCATCGTCAGCACGCTGGGCGTCGTGCTCGGCAGCGCCACGGTGGCGCTGGCGACGCACAACTTCCATTGGGAGGGCTTTCGCAACGCCGAGGACACCGCCAATCACCTCGTGGGCGCGGTGCTGATGGGCGTCGGCGGCATCACCGCGCTCGGCTGCACGATCGGGCAGGGGTTGTCCGGGCTGTCGACGCTGTCGATCGGCAGCTTCGTCGCCTTGGCCGGCATCCTCGCCGGCGGCGTGCTCGCGCTGCGCTGGCAGATGTGGAAGCTCGAGCGAGCGGCCTGATGGAAACCACCGCCGCCGCCGGCAACGCCGCGACGAGTGCCGCCGCCGCCGACCTCGACCGCCGCTTCGGTGGCGTGCGCAGGCTCTACGGCGGCGCGGGCTATGAGCGGTTGCGCACCGCGCACGTCGCGGTCGTCGGCCTGGGCGGTGTCGGCTCTTGGGCGGTGGAGGCGCTGGCGCGCAGCGGCGTCGGCGCGTTGACGCTGATCGACCTCGATCACGTCGCCGAGTCGAACATCAACCGCCAACTGCAGGCGCTGGACGCCACGCTGGGCCAGGCGAAGCCGCTGGCGCTGCGCGATCGCATCGCGCAGATCCACCCGCAGTGCGAGGTGCGGGTGGTCGAGGCTTTCGTCGAGCCCGGCAACTGGCCGGCGCTGCTGCAGGGGCGCCCCATCGACGGCGTGATCGACGCCTGCGATCAGGTGCGTGCCAAGCAGGCGATCGCGCAGTGGTCGCTTGCCACTGGCGTGCCCATCGTCTGTGCCGGCGCTGCCGGGGGCAAGCGCGCGGCGCAACGCGTCGAGTTGGCAGATCTGGCCGACGTCACGCACGACCCGCTGCTTGCCGCGCTGCGCCAGCGTCTGCGCAAGGTCGGCGCCCCGCGCAGCGGTGCGATCGGCGTGCGCTGCGTGTTCTCGCGCGAGACGGTCGCGCGCCCCGATGCCGCGACGTGTGACGCCGATGCGCCGCCGGTTGACGGCAGCCTCAACTGCCACGGCTACGGCTCGAGCGTTGCGGTCACTGCCACTTTCGG